>NZ_JAJDJW010000001.1:290017-647997 GCF_020567645.1 Enterococcus sp. CWB-B31
CTGGTATAGAGGCTCATCCAGAATTAGTTCCCTAACTTCAATCTCTCCATTGAACCAATTTAAACGGTTTAACTGTACCTTTTTTTCGGATGCATCATAGTTAAAATATAGATTGTCATTTATACAATAAGAAAAGTTTGAGAACCCCTGATAATTTTCTGAAAGCAGCTCTAATCGGCAATTTGGAAATGTAAAGATTTCATTTTGAACATTAAATTTTGTTTCTGCAGTTCTTAGCTGCTGCAACTCTGCAACTGGTCGCTGAATCAAGTGATCGTCTTTAACCGTCAGCTCTCTGGGAATTGTCAGCATATGCAGCCACCCCTCTTCTATCGTAGGTACCGTTGTCTCCTGTTCAGGAAACATTGAGCCCATCCAGCCCAAAGAAAGTACTCGCCCATCTGCTTTAAAGCTTTGAGGAGCATAATAATCAAATCCCCAGTCAATCTCGCGCATGTCCATGTCTGTTGAAAATATGCCGTTTTCAAATTTTCCACTACGATAAACAGTCTGATTCAAATTTTTATAGTGTATGTCACCTTCTTCAATTCCTTGAGGTGAATAAATAAAGATATCCTGCTCCTCAAAGTGAAGCAAATCAGGACATTCCCACATATACCCGTTTTGTTCAAGGATACGTTCATCACCGGCTCTCAGAAATAGTCTAGGTCCCTCCCACTCAATTAAGTCTTTGGAAAAGTAGACTAATGCTTCTCCTTGTTTTTCATTGGTTTGAGCACCCAATAACAGGTACCAGCCCTGTTGTTCAGGATCGTACCAAACCTTCGGATCACGAACATGACGTGTGTAGCCTTTAGGGTGAGGGAAAATCGGTCCAATTTTTCTAAATGTAAAACCATCCTCTGATACAGCCATACATTGATAACTGAGATTTATTCCGGCAGCATCAATCACATTTCCTGTATAAAACACATATAATTTTTCCTGATATTCAACTGCACTTCCCGAATAAACACCATCTTTATCAAACCATTTGTCAGGGAACAGAGCGATTTCCGCTTGTTGCCAATGAATTAAATCAACTGAATAAGCATGCCCCCAGCATTTATTTTCATGTGTTGTATTTTGAGGGTTTAGCTGATAAAACACATGGTAGAATCCTTTAAATTTGATTAAACCATTTGGATCATTTAATAATCCTTTCTTTGGGAAAATATGATAGCCTAATGAATAGTCTATTTTTTCAGTTTGTTCATCCAAAAATTCAACACCCCCAACTTTTCTTCTCTTAATTTATCACTATATCCAAACATGTAAGTTAATGCAAAGGCAACTCCTATTGAAACCAAATTAGCCAATACATACTGAATTAATTGACCATTTAAATAAAGCAATGTTCCCGGAATTACAGTTATTGACATGCCTGTTCCGGCTAAGCTCATTAAGCTTGCTGTAAAACCACCTGCTGCCCCTCCTATCAGTCCCATGATAAACGGTTTTACATAACGAAGATTCACACCAAAAATAGCTGGCTCAGTAATCCCCAAAAATGCAGATAAAGC
Source organism: Enterococcus sp. CWB-B31 (assembly GCF_020567645.1). Lineage (NCBI taxonomy): Bacteria > Bacillati > Bacillota > Bacilli > Lactobacillales > Enterococcaceae > Enterococcus > Enterococcus sp. CWB-B31. The sequence goes on from NZ_JAJDJW010000001.1 coordinate 291,541, forward strand.
GGATGGAAACGCCAAAGCTTTTAATTTAGAAGAGTTGGTTTTAACAGCTACAGCCAGAGTTGCTCCCCCCTGTGCTGCTATTGCACAGGTTATAATCGCATTAAATGGATTAGCACCTGTATTTGCCAACAGCTGTACTTCTAAGAAATTAAAAATATGATGGATTCCTGTTACTACAATTAGCTGGTGGGAGAATCCGATTATTAATCCTGCCAAACCAAATGGCAAATCTAAAATCCACTCAGTAGCATTCAAAACCACTGTTTCCATTGAATGGAAAATCGGTCCTATAATCATTAAAGACAGCAGACTCATTACTAGTAATGTAAGAACTGGTGTTACTAAAAGATCCAATGTATCAGGAATTACTTTTCTTAACGATTTTTCAAATTTAGCGCCCAGAACACCGGCAATAAATGCAGGTAAAACAGTCCCCTGATAACCCACAATTGGAATAAAGCCTGCTATTATGAGAGGGGCAGCTGATCCATCGGCTATTGCATATGCGTTAGGCAGAACTGGATTTACCAGCATCAGACCCAAAACAATCCCAATAACAGGACTTCCTCCAAATACCTTAAATGTTGACCAGGCAATTAATGCTGGTAAAAAGGCAAAGGCTGTATCTGTTAAAATTTGTGTATATAATAAAAAATTTGGATTAATTGATTCAGGTGTTGTACCCAAAACAGCCAGTACCTGGGGTTGTGTCAATAACCCTCTCAAGCCCATAAACAAACCGGTTGCAACTAAAACAGGAATAATCGGTACAAAAACATCCCCAAAAGTTCTTAACATTTGCTGGAACCAATTTCTGGATTCAGCAGTTTCATCTTTCATTTCAATCTTTGATGATTCATTGCCCTCTAATTTAGTTATTTCATCATAAATTTTATTTACCGTTCCTGTTCCAAAAATAATTTGATACTGTCCCGAATTAAAAAATGCTCCCTTTACCTTGTCAATTGACTCCACCTTTTCTTTATTAATCAACGATTCATCATTCACCATAAGCCTTAAACGTGTTGCACAATGAGCTGTGCTTCTGACATTTCCTGGCCCACCTATTGCTTCAATAACTGCTTTTGCAATCTCACGATTTTCCATCTTTCTTCCTCCTTGATAAGGAACCGTTCCCACATTCAGTTCAAACGTATGGAACCGTTCCCTTTTTCATCAGAATAACTGCTTTTCATTAATATGTCAATCAAAATTTTTAAGCGATAAGCAACGCAGTTTCTCCTGCAGTTGCTTATCGCTTCTGATCCATCTATTTATTTTTAAAATAACCGACACTATCCCGATACAACAAGTCTATAGGAATTTCAGGAATAGAGTCTATTGTTTCTCGATAAATCAGCTTTTCCATACAATCTGAAGCAAGTGCCCCCAACCTCTCATGATGTAAGTCAATGGTAGTTAAAGATGGATAAACATAGTCTCCAATAGAATACCCCCCAAAGCCGGCAACTGAAACGGTTTCTCCTATAGTTATTCCCAGCCTGTGTGCCGCTTTCATCAAACCAATGGCTATATTATCTGTAGCCGCAATATAAAGACTTCCCTGTGGAGCTTGAAGCTCTTCATATCCCAGATGAAATGCATCTTCCACTTCAAAACCTGTCTCCAGAAAAGTGAGCTGTGTTCCCTTTAGTTGAGAGAACCCGGCAATTACTCCTGCTTTTCTTTTCACACCAACCTCGATATCCTGTTCAGTAACTCCCACGTAAACAATCTTCTGATGTCCAAATTGAAGTAAGCCTTCAGCTAAATATATACCCGCCTGATAATTATCATGAGTTAAAGAAGTAATTCGTTCATCTTCTTGCCCTAAAACCAAAACTGGTACTTTTAAAGTCTTAATTGTTTCTATATGCCTTTCAGTAATAGCTGTTGCCATTAAGATAATACCGGCAACTTTATTCTGTTCCAGATTATGTAAACTCTCAATTTCCCGATTTATATTTAACTCTGTATTAACCATCAACAGCTGGCGGCCATACTCACGCTCTTTCCGCTCAAGACCAACTAAAGTGCTGATAGCTGATGGAGAATTAATTCGTGGTAAGATGACACCTGTAAAATTACTTTTCTGTGATTTTAGATTACGGGCGAATTCGTTTGGACTATAATTATGTTTTTGTATAATTTTTTCAATTTTTTCAGCAGTTTCTTTACTTACATAGCCGTTATTGAGATAGCGGGAAACTGTACTTTTTGAAACTCCGGCTTCTTTTGCAATTCCTTTAATAGTAATCATAAATTACCTCCATAAAAGTACCTTATCTCTACAATAATTCAAAAGTCTGGGTAAATCAATAAGAATACAATTTTGAATTTACCTATTTTTCACTAAAAACTCTATTATATCAATAGTTATAGAAGCTGTCTTCTAAACAAATGAAATACACTTCTAAACACTGTTAGTTCAATGATTTTCTGTATTAGTTTCAAAAATCAGTGAACGTTTTGTTTTACAGATCGAGGAGGAGATCAATGGTTACTGTTACGTATTTATGTTTGAGGACAATGAAATGGGTGAGCCTGAACTGGCAAAGGATTTTGAAGTGAATATGGGAAGAATGATTAATATGATTCCAATTCCATTGGAAAATGGTCAAATGAATGCATTTATGACTAATCTTCCAGCAACAATCATGAGAGAATAAATTCTTGAACTCTATAATAAGTACTGGGAAATCGAGAAACTCTGGCAGATAATAAAAAACAAATTAAAAATGGAACAGGTTTCGGGCAGAAGCTCGATTTGTGTCTATCAAAATTTTTTAGCCTGAGGGTTTGTTTACAACATGGTTCAGGATATGATGAGTCATTTAAATCAGAGTCAGAAAGAGACAAAAAAGAAAATCAATGAAAATATAATGATTGGGTTGTGGAAAGATCAGTTGATTGACATTATCTTTGAAAATGACAGCAAGGAAAAAAGGCTTCGGTTCAAAAAGTTGGCAGAAGACATTCTGCTATGCTTCGAGTAATTGGAGAAGCCCTTGTACTATGACTTGAATTGAAATGAGTGTTCCACGATAAAACACCTATTTTTTATAAAATAGTAATTATCAAAAATTTCATCTTATTGTCAAAGAAATTTCTTTGACGGTTATTTGAGACATACAAACATTGCTCCTGAGATTACTCGTTGCACTGGAAGGTTCTAAAATGTACCCAGTAACCGCAGGTAACAAAAAGCTTGTTGCTTCTATGTCTATATTTTTCACTGCACTATACTTCGTTTCGATCTCATCACTTTCTAAATGGCAAAGCCATTAAGAATTGAAGGACTTCGTTCCGATCCTCGAAGCATGTCTGGGGGGGCATGTATGAACTTGCTCCTACGCTTCTTCGAATGCTCGAATCATACAAAGACTGGAACACCGTTTATTCGGTTTTAAGGATCTCAGACATACTTTTGTCACAGTCCCTTGAAGGATTCCGTTCTGATCCTCGAAGCAGTTATTGTTCGCCTCAAGTTGTCAGTTCCACTTTTGTCAGATTTTTTAGTAGAAGGATATACGTATGATAGTCAAATGAATTAGCGAGTATTCATTCCAGAAAGAGAAGCCATTAATATAAAGACTGGAAGACTGTTTATTCGCTCTTAAGGGTTCAGGACATATGAATGCCACAATCTCTCCTTATATTTTTCTTGTTCAGAGGCTAAATCCTTTCATATTGTTAGTTTAAAAAAAGCCAAATTACAGGTTGTTTTCTGCCCGCTGAATAATCGATTCGAATATCGCTTCATTATAAGTAACCGCTGCTCCGTGTCCGCAAAAAATTTGTTTCAGCTGAGTCTGTTGGGTTAATTTTTTTACAGATTGAATTGCTTCCTTTCTATTGTTCGTTGCCAACGCAGGGAATGGAAAGAGCCAGCGTGTATCACCTGAAATTGCCAGTCCTCCCCTTGTCTGAAGAAGGTCCCCAACATAGGCAGAATCATTTCGTCTATCAATTAAAGAGATAGAACCGTTAGTATGACCGGGTGTTTCATATATTGACAAAGAGCCGATGCTGCTGCATTCATCCAGCAGAAGATCTGGCTGAACCGGCATATTTATATTTTTTACATGATTAGAACTATCCTCAAATTCTTTTCTGCCAATACATATTTTTGCTTGGGGGAAATGATCTTTTATTTTGGTGAGGTCCCCTGTATGATCCGAGTGAGCATGGGTAATGACGATGTATTTTAATGGCAAATCGGTTTCTTCAAGGGCTTTAATGATGGACTTCGCTTGTCCGTTTTTGCTGCAGTCAATCAGTGTGCAGAAATCGTTTTCCAGGATAATATAACAGTTTATTGGAAATATCCTGGGCATAGTAATCAGTTGAAGTGAGTATGTCTGTGGGTACCTAATAATTTTCATCAGCTTCCTCCTTAATCTCTTCAAAAACAGCCTCAATAAAATGATCTAAAAAATGAACAGCATTGTTCTTTTGCCAATACTTGAGTAGCTCCTGAAAATTTTCCGGGTAAGGAATCTGTTTTAAAAGATCCAGAATTGACTGATAATGTACAATGGTTTTTTCCAGATCAGTGATTTTCTTTTTTAGAAGCTCCTGACCTTCCAAGTTGCATGCTTCTGATAGCTCCTGATCAAAAAGAATTAGAAAGGCTTTGATTTCTTTTAGTGAGAAATGAGCGTATTTCATAACAACAATGTATTTTAATTTTAACAAATCATTTTGGGAGTAGAATCTGTAATTATTATCTTTTCTTTCAGGAAAAATCAGTTTTTCTTTTTCGTAGTAACGGATTGTGTCCTTTGATAAATGGGTCATTTTAGCCGCTTCATTAATTGTCCACATAGTCTTCATAGTAAATCCTCCTTGCATTTATCATAACATTGAAGTAAACTCCACAGTCAACAGAGAAAATAATTTGTCAGGAAAAGCTTTATTTTCAGTAAAGTATAAGCTTTCTTCTTTATTTACTGTTTCAAATTCGATATAATTATGGTCAGTAATAGTCAAGGGAGAAGGATGGATATGATGAATAATCAGAACACTTCTGATTTGATTGAGGCGTATTTGAAAAAGATTTTAGAGGAAAGCAATAAAATTGAAATTCGTCGTGCAGAAATGGCTAACTTGTTTAACTGTGTTCCCTCCCAGATAAATTATGTAATAAACACTCGTTTTACGATTCAGCGTGGTTATGCGGTTGAAAGTAAGCGGGGCGGAGGCGGATATATTCGGATTGCTAAGGTTCATTTGTCAGACAGTACACAACTGTTGGATCAGATTGAAAAATTTATCGGTGATCAGCTGTCAGAGAAAGATGCACTGACTTTTGTGCAGAAATTATATGAGGAAGAAGTTATTACAAAACGGGAAGGAAATATTATGCTTGCCGCTTTAGGAAAAAATGTGCTGGGAAAATTTGGTGCAAATGAAGAATTTTTACGGGCTCAGTTAATGTGTTCTTTTTTGGAACGTCTGAGCTATGAGGAGGAATAAACTATGGATGAGTTATTTACAGAAAGTGCCAAGGCTGTTTTAGCTATTGCACAGGAAGAAGCAAAATATTTTCGGCATCAGTCGGTAGGTTCAGAGCATTTGCTGTTGGCGTTGATCATTGAATCGAATGGAATTGCAGGAAAAACACTGCGCCAGTTAAATGTTGATAAAAATGAAGTGAGAGAAGAAATTGAACATCTGGTAGGTTATGGGGTTGTAAAATCTTATCCCAAAGGTATCTATTTACCTTATTCTCCTCGTTCAAAACAAATTTTTGCTTACTCAGGTGAAGAAGCAAAGCGGTTGGGTGCTCCAAATATTGGTACGGAGCATTTACTGCTGGGTTTGTTAAGAGATGAAGATATTCTAGCTTCACGAATTCTGGTAAATCTAGGCTTAAGTCTGGTTAAAATTCGCCAGCTGCTAATGAAAAAAATCGGAATCAATGATCCGCAGATGGCCATGTCCGGCAACAAGCGAAAAAATCAAAAAGGCGGATCGGTTCAAAAAGGCGGAACTCCGACTCTTGATTCATTGGCGAGAGATTTAACGAAGCTGGCGAGAGAAAACACTCTTGATCCAGTTGTTGGGCGATCAAGTGAAGTGAGAAGGCTTATTCAGATTTTGAGTCGACGTACAAAAAACAATCCAGTGCTGGTCGGTGAGCCCGGAGTTGGTAAAACGGCAATTGCAGAAGGATTAGCTCAAAAAATTGTGAACGGGGAAGTTCCTCAGACGATGCAGGATAAACGGCTGATGATGCTTGATATGGGCGCACTGGTAGCTGGAACAAAATATCGCGGTGAATTTGAAGATCGACTGAAAAAAGTAATTGATGAAATCTATCAGGATGGTCAGGTTATTCTATTTATTGATGAGCTGCATACCTTGATTGGTGCCGGAGGAGCAGAAGGAGCAATTGATGCATCTAACATCTTAAAACCTGCTTTAGCTCGTGGAGAATTACAGACAATTGGGGCAACAACATTAGATGAGTATCAGAAGTATATTGAAAAAGACTCTGCTTTGGAAAGACGGTTTGCCCGTGTTCTTGTTGATGAACCCACACCGGAAGAAGCAGTTGAAATCTTAAAGGGACTGCGTTCCAGATATGAAGCACATCATGGCGTGGAAATTACAGATGGTGCACTGCATGCAGCAGTTCAATTATCTGTTCGTTATATTAATTCGCGTCAATTACCGGATAAGGCAATTGATTTGATGGATGAATCTGCTGCCAAAGTCCGTTTGGATTTGACAGATGAACCGTCCGCAGTCAATGCGCTTCGCAGTGAGATTCAGGAACTGGCAGATGAAAAGGAAGAAGCCATTCAGGAGCAATCCTTTGAAAGTGCAGCCCGTCTGCGCCAAAAAGAGAAAAAACTGATGCAAAAACTAGAAAACCTGCTGCTTCTTGAACAAAAAGAAGCGTCCGGCTATACGAATAAGGTGACGGAAGAAGATGTTGCTTCGGTAGTTTCTCAATGGACAGGGGTACCTTTACAGCAGCTGGAGAAAAAGGAAAGCGAGCGGCTGATGGAGTTGGAAGCTATTCTTCATCATCGGGTTGTGGGACAGGATGATGCAGTGCGTGCTGTTTCAAGGGCAATTAGAAGAGCAAGAAGCGGGTTAAAAGATCCAAACCGTCCAATTGGTTCATTCATGTTTTTAGGCCCAACTGGAGTTGGTAAGACTGAGCTGGCAAAAGCTCTGGCTGAGACAATGTTCGGCAGTGAGGATGCCCTAATTCGAGTAGATATGTCCGAGTTCATGGAAAAATACAGTACCAGTCGTTTAATCGGTTCGCCTCCAGGCTATGTAGGTTATGAAGAGGGCGGCCAGCTGACAGAAAAAATTCGCCAGAAACCTTACTCAGTAATTCTTCTGGATGAAGTGGAAAAGGCCCATCCTGATGTTTTCAACATTTTGCTTCAGGTCCTGGATGATGGGCACTTGACTGATTCAAAAGGCAGAAAAGTTGATTTTAGAAATACCATTTTGATTATGACATCAAATATTGGTGCAACAGCTATCCGTGAAGAAAAAAATGTAGGTTTTAATGTAGCTGATTTGACAAAAGACCACAATGCTATGCAGAAACGAATTTTGGAAGAGCTTAAGAAAGCATTCCGTCCGGAATTCCTGAATCGGATTGACGAAACAATCGTTTTCCGTTCGCTGGATCAGGAGGAGATTCACAAAATCGTTAAAATTATGAGTAAGGCGATTATTACCCGAATGGCTGAGCAGGATGTTTATCTGAAGATTACTGCTGCTGCAATCGATGCCATCGGAAAAGTCGGCTTTGATCCTGAATATGGTGCAAGACCTATCCGTCGGGCACTGCAGAAAGAAGTGGAAGATCGCTTAAGTGAAGCGTTGCTGTCTGGTCAGGTGCACTTGGGTGATAAATTAACGATTGGTGCAAGCAAAGGAAAAATTACGTTAAATGTGAAAGCCCCGAAAGAAAAGAAAGAATTGCAAACAATTTAAGAATAAAAACAGATGGAGCAGAAGTTAACTGTTTTATCTGGAGAAATAAGCTGGATTAAGGGGAACAATCTCTTATTTCGGCTTTTTTCTGAGCGGATAGAATCAATACCAGTATTTAAAGGTTGGAAAGTTTTCAGGGAAATATAGAGGATTTATGTATATACGTTTTTCCGGCAATTTAAAATTCTTTGTGAAAAGAGGAAGAAAACGCCGAGCTCTATTGGAAAGTTTGTGAACCTGTGATACTATGAAACAGTCGTTGAAGGAGGCAGCAAAATGATTGAAATTATAGCAACAGCAGAGTCTGTTGAACAGGCGGAGTTACTGTTGAAAGCAGGCGTGGATACATTATATATTGGTGAGGAGACATTCGGGTTGAGACTGCCGGCTTCGTTTTCACGGGAGGAACAAAAAGAAATTACAGAATTGGCACATACCGCTGGAAAGCGCCTGATAGCAGCAGTTAATGGAATTATGCATCCGGATAAGATGAAGCATATTCCTGAGTATTTGCACTTTCTGGCAGAAATAGGGGTTGACCAGCTGACTGTCGGTGATCCGGGTGTGATTTACACGCTGCAGAAAGAAAAAATCGATATTCCATTTATTTATGATGGGGAAACAATGGTTACCAGCTCGAGACAGATTAATTTCTGGGCAAAAAGAGGAGCTGCAGGTGCAGTTCTGGCTCGTGAAGTTCCTTTTGAAGAGATGATGAATATGTCGGAACAGTTATTGGTTCCTGCGGAGGTTTTGGTATATGGTGCAACTTGTATCCACCAATCTAAACGGCCTCTTTTGCAGAACTATTACAATTATATTCAGGCTTCAGAAGAAAAAGGGAAAGAGCGGGGCTTGTTTTTATCCGAACCTAAAAAAGAAGAAACCCACTATTCGATTTATGAAGATAGTCATGGTACGCATATTTTTGCAGATAATGACATCAGTATGATACTAGAGCTGGATAAATTATATGACTATGGGTACAAAACATGGAAGCTGGATGGAATTTATGCCCCGGGAGAAAATTTTGTTAAGGTTGCAAAGCTGTTTGTAGAGGCGAAAGAAGGTTTAGAAAACGGAAACTGGACAATAGAGAAGGCTGAACAGATACAGGAACAAATTCAGCAACTTCATCCTGAAAACAGGGGACTTGATGAAGGCTTTTTCCACTTAGACCCGGATGCTATCAGATAAAACAATTGCAGTCAGCGTAATTAAAGGATTCACAATAAAGCACATAGCTAACTGACCATTCACAGAGCGATCAGCAGAAACACAGCAGTCAAATTAATTATTAAGATTAAGAGAAATGAGGAACAGAGGAAGATGGAAAAAGAACGAACATTGAAGCGTCCCGAGGTGCTGGCACCAGCCGGGACGCTGGAAAAATTAAAAGTTGCAATCCGTTATGGAGCGGATGCTGTATATATCGGTGGAAATGCGTATGGGCTCAGAAGCCGTGCCGGTAATTTCACCTATGAAGAGATGCAGGAGGGTGTGGCTTTTGCCGGAGAATACAATGCCAAAGTGTATGTGGCAGCAAATATGGTCACCCACGAAGGAAATGAAGAAGGAGCTGGAGAGTTTTTCCGTGAGCTTAGAGACTTGGGAATCTCTGCGGTAATTGTTTCCGATCCGGCATTAATTGAGATATGTGCAGAAGAGGCTCCCGGATTGCCGATCCATCTTTCAACACAGGCTTCCGCTACAAATTATGAGACACTAGAATTTTGGAAAAATGAAGGGCTGGAGCGTGTAGTTCTGGCTCGGGAAGTATCCATGGCAGAAGTTGCTGAAATTCGTAAAAATACAGATGTGGAAATTGAAGCATTTATTCATGGAGCGATGTGCATTTCTTATTCAGGACGCTGCACTCTGTCGAATCATATGTCAATGAGAGACGCAAACAGAGGCGGCTGTTCACAGTCTTGCCGCTGGAAATATGATTTGTATGATATGCCCTTTGGCACAGAACGTCGAAGTCTGACCAAGAGCGGTGCAGTTGAAGAAGAATTTTCAATGAGTGCGGTGGATATGACCATGATTGAGCATATTCCAGAGCTGATTGAGAATGGTGTAGACAGTTTTAAAATCGAAGGACGCATGAAGTCTATTCATTATGTGTCTACTGTTGCGAATGTATATAAAAAGGCGGTGGATTCCTATATGGAAGACCCCGAAAATTATGAATGCAAACAGGAATGGGTGGATGAGCTATGGAAAGTTGCACAAAGGGAGCTTTCCACAGGATTTTATTATCATACCCCCAGTGAAGAAGAGCAGTTGTTTGGCCCGCGCCGAAAAATTCCTGAATATAAGTTTATTGGTGAAGTAATGGGCTATGATTCCGAAACAAAAACAGCGACAATTCGACAACGTAATCACTTCAGTGTAGGAGATGAGATCGAATTTTATGGCCCGGGGTTCAATCATTTCTATCAAACGGTGGAAGTAATGTACAATGAAGATGGTGAGTCAATTGATAGGGCACCGAATCCAATGATGCTTGTTACGATGCCTGTTGCTCAGCCGGTTTCAGTTGGAGATATGATTCGGAAAAAGAAATAAGAGAATATGCTGGGGTCAGTAGATATAATTATTGTATTTTAGGTGAATTATGGTGAGGTTGTCCCAAAGCTTCTCCATGCGACGAGTAATCGCAGAAGCAGTTATGGTAAGAATTTTTGTAAATTCTTACCCACAAGAGCTTGCTTCTACACTTTTTCGAATGCTCGTCATATATCCTATGGTCATTGTAAGATATGCTGACGCTTTTCCAAATAGACGCGTTTATATTGAAAATCAAACATGGTCCTTCGATTCTTAGTGGCTTTACCATTTAGAAATTGATGAGATCGAAACGAAGTGTAGTGAGACTTGTAGATACAAGAATTTTTCCGTAATAGAAAGTCGGTTATCAGAATGGTATGCAGTGCTCCGATGGGAAATTTTGTCAGAATTTATTCCATATACAAAGAGATAGATAACCGCAGAGGCATATAAAGACTGGAAGACCGATTATTCGGTATCAAGAGGTTGTGACAGAAGTGTTCTGTCTCAAGAACCAGGTAGGTAACATGCATCATCTACTCTGACGAGTCAATCGTAGTGATTTATGTCAATAAGTCGGACTATACGAAAATAGCTACTCATATTTTCAGTATAGTCCGACTTATTTTCGAAGAGACAACTTCTGGAACACCGTTTATTCGGTTTTAGGGATCTCAGACATACAGACCCCTTTTTCTTAAGCAGAGGAGGATAAAAAATGGTTAAAGAATATGATTATATTGTGATTGGCGGCGGAAGCGGCGGTATTGCTTCTGCAAATCGCGCCGGTATGCACGGAGCAAAGGTACTGCTGCTGGAAGGCGGAGCGATTGGCGGAACTTGTGTAAATGTCGGCTGCGTACCGAAAAAAGTGATGTGGCAGGCCAGCAGCATGATGGAAATGATGACTCGGGATGCAGCGGGCTACGGTTTTGATGTAGCCTTGCGTTCATTTGATTTTTATCAGCTGGTTCAGCATCGTGAAAAATATATTGAATTTCTGCACACCGCTTATCAACGTGGATTGGACAGTAATCATGTAGAGCGTATAAAAGAATATGGCGTCTTTGTTGATAAGCAAATAATTAAAGCAGGTGGTGAAAGATATACAGCACCCAATATTTTGATCGCAACAGGCGGACGTCCGAGTAAATTAGGAATTCCCGGAGAAGAATATGCCATTGATTCCAATGGATTTTTCGCTTTGGAAGAATTACCTAGACATATAGTGGTGGTGGGTGCAGGATATATTGCCGCTGAACTTGCTGGAACAGTACTTGGCTTGGGCAGCGAGGTTCACTGGGCATTCAGAAAAGATCACCCTTTACGCAGTTTTGATGAAATGCTTTCTTCAAAAGTGGTTGAGCACTATGAAGCAGATGGGATGAAGCTGTATCCTAATTCTGTGCCTAAATTTATTGAAAAGAAAGATTCAGGAGAGCTGGAAATAGCTTTTGAAAATGGGCAGACGATTATAACTGACTGTGTTCTTTTTGGAACAGGCAGAGAGCCCAATACGGATCAATTGGGATTAGAAAATACTTCTATTGAACTGGACGAAAAAGGGTACGTTAAAGTAGATAAATATCAGAATACAACTCAGAAGGGGATCTATGCTGTTGGAGATGTGATTGGCAAAATTGATCTGACTCCGGTTGCAATCGCTGCGGGCAGACGGTTGTCAGAGCGTATTTTTAACGGTAAGACAGATGAACACCTGGACTATGAGACCATTCCTACTGTGGTATTTACGCATCCAACTATTGGAACAGTAGGACTTACTGAGCGAGAAGCAGTAGAAAAATATGGTCAGGACCAAATAAAACTTTATACATCCAGCTTTACTCCAATGTATTTTGCTTTGGGTGAATACCGTCAAAAATCTGATATAAAAATGATCTGTGTCGGCAACGACGAAAAGATTGTCGGTCTGCATGCAATTGGCCTAGGTGTTGATGAGATGCTGCAGGGCTTTGCGGTTGCAATAAAAATGGGGGCAACAAAGAAGGATTTTGACAATACAGTTGCTATTCATCCAACAGGAGCAGAAGAATTTGTTACGATGAGATAATTGTTGTCTCAATAAAAAACAAAGTAATGCAGTATCCAAGATAATTCTGGATGGTGACATTTACTATGGTACGAGTATTAGAATTGTCAATCCTGAAACCTTTCATATTCAAATATTCGTACCAATACTGGAATATGAAAGTTGTACTGACATAGAACCAATGAATGTTAACTAAAAAAGGCTCAATCGAAAGTTATATGAAGTGACCCCAAAAAGTCTAACTTTTTGGGGTCACTTCAATATCTAAACTTCCAATTGGGTCTCTTTCAGTTATAAAAGTATTTTTCTTATGATGTCCGCACCAAGATTTTCTCCGTAATTTCCAGTAGTATTCTTTTTGTCTGTTTTTCTGTATCAGGTAGTTTCTGAATGCTTTTCAGTGCTTTTTTTGTATAGGCGTCAGCAAGCTGTTGTGCTTTCTTTACACCGCCAGACGTATGTACAAGCTGATACACGGCTTGTGTATCTTCTGCGGATAATTGATCTTTTTTCTTCAAGTATGGCAGCAGTTCTTTTTTGTTTTTCTTCAGTGCATAGAGCAGCGGTAGTGAATAAACACCTTGTTTCATGTCTTCCAGAACAGGTTTTCCTATATGTGAAGAAGACTGTGTGTAGTCAAGGATGTCATCAATAATTTGAAATGCCAACCCAATATTTTTGCCAATCTCTTTGCATTTATTGGCAAACTGAAGTGAACAGCCGCTTTCATAGGCACCAATAAAGCAGCTTAGGGCAAAAAGTTCGGCAGTTTTTCCAGAGATATTTTCAATGTATTGATCAACAGTCATTTCTGTGTCATATCGAGTATCCATCTGTCCCAATTCTCCTGACAGAATTTTATCGATACTTAAGGAGTTCAACTGAATACTTTTCAGTGAAGAGGAGTAGTCAGCTAAAAGCTTAAAACAGCAAATCAGAAGATAGTCTCCAGCATAAACAGCAGTTTGATTACCGAATTGTGAGCGTATTGTCGGCAGGTTTCTGCGGATATCCGCTTCGTCAACAATATCATCGTGAATCAGTGTCGCAGTATGCAGCATTTCAAGGGACGCAGCCAAGGCGACTGCCCGTTCTTGATTTTCTTCTTTTCCGAATTGAGAAAACAGCAGCTGATATGCCGGTCTTAGCAGCTTTCCCCCCGAACGAATCATAGATAAGATCGCCTGCTCGATCTCTTCATTTTTTATTTGAATATTCCTCTCCATTAAAGACAGCGTAGTTTCCAGTTCTTTAGCTAAAGAGGGATAGGGTTCCCACATTTGATGGATCTTCATAGAATAGCTCCTTCAGTTCGTTTTAAAAAATCTCCCATTTTTGTTTCGTGCTCTGTTCGTAATCCAATTGAAATTTGCGAAGAGTCTGCACATGTTTTAATAAGTAATTTGCTGCGATGCCAATGGCGATCCCTGACAGTAATCCAAAAAATGACAGAAATGGCAGATAGAGCATTGGAGCCCATGACTGAGCAAAAAATGACGTTGTAAAAAGTTGTCCGACATTATGCAGGAAACCGCCAACAGCACTGATTCCGATGATGCTGACGCGTTTAGGACCAAGCTGCTTGACCAGAATCATTCCCAAGTAGCTGAGTAAAGCTCCGCTTGCACTGTAAAAGAACGTGGAAAGCGTTCCACCTAGAAGCGTGGATAAAACAAGGCGCATACAAATTAAAAACAATACCTGATTTCTCTTCATCGTAAAAATCGCAATAATTGTGATTAGGTTCGCCAGCCCCAGCTTTGCTCCGGGAGCAAAAGAAAAAGGGTAGGGGATCATGTTTTCCAATAGAGAAATAATCACACCTTGCGCAACCAGCATGGAAATATAAATTTCTTTTTGTAATTTCGTCATATATTTTTCCGGCAATCTTAGTAAATCAGACTGCCGTCCTCATTTCCGTCTGAAGCTTCGACTGTAATAAATAAATTATGCGGCAGGCAGGCGATTGGTGTTTCTCCAGGTTTTGAAATCCAGCCACGGCGGACACAAGCCAAATCACCGCAGTTTGCTTCTTTTATTCGTATCCTGCTGCCGTCCACTTCTATCAGGTTATAATCCCCGTCAGGATCTTCGTATTTATATGTATAAGAAGGAGTTCCTTCCTTCAAATCAAATGTTTTGACTATTTTGCCATCAACTTTTAAAACAGCCTGCAAGGTAACGTCTTCATTGCTTTGTATACCGAATACAACCAGAGGGAGAAAAGAACTGACTGCTAAAATAATAATAATAATAACATCCCAGGGACGTAAGTAGCTTTTTTTGATGAAGTCTTTTACGTTCATAATTCTCCTCCTTAGATATACAGTCTCTGTCTCTTTTATTAATGATAATCTAAATCTTATTTTTTCAATAGGAATAAACTTAAAGTTAGTGTGCTAATTCTTCAATTAGCCAGTTAAAAGGTTGATAAAAATCAGTCCTCATTATTCGAGGTTGTGACAGAAGTGTTCTGTCTCAAGAAATAAGTCGGAATATACGAAAATAGCTACTCATATTTTCAGTATAGTTCGACTTATTTCCGAAGAGACAGCTTCTGCGTCTACGGTTCTCACTTCGTTCCGATCCTCGAAGCATGGAGGGGCTTTGGAACACCGTTTATTCGGTTTTAGGGATCTCAGACATACTTTTGTCACAGTCCCAATTTTCTGCAGTTAAATCATCGTAAGCTGACTTTTTTGCTTCAACTGTCATCCGATCAGTAAAATAAGCTTAGATATCCCAGCCTGTTTTAGCTTCTTCGGCTTTTTCAGCTACATAATAAAAATACTTAATCATTCGTTTCAGGCAGCGGATAAAGAGATTAAAGACTGCTCGCTGCGGTGAATGACGGGTTTGTAAACAGAATCCAGTTTTAGGTGCGAGAATCCGAGGTTCTTAGCACCTAGGTATTGTATGCGGCTTTCCTTATTTTTATTGAAAGAAGAATGTATGCAGTAAATTGTATAAGTGAAAAGAAAGTTCTAGGCTGATCCCCTAGAACTTTCAATCGTTACCATCCTCTATTTGGTGCCGTATCTTGATTTCGGTGTACCGTACCACCATTTACCCAGTTTACGCTGCAGCCAAGGAATTACCCAGCGGTCCAGCCCAATTGCCCGACCGGAACCGTTCATCAAAGCAAGAGCAACGAAAATAAACCAGATGTTTACCCAGTAAAACATTCCTGATAGACAGAAAGCTCCAACTAAACCAATTGTAACTGCACTTGATAACCAAGTGAATAAACCTGCAATTAGTGCCAAAGCAATTAATACTTCAACAATTGTCATGAATTTTTGGAAGAACAATGCCACTTCCTGATTCGGCATCATGAATTTCATTACGCTTTCGAACCATTTTGGCATGTGCTCAAAGACCATCATTGGTTCTTCACCATATGCATAGCTCAGACCAAAATGAGCTGTTTGAGTCACTGCCTCCGCAGCTGTATCAGCTGCTCCGCTGGCTGCCGTTGTTGCTTCAGCTACTTCTGAAGCTCCGGATGTTACTTGTTCCTGAAGCCAAGGGAATGGGAAGACAACTTTGTCAGTGAACCATGATCCTTCACCAAACCAAGTACTTGGGTTCAGATAATCACCGGTACCGACAATTTTTTTCATTGATTCCACCAGCCACATCATTCCGTAGAAAATACGCAGGGGAACACTCCATAAGACATTTCCATAACGTGAAGAATGTCCTCTGGTAACATTTCGATCATCTTTAATGTGGAAGAATTCATGCATCATATACTGGAACATGTAGTATCCTGAACGAATATCAAAGAAATACTTCAAGTTGACAATATGTTTCATGATGATAGCAAGGAAGCCGCTCAGATGAATCTTGTCAAAAAGATTCGCCACACCCCATTTTGCACCAATTGAAACCATGAAGCCTTGATAATTCCCTTTAAATTTATGTTTTTCTCCGCCTTTAATGCTTGCTACAATGTTTGCAGCAGCAGTATGACCAGTTTGTTCAGCAGCCTGAACGATTTGCGGTGTCGGAGTATCAGGGAATTCTTCGTAATACACCAAATCTCCAATGATATAAATATTTTTATCTTCGTATCCTTTTGCCTGCATGTATTCGTTAGCGATCAAACGATTTCCGCGGGCAGCTTCCAAACCGAAATCAGCAGCATCAGAAGTTGCTTTTACACCTGCTGTCCAAATCAGTGTGTGTGTTGGTACTTCTGAGCCGTCTTCTAATTTAATGTGATCTGCTGCAACTTCAACGATAGGAGAGCTTTTCAGTAGTTTTACCTGTTTTTTCTCCATGTAGCGTTCTGCCTTGGCTGCATCATTACGAGTCAGCATATTAAGGATAGTCGGCATTGCTTCAACTACCATTAAAGTAAATTCACTTGGATCAAGTTTTGAATCTTTTGCCAGACGATCTTTCCAGTCAATCAGCTCGCCAATCATTTCAATTCCTGTAAATCCTGAACCGCAGACAACAAAGGTCAGCATTGCTTTACGAACTTCAGAATCTGGTTCGATGGCAGCTTTTTCTACTGTTGCTTCAATATGTTCACGAATTTTCAAAGAGTCCTCAAATGACCACAGAGTAAAGCCGTTTTCTTTAACACCGGGAGTGCCAAAATCGTTTGGTTCTCCTCCCATACCGATAATCAGTTGATCGAACTCGTAAGATCCTAATTTTGTTTTGACAATTTTGTTGTCTTTATCAATTCCAGTGACTGTATCTGTAACTAGATGAACATTCTTTTTACGTGAGAATAACCGCTGCAAGTCGTATTGAATAGCTGTTGGTTCTACACGTCCTCCTGCTACTTCGTGCAATTCTGTCATCATAGTGTGGTAAGAATGACGATCGATCAATGTGATCTCAACATCGTCCTTTTTCAATTTTTTTGCTAAAAATTTAGTTGCTGAAACTCCAGCATAACCCGCACCTACAACGACAATTTTTTGCTTTGTCATTGATAATCCGCTCCTTAACCATAATAAAAGTATAATATTGATCATAATTTCGCAATCGTGTTTAATTATATAGCGACTTTAGTCATTTGTCTAATAACAATTCACAGATTTTGAGAAATAAGCGAATTTACATTAGAAACTTGTGAAAAACTGATAAATATTTGCTTTTATTTCGTCCGGATATTGACATAGATGGGGAATTAGTTAGAATGTTAATTAAATCACAATCTTTTGTTGTGACTAGTTTTTACAACTAGGAAAGTAGTATAAAAAATGAAAAGGTGGACCAAAAAATGAGAACAGCAAAATTTGTAAAAGGCTTTACAGCTATTGCGTTGTCAACATTAGTATTGGCAGCTTGCGGATCAGACAATAAAGATACTGGAGCTTCATCATCAAGTACTGCAACATCAGAAACTTCGGCTGCAACTGAAGAATCCTCAACTGAAGCAGTGAAAGAGGCAGGAGCTGATTTACAGGATGGCACGTATAAATTAGAAGAAAAGAATTACTCTAATGGTTACCGTGTGTCTTTTGAAATTACTGTAAAAGATGGAAAAATTACAGAGTCTAACTATGACAACGTGAATGAAGACGGCAAATCAAAAGTTGATGATGCTGACTACAACAAAAATATGAAAGATAAAGCAGGTACAAACCCTGAAGAGTTTATTCCTAAATTTAATGAAGAGCTGGTTGCCAAACAATCTCCATCAAGTATTGATGTAGTATCAGGTGCAACGCATTCATTTGATTCATTCCAAAACTATGCACAACAATTGATTCAAGCAGCTCAGGCTGGAAATACAGATACAATTGAAATCGATAATGGTGCTGACCTTAAAGACGGCACATATACGTTGAAAGAAAAAAATAACTCTAATGGATACCATACAGAATTCTCTATGGTTGTAAAAGATGGGAAAATTACAGAGTCAAATTATGACAACGTAAATGACGATGGCGAATCTAAAAAAGATAATGCTGACTACAATGAAAGCATGAAAGAAAAAGCTGGTACTAATCCAGAAGCATTCATTCCTGCATTCAATGAGGCGTTTGTTAAAGCTATGGGTGAAGAGGATGGAACTCCTGCTGATATGGATGTAGTATCAGGCGCAACTCACAGCTATCACAGCTTTGTAATTTATGCTGAACAATTAATCAATGCTGCTGAAAAAGGCGACACTGCTGAAATCATCGTTGACAACATTGTAATGAAAAAATAATTTCTAAATGAGCAGCATACGATTCTGGCAGCCAGAGAGAATCTATCTCTTTGGCTGCCTTTCTTAACGGAAAAAGTCTGTTATAAAAAATGAACATAAAGTTTTATCGGATTCTTGATTACAAGATTCACATATAAATAGGAAGACTTCGGAAAAATGAAGACGGTGTGTTGTGATACAAGCTGTCTGCATGTATTTGGTATACATATAAATAAAATAGAAAACTTTAGATGGCTTCAATTTTGCTTTATGTTTACATACTGCTGAATAGAAAATAGCAGTGTTTTGTTGTTTTTGAAAAACGTGCAAAAATTAATATGATCAGCAGAGATAAATCAAACTGATTTTAGTAAGTATTACAAAGAAGATGAAACTGGAGCTGACAAAATAGGTAGTTGGGGGATATAGTTCAGAAACGGCTTCAGCTTGGAGGGGATCTCTCATATCAGTGCAAGGTGAAAAAACATTTTTGTCAAAAAAATTATTTTACTAGTTAAATCAGAAACACTGCATTATACTTGAAGATGGTTTTAGTGTTAACTTATAGACAGTGTTATACAGGAGGCAGAGTGTATGAGAAACAAAAGATTATGGGCTGGTGTTGCTCTTGTTTTTTTATTAGTGATCGTTACAGGCTGTGGTACCGGTAAAAAAGAAGAAGCCAAGGTGAATAAAGAGCCTTATTCACAAAAGGAATTACTATTGGGCACCTATGTAGAGTTGAGAATTTATGATGATGGAAAAGAAGCTGTACTTGATGAGGCTTTTGATCGAATCAAGGAGCTTGGTGATAAAATTACAGTAAATGAGGAAGGTTCAGAGATTGATGAGGTCAATAAGAATGCAGGCGTTAAGCCGGTAAAAGTCTCTGATGATGTTTACAGTTTGTTAAAACGTGCGTATGAATACAGTGAAGATTCACAAGGCGGCTTTGACATGGCAATCGGTCCGATTACAGAACTGTGGCATATTGGCTTTGATGATGCCCGTAAACCCTCCCAGGATGAGATTGATGAGGCACTGAAATTTGTCGACTACCATAAAGTAATTTTGGATGATGAAGAAAAAACTGTTTATTTGGAAGAAAAAGGGATGGCACTTGATCTGGGTGCGATTGCTAAAGGATATATTACAGACGAAGTGGTTAAAGTCATGGAAGATAATGATGTGACTACAGCTATTGTTGATTTGGGCGGAAATGTTTATGTTCTTGGGCACAGCCCAAGAGGTGAAGACGAGGATTGGACGGTTGGGATACAAGACCCGAATAAAGCTAGAAACACGGTAATTGGCACTGTAAAAGAGCGGAATATGACGTTAGTTACTTCCGGTATTTATGAAAGATATTTAAAAGTCAACGGAGAAACCTATCATCATTTATTTGATTCTGAAACAGGCTACCCCTTTGATAATGATATTGCAGGAGTCACTATTATCACTAAAAAATCAATTGATGGTGACGGTCTTTCTACAGCGGTCTTTTCAATGGGTGTGAAAAAGGGCTTGGAATACGTTGAAAGTTTGGAAGATGTAGATGCTGTTTTTGTTACGAAGGATGATAAGGTTTATATCAGCGAAGATATTGAAGGAAACTTTGAACTGGGAGAAGACTCAGGTTATACTATGGGGAACAATTCAGAACTAGAATAAGGAGCAGAAAAAATGTCGCTAAAAGTGTTTTTAGAAGTTGTGGAGATTCGCACAAAATTGGCCAGCTTATTTCCATTTGTAGTAGGTGTGTTGTTCTCAATTACTTATTTTCACCAGTTTTCGCTTATGCATACACTACTGTTTTTTGTAGGTATGATTGTTTTTGATATGGCTACAACAGCAATCAATAACTATATGGATTATCAGAAGGCAAAATCTGAGACTTATAAATACAAGCAAAATATTATCGGCAGGTCAGGTATTTCTCCAACGCTGGTACGGAACATGATTTTCGGTATGATAGGTTTTGCAGCAGTTATTGGAGTGACACTGGCTGTTCAGACCGGCTGGATGCTTCTGATTATGGGCGGAATCTGCTGCTTAATAGGAATTTTCTATACTTTTGGACCTGTTCCATTATCTCGAATGCCGTTGGGGGAAATTTTCAGCGGCATAACAATGGGGTTAGGTATTTTTGCAATAGTAGTCTATTTAAACACAACGGAACATCCGCCTTTTTATCTGGCTGTGGATTTCGATAAAGGAACGTTTTCTCTGGACGGAAATTTCTGGCAGGTTCTGGCAATTGTTTGGGCCTCTTTGCCGTTAGTATTGACAATTGCGAATATTATGCTGGCAAATAATTTGAGGGATCTTGATACAGATATTGAAAATCATCGCTATACGCTGGTTTATTATATTGGCAGAAAGCAGGGAGCTTTATTGTTTCAGCTGCTGATGCTGTCCTGCTACGCAGTGATCTTGCTGGGGTTTGTTTTCGGAATTTTCCATTGGCCGATTTTAATTGTTCTTGCCGCATTTCCAAAAATCCGCAAGAATCTGCTGCAGTTTCGAAAAGAACTGCCAGAGCCAAAAAGCTTCCGGCATTCCATCAATAATTTAATTATTTTTAACGGCAGCTATATCTTAGGATTGTTGTTGACAATTATACTTGAAAAAATCCAGAGCTGATTAATCAGCTCTGGATTTTTTTTAAACTTATTTCACCGGAAGAAAGAATTTTTTCAGAGCCGTCATGCAGCTGCACAATTAGTTCTCCTCGATTATTAATGGTTGCTGCATATCCCTGGTATTCCTGATTGTTCTGAACAAACGTGACTTCCTTGCCAAGGACAAATGATTTTTTTCGGTAACGTTCCATATACTCAAGATTATCTTCGTTGAGTATGGTATAGAAATGGTTCCAGATTGCTGAAATTAGTTCATTTCTGGTAATTGTCGGCAGAGAACTGCTGAAGAGAGAGGTTGCTTTCTGTTGAATCTCTTCAGGGAATTCCTCCTGTCTGATGGAGAAATTAATACCCATTCCAATGATTATAGTAGTGATTTGACCAGATTCAACGTCACTAATTGCTTCGGAAAGAATGCCGCAGACTTTTTTTCCATTAATATATAGATCATTCACCCACTTTATTTCAGTGATCTGATCGGTCAGTTCCTCAATTGCTTCGGCAATGGCAACCGCCATAATTGTCGTATATTGAGCCATCTCTTCGAACACTTGATTTGGACGGAGAAGAATACTCATATAGATACCGCCGCCTTTTTTAGCGAAAAACGGTCGTCCGAACCGTCCTTTTGGTGCTTCCTGAGTGTCTGCGACGATCAAAGTATTGGCAGGTTCTCCCAGTATCGCTGATAGCTTGGCATCATCCATGGTGGAGGCTGATCCCTCCAGAATTTTGATGGAAAGCTTTGGCAGATCTGGTGCTAGATGAAGTTGAATTCCTTCAGCTGATAGAATATCAGAAGGCTGATACTGATAGCCTTTATTGGTACCGCTGTTGATGAGATGTCCTTCCTTTTTTAATTCATTTACGGCTTTCCATATAGCAGTTCTTGAAACAGACAGCTGCTGTGCCATCTCTTCTCCGGAGATGAAGTTAGGGGCTTTTTCCATCAGTAGTGTTAAAACATTGCTTCTTGTTGACATGGGTTTACCTCTCTATTCGATAAATGTATAGTTTATGCTTACAGATTATTTGAAATGTTCTTCCTGTTAATAATAGCATAGAAAACAATTGGAGATGGAGAAAAAAGAAGTAAAAATTCATTCCTTAGATGTATGTATCAGCTGTGCGGATTTGATATAATTTGAGCATGGATAAAAGAAATGAGGAAGAAGAAATGGAAAAAAAGCAATACATCTGTGAGAAATGCGGACACACACATTATGTTTCAGATCAGTTTCAGGCAACGGGAGGAAATTTTGCCAAGATTTTTGATGTTCAGAATAAGAAGTTTATCACAATCAGTTGTGCACAGTGCGGCTATACAGAACTATACAGAGGAGCAACATCCAGCGGTTGGGATATTTTGGATTTCCTGACGAATGGATGATAAAAGAAGAAGCAAAACCTGAAAAAAAGGCTTTGCTTCTTTTTAATATGTTTATCAAACCAACAGCAGCTGATCATCCTTTAATTCTGTTCCGCTGTTTTTATGGAACATGTCCATCAGCTCATTGACGGTCAAATCTTTTTTCTTTTCTTCGTCAATATCGACAACAATAGA
The DNA here is from genome assembly GCF_020567645.1 of Enterococcus sp. CWB-B31. Classification (NCBI taxonomy): domain Bacteria; kingdom Bacillati; phylum Bacillota; class Bacilli; order Lactobacillales; family Enterococcaceae; genus Enterococcus; species Enterococcus sp. CWB-B31. Next base: position 314,481 of record NZ_JAJDJW010000001.1, read on the forward strand.
ACCCTGATGAAGCATAATTAGACGGTTGCCGTAACGAATAGCATCTTCCATGTTATGGGTAACCATGAAAGCAGTCAGCTGCTGTTCTTTAATCAATTTGTCAGTCAGCTCCATAACAGTAATCGAGGTTTTTGGATCTAGAGCTGCTGTGTGTTCATCCAGTAAAATCAATTCAGGACGAATAAGTGTAGCCATCAGCAAGGTAATTGCCTGACGCTGTCCACCTGAAAGCAGTCCAATTTCAGCAGTCAGTCGATTTTCCAAATTAAGATTTAGTTTAGCCAGCTGCTCCTTAAAGAAATCTCTGTTGCTTTTACGAACGCCGCTGCCAAGTCCGCGCTTTTGTCCACGTTTCATTGCCAAAGCCATATTTTCTTCTACAGTTAACCGCACCGCTGTTCCCATCTTGGGATCTTGGAAGACTCGGCTGATTTCTCTGGAACGTACTACAACTTTTTGTTTGGTAATATTTTTTCCGTTCATTTCCATTCTTCCTTCTTCAATGGGAAGTGTTCCTGCAATGCTGTTAAGCAAGGTGGATTTTCCGGCGCCGTTTCCGCCGATAATCGTAATGAATTCGCCTTTGTTAATGGTTAAGTTAATCCCTTTCAGTACATGATTTTCATTGACAGTTCCCCGTTCAAAATACTGATGAAGGTTCTCGATGGTCAATACAGCTGACATTAGCGGACCCCTCTTTTCTTAGGTAATTTCAGTTTTTTCTGAATAAGCGGTGAAGATAGACAGATGACCAGAATAATAGCCGAAAACAGTTTAAGATCTGCTGCATCTACATTCAGTTCCAACACGCAGGCTAGGATAAATCGGTACACAACTGCACCAATTACAATCGTAATCATGCGGAACATCAGCGGTTTGTTTTTGAATAACACTTCAGCAATAATAATTGAAGCCAGACCAATAACAATTGTACCGATTCCTGAGTTTAAGTCAGCAAAGTTGTTATTTTGCACTAGAAGAGCACCTGACATGGCAATACAGCCATTGGAAAGCATATAGCCGATAGTTTTCATCCGGTCCGTATTGATGCCGTTCGCCTGACTCATTTCAATATTGTCGCCGGTTGACCGTGTCGCCAATCCAATTTCAGTTTTAAAGAATAATGTCAGTAATGCTATAACCAGAATAACCACGATCAGTCCAACAAAAATGACACTGTAAACTTTATTCATGCCCATTGCCTGAGCCTGAGTGAAAATGGTCTGTGTACCCAGCAGTGAAATATTAGGCGCACCCATGATGCGGGAGTTAATACTGTAAAGTCCTGTCATCGTAATAATTCCGGCAAGCAATGCAGGAATTTTTAGTTTTGTGTGGAGAATGCCTGAAACAAAACCGGCTAATGCTCCTGAAATAAAAGCAAAGATAAGAGCTGTAACAGGGAGTACCAGCGGATGGCTCTCAAATACAGGCTGCAGGAAAGCAGGCCAAGAGTCCATGTCTTTTGTTAAGGTGACAGCAGCTGCTGCACCGCCTAAAGGAAAGCTTCCTTCCGTTGTTAAATCAGCGATGTCCAAAATACGGTAAGTAAGAAAAACACCGATTGCCAACAAAGACCACAAGAGTCCCTGAGCTGAGGAAGAAAGGAAAATAGTTATCAGATTGGATATCAAAAAAAATCAGCTTCTTTCAAGTAAATTGTGTAGGTGTATCGCCTGGAACCTGCAGAGGCTGCTTCATGTATATTACAGACGCTACAGGCTTCCGATTTTGTTATTATTTAGGTGCCTTAATACTGTCAGGGTCAATTCCCAGAGCTTTTGCCATCTCTTCGTTAATGACTAATTCCAGCTCAGATGCGCTTTCCACAGGCATGCTTGCAGGTTCAGCTTCGCCCTTTAGGATTTTAGCAGCCATTTCCCCTGTTTGTTTTCCGAGAGAACGGTAATCAATACCGATTGTTGCCAATCCGCCTTCAGTTACCTGGTCAGTAGATGCAGGAACGATCGGCACTTTTAATTCTTTTGCCACATCTCCGATTACTGCAGAAGCAGAGGCAAAGGTGTTATCTGTCGGGATATAAATGCCGTCAACATCTTTTGCCAGACTTGTTGTTACCTGCTGCACATCATTTGTAGAATTGGCAGTCAGAACTTTTGTTTTTACGCCGGCTTTAGTTAATGCTTCTTCGGCTAAATCTGCCTGAATTTTAGAGTTTGGTTCTCCCGCGTTATACATAATACCGATTGTTTCAGCATCAGGTACGATACTTAATAATAATTCGATCTGCTTATCGATAGAAACCATATCAGTTGTTCCAGTGACGTTGCCGCCGGGTTCTTCAAGTGAAGCGACTAATTTTGCATCCACTGGATCAGTAACAGCGGTGATGACCATTGGAATCTCTGTTGTTTCGTTTAATAATGATTGTGCTGCCGGAGTACCGATTCCCAATAATAAATCTGGGTTTCCTTTTACCAGTTTTTCACTCATGCTTTTCAGCTGAGCCTGATCATTTTGAGCATTGCTGTACTCAAATGTGATGTTTTCTCCTTCTGTATAACCGTTTTCCGCCAGCCCCTCCTTGAAGCCTTCATAAGCAGCATCTAAAGAGCCGTGTTCTACGGGCTGCAAAACACCAACAGTAACAGTATCTTTATTTTCGCTGCTGCCTGATCCGGAATCTGTCGCACCGCTTCCGCAGGCTCCCAAGGTAAATGCCGCAGCTGTTAGTATACTTAAACCAATTAATTTCTTTTTCATTATTGTTCTCCTCCATTTTCTTTTATCTATCTGATAGAACAAAAAAATCCATTCAGACAACATTGCCTAAATGGATATAGATGATAAGAGTAAAAAGATACTTTTATAGTCTAGCCACTTAGAAATATCGTCTACGCGGCTGTTTGTTCAATACAAAGCGCTCTAGCCATCATAGATACAAAAACGAGTTTGCCGTTTGTATCCATGAAAGTATGAATACAAACCTATCTAAAATAGCTAAAGTAGTAACTATTCAATTGTGCGTGAACGGATAATTTATTCATAAAAAAGCTCCTTCGCAAGATTGAATTGTTTTTAGTATAAATAGAGATAAGGAAAAAGTCAACCGGTATTTAGAATTTTCTGACGATTAAGACAATTTTTTCCAAGACTTTTTAGCAAAGAAAAGAATAGTTTTGGATAAATGAGAAGTGACCGTTACAGACGAATGATTTCGTCTTATTATTCAAGGAACTATTCTAAGAAGATTACCATCCAGCTCTTGACTTTTACTATAGAAAGAAGTAGAATATGTAGATGCAAAAACTATCTATAAAAATGATAAGGCAGAAACGAAATATTGTCCGTTTCGGTTTTAAATAGGGAAACAAAAGTAGAAACACTTGATTTTTTTAATTATGTGTATGTTCTATTTTTGGTTTTTTTTTGCCTAAAAACCGCAAAAAATGCTTTTTGTTACGTAAAAACAATATTTGTAACGTAAATGAAATCATTTTGGGTAGAGTTTTGACAGACTTATATCTAGAGGGGTGAAGAGCTTGGCTGGACACGTAGTAAAATACGGAAAGCATCGCGAACGTAGAAGTTTCGCGCGTATCAGTGAAGTGTTGGAGTTACCAAATTTAATCGAGATCCAAACAGACTCTTATCAGTGGTTTTTAGATGAAGGGTTACGTGAAATGTTTGAGGATATTCTGCCAATTGAAGATTTTCAAGGAAATCTGTCCCTGGAATTTGTAGACTATGAATTGAAAGAACCTAAGTATACGGTAGAAGAAGCCCGTGCACATGATGCGAATTATTCTGCTCCGATACATGTTACACTGCGTTTGACAAATCGTGAGACTGGAGAAATTAAATCTCAGGAAGTTTTCTTTGGTGATTTTCCACTGATGACTGAGATGGGAACATTTATTATCAATGGTGCGGAACGAGTTATCGTTTCTCAGCTTGTGCGTTCTCCTGGTGTTTATTTCCATGGGAAAGTAGATAAAAACGGAAAAGAAGGCTTCGGTTCAACCGTTATTCCGAACCGCGGTGCATGGCTGGAAATGGAAACTGATGCGAAAGATATTTCGTATGTCCGAATCGACCGTACCCGTAAAATTCCTTTGACTGTTCTAGTTCGTGCGCTGGGCTTTGGTTCAGATGATACAATTTTTGAAATTTTTGGCGAAAGCGAAGGACTTAGAAATACAATTGAAAAAGATCTGCATAAAAATGCAAGTGATTCTCGTACAGAAGAAGGATTGAAAGATATCTACGAGCGTCTGCGTCCGGGCGAGCCTAAAACGGCTGACAGCTCACGTAATTTACTGACAGCTCGTTTCTTTGATCCAAAACGTTATGATCTTGCAAACGTGGGTCGTTACAAAGTAAATAAAAAACTGGATTTGAAAACACGTCTGCTGAATTTAACACTGGCAGAAACGCTGATTGATGCAGAAACTGGTGAAATCCTTGTTGAAAAAGGAACAGTTTTAACGCATCAGGTGATGGATACATTGGGTGAGCATATCGACAATGGGTTAAACAGTGTTACGTATTATCCAAGTGAAGATGGTGTTGTGACTGAGCCAATGACTGTTCAGGTAGTTAAGGTGCAGTCACCAAAAGATCCTGAGCGCATTGTAAATGTTATTGGCAACGGCTATCCGGGCGATAAAGTGAAAACCGTGCGTCCTGCTGATATCGTAGCATCTATGAGCTATTTCTTTAATTTGATGGAAGACATCGGTAATGTGGATGATATTGACCATTTGGGAAATCGTCGTATCCGTTCAGTCGGTGAGCTGTTACAGAATCAGTTCCGTATTGGTTTGGCTCGTATGGAGCGTGTGGTTCGAGAAAGAATGTCCATTCAGGATACAGAAACTCTGACACCGCAGCAGTTGATTAATATTCGTCCGGTAGTGGCAAGCATTAAAGAATTTTTCGGTTCTTCTCAGTTGTCGCAGTTTATGGATCAAACGAATCCATTAGGTGAGCTGACACATAAACGTCGTCTTTCTGCGTTGGGACCTGGCGGACTGACCCGGGATCGTGCCGGTTATGAAGTTCGGGACGTTCACTATTCCCACTATGGTCGTATGTGTCCGATTGAAACGCCGGAAGGTCCGAACATCGGCTTGATCAACAGTTTGTCAAGTTATGCCAAAGTGAACAAATTTGGTTTTATTGAAACACCCTATCGTCGTGTGGACCGGGCAACCAGTAAAGTAACCAGCGAAGTAGATTACTTAACTGCCGACACGGAAGACCATTACATTGTTGCTCAGGCAAACTCAAAACTGAATGATGACGGTACTTTTGCTGAAGAGCTGGTTATGGCTCGTCTGCAAAGTGAAAACCTGGAAGTTTCAGTTGACAAGGTCGATTACATGGATGTATCACCGAAACAGGTGGTTGCAGTAGCGACCGCATGTATTCCCTTCTTGGAAAATGATGACTCCAACCGTGCATTGATGGGTGCGAACATGCAGCGTCAGGCTGTTCCGCTGATTCAGCCTCGTTCTCCTTTTGTGGGAACCGGGATGGAATATAAAGCAGCTCATGACTCAGGTGCTGCGCTTCTGTGCAAACATGATGGCGTCGTTGAATATGTTGATGCTTCTGAAGTCCGTGTCCGTCGCGACAATGGTGCTTTGGATAAATATATGGTAACAAAATTCCGTCGTTCAAACTCCGGAACAAGCTACAACCAACGTCCAATTGTTACATTAGGTGAAAAGGTTGAGCAGGGGGATGTACTGGCAGATGGACCTTCAATGGAAGAAGGAGAAATGGCTCTAGGACAAAATGTACTGGTCGGCTTCATGACTTGGGAAGGATACAACTATGAAGATGCGATCATTATGAGTCGTCGTCTAGTGAAAGATGATGTCTATACCTCCATCCATATTGAAGAGTATGAATCAGAAGCCCGTGACACAAAATTAGGACCTGAAGAAATTACACGTGAAATTCCAAACGTCGGCGAGGATGCTTTAAAAGATCTTGATGAGATGGGAATTATCCGTATTGGTGCAGAAGTAAAAGATGGTGATCTGCTGGTTGGTAAAGTAACTCCTAAGGGTGTGACAGAGCTTTCTGCCGAAGAACGCCTGCTGCATGCCATCTTTGGAGAAAAAGCTCGTGAAGTTCGTGATACTTCATTACGTGTACCTCACGGCGGAGGCGGTATCGTTCATGATGTGAAAATCTTTACCCGCGAAGGCGGCGATGAGCTGTCTCCAGGTGTAAATATGCTGGTTCGTGTATATATCGTTCAAAAGCGTAAAATTCACGAAGGGGATAAAATGGCCGGACGTCACGGAAATAAAGGGGTTGTTTCCCGAATTATGCCGGAAGAAGATATGCCGTTCTTACCAGATGGGACCCCAATTGATATCATGCTGAATCCATTAGGAGTTCCGTCACGGATGAATATCGGACAGGTTCTTGAACTTCACTTAGGTATGGCAGCCCGTCAATTAGGTATTCATGTTGCGACACCGGTATTTGATGGCGCAGATGATGATGATGTTTGGGACACTGTTCGTGAAGCCGGTATGGCGAGTGATGCAAAAACAATTCTTTACGATGGACGTACAGGTGAACCGTTTGATAACCGTATTTCTGTTGGGGTTATGTACATGATTAAATTGGCCCACATGGTTGATGACAAACTGCATGCTCGTTCAATTGGACCTTATTCACTGGTTACACAGCAGCCTCTTGGAGGAAAAGCTCAGTTTGGCGGACAGCGTTTCGGGGAAATGGAAGTATGGGCACTGGAAGCTTACGGTGCTGCTTATACACTTCAGGAAATACTGACATACAAATCAGATGATGTTGTAGGTCGTGTGAAAACATACGAAGCAATTGTTAAGGGTGAACCAATTCCAAAACCAGGCGTGCCGGAATCATTCCGTGTGCTTGTAAAAGAATTGCAGTCCCTTGGTCTGGATATGCGTGTTCTGGATATTGAAGAGCAGGAAATTGAATTGCGTGATATGGATGATGATGATGACGATTTGATCACTGTTGATGCACTGACCAAATTTGCTGAACAGCAGTCTGCAAAGCAATTGGAAAAAGAAGCAGCGGAAGCCAAAGCAGCCGCAGAAGCTGATGTTGTTCAGAGTATTGAAACAGCAGAAGACAGACAAGACTAAGAAGTCGGCAGAATTGCCGTGTGTTATCGGTAATGTCTGTTAGAGCTGTTTGATAAAAATAGTAGTAATAACCATTTGTTTGAGCAGTTTTTCAACTCAGACAATTAGCAGATAAATTTGGCATCCAGCTTTATAAGCTGATTTTATGACAGTGATGATTCTGTCTAGTCTGGCTTTGTGAACAGGTTTCGTGATGACAGCCGACGGTTTCTACTGATAAAAATATCGGGGGAAGCGGTTGGACTGTCTCGGGAACTGAATGTGTCCGCTAAGCTTTTCATTGTCTAGCTTCACGAGTCAACTCAATCGACGATAATTCAAACAAACCTCATGATAAAGAGCATCATGTGTTCCGTTTGTTCTTATCGCTCATGAGTTAGGCGACTCGTTCAGCTTTTCTTAATTAAGAAATGGAGGGAACCCCTTTTGATCGATGTAAATAAATTCGAGAGTATGCAGATCGGTTTAGCTTCACCTGAGAAGATCAGAAGCTGGTCGTATGGGGAAGTAAAGAAACCGGAAACGATTAACTATCGTACCCTGAAGCCTGAACGTGAAGGCTTGTTCTGTGAGCGTATTTTTGGTCCTACAAAAGACTGGGAATGTGCATGTGGTAAATATAAACGTATTCGTTACAAAGGAATTGTATGTGACCGATGCGGAGTAGAAGTAACCCGTTCTAAAGTTCGTCGTGAACGTATGGGACATATTGAATTAGCTGCACCTGTATCTCATATCTGGTATTTCAAAGGCATTCCTTCTCGTATGGGACTGGTTTTGGATATGAGTCCCCGGGCGTTGGAAGAAATTATTTATTTTGCTTCCTATGTTGTGATTGATGCCGGCGATACAGGTCTGGAAAAGAAACAGCTGCTGACTGAACGTGAATATCGTGAAAAACGCGATCAGTACGGACAGGGCTTTTCAGCTGCAATGGGTGCTGAAGCAATTAAACAACTACTTGACAGCGTGGATCCTGATGGCGAAGTAGCTAGTTTGAAAGAAGATTTGAAAACTGCACAGGGTCAAAAGAGAACTCGTGCTATTCGTCGCCTGGATATTTTGGAAGCTTTCCGTTCTTCAGGCAATCAGCCGAGTTGGATGGTAATGGATGTTATTCCAGTTATTCCTCCGGATCTGCGCCCGATGGTTCAATTAGAAGGCGGACGTTTTGCGACAAGTGACTTAAATGATTTATACCGTCGTGTAATCAACCGTAACAACCGTCTGAAACGTTTGCTTGATTTAAATGCACCAAGTATTATTGTTCAAAATGAAAAACGTATGCTGCAGGAAGCTGTGGATGCGTTGATTGATAACGGTCGTCGCGGGCGTCCGGTAACCGGTCCTGGGAACCGTCCGTTGAAGTCTCTTTCTCACATGCTGAAAGGGAAACAAGGTCGTTTCCGTCAGAATCTGCTGGGTAAACGTGTGGATTACTCTGGTCGTTCCGTTATCGTAGTAGGACCAAACTTGAAAATGTATCAGTGCGGTCTTCCGAAGGAAATGGCTATTGAGCTGTTCAAACCATTTGTGATGCGTGTTCTGGTACAGCGTGAGATCGCAACAAACATCAAGAATGCTAAACGTAAAATTGAACGCGGTGAGGATGAAGTATGGGATATCTTGGAAGAGGTTATTCAGGAGCATCCAGTATTACTGAACCGGGCACCTACATTGCACAGACTGGGAATTCAGGCGTTTGAGCCTGTTCTTGTTGAAGGACGTGCAATCCGTCTGCATCCATTGGTGTGTGAAGCATACAATGCCGATTTCGATGGAGACCAAATGGCGGTCCATGTACCTTTGAATGAAGAAGCACAGGCGGAAGCACGTATGCTGATGCTGGCGGCTCAAAATATCCTGAATCCGAAAGATGGTAAACCAGTTGTTACGCCTTCTCAGGACATGGTCTTGGGTAACTACTATCTGACGATGGAAGAAGAAGACCGTGAAGGTGAAGGAATGATCTTCCGTGATATGAATGAGGCTGTATTGGCTTGGCGAAATGGCTATGTCCATTTGCATTCACGTATCGGGGTTCAGACGACACTATTGGGTGACAAGCCATTTACAGACTGGCAAAAAGAACGTATTTTAATTACAACAGTCGGCAAAATTATCTTTAATGAAATTATGCCTGTTGAGTTTCCTTATTTGAATGAACCGACAGACTATAACCTAACTGTTCAAACACCTGATAAATATTTTGTTGAAGCAGGAACAGATATTCCGGCTTATATTAAAGAGCAGGAATTGGTTTTGCCGTTCAAAAAGAAAAATCTTGGAAATATCATTGCAGAAGTCTTTAAGAGATTCCATATTACAGAAACTTCTAAAATGCTTGACCGCATGAAAGATCTTGGATACAAGCACTCGACTCATGCTGGGATTACCGTAGGGATCGCAGATATCATGGTTCTTCATGAGAAACAAGCGATTATTGATGCAGCCCACAAACAAGTAGACACGATTACAAAACAATTCCGTCGTGGTCTGATTACAGATGATGAACGTTATGAACGTGTTATCAGTGTTTGGAATGGTGCTAAGGATGAAATTCAATTGAAATTGATTGAAAGTATGGATGCAAAGAATCCGATCTTCATGATGTCTGATTCAGGAGCCCGTGGTAATATTTCCAACTTTACCCAGCTTGCCGGAATGCGTGGATTGATGGCTGCGCCAAATGGACGAATCATGGAATTGCCAATCATTTCCAACTTCCGTGAAGGACTTTCTGTTTTGGAAATGTTTATCTCTACCCATGGGGCTCGTAAAGGAATGACCGATACAGCCTTGAAAACAGCCGATTCAGGCTACCTGACTCGTCGTCTGGTTGATGTGGCACAGGACGTAATCATTCGTGAAGATGACTGTGGAACCGACCGTGGACTTGAAATCGCAGCGATTAAAGAGGGCAATGAAATTATTGAGTCTTTGGAAGAGCGTCTGATTGGGCGTTATACTCGTAAAGCAGTTCACCATCCTGAAACAGGTCAGGTTGTGATTGGTGCAGACGAGTTGATTTCAGAAGATACTGCAAAGGAAATTGTCGATGCAGGAATTGAGAAAGTAACTATTCGTTCCGTATTTACATGTAATACGAAACATGGTGTATGTAAACACTGCTATGGTCGTAACCTTGCGACTGGTTCAGATGTTGAGGTTGGGGAAGCAGTTGGTACAATTGCGGCTCAGTCTATCGGAGAACCAGGTACGCAGTTGACTATGCGTACGTTCCATACCGGCGGGGTTGCCGGAGACGATATCACTCAGGGTCTTCCTCGGGTTCAGGAAATCTTTGAAGCGCGTAATCCGAAAGGTCAGGCAGTGATCACAGAAGTAACCGGTGAAGTCATCGATATTTCAGAAGATCCTGCAACTCGCCAAAAAGAAGTGACAATTAAAGGGAAAACAGATACACGTACGTATACAGTTCCTTATACTGCCAGAATGAAAGTGGCAGAAGGAGATACGATTCATCGTGGCGGACCTTTAACAGAAGGATCGATTGATCCGAAACAATTGCTGCAGGTACGTGATGTTCTGTCAGTGGAAAATTATCTGCTGCGTGAAGTACAACGTGTCTACCGTATGCAGGGGGTTGAAATCGGCGACAAGCATATTGAAGTAATGGTACGTCAAATGCTGCGTAAAATCCGCGTAATGGATCCGGGTGATACAGAAATTCTTCCGGGAACATTGCTGGATATTGCTGAGTTTAAAGACCGCAACTATGATACTTTGGTAGCCGGCGGGGTTCCTGCAACAAGTCGTCCAGTATTACTGGGTATCACAAAAGCTTCTCTGGAAACAAACAGCTTCTTGTCAGCTGCTTCCTTCCAGGAAACAACACGTGTGTTAACAGATGCTGCCATTCGTGGTAAGAAAGATCCGCTTCTTGGGTTAAAAGAAAATGTTATCATTGGTAAAATCATTCCTGCTGGTACAGGTATGGCTCGTTACCGTAACATGGAACCGAAAGAAGTCAAAGTAGCTAGTGAAAATGTGTACAGTATCTCTGATATTGAGGCACAGATGGCTGCAGAAGATGCATTAAATGAACTTAACAAATAAGCCGGCATTATTAATTAGTGCTGACAGCTAAAATAAACACTGGAAGCCAGACAACAATAATCCGTTGTCTGGCTTCTTGCAATCAAATCCTAAATTAATCCTGATTGTAATATGGTTAAAAGTCTGGGACAGAAATAATCCTCAGACTCTTAACTTTTGGAAAGTCCAAATAAACTTTGGGATAGAAGCAAGAGGCTCCTTTGTACCTGCAGTTACTCGGTGCATACAAAGACTGCGACAAGTAATCGCAAGAGTAGTGTCTGTGTGCCTTAAGCAACCGCAGAGACAGCTTCTTCGACAATTTGAATGCTGCAATGAAATACTAGGGGAATTATACTTGATGAAAGATGAAACAGTTATCATATTAAGAGAAAGTGCAAGCTCTTTGTTAGTGAAATTTTTCAAAACGGTATTTTATACTTAGAGAGCAAAACAGTGTCTTTCCTGATAAAAGACGATTATTATTAGGGGAAAAGGGGGAATAAAACAATGGAAGAGAAGTATGAAAAAGCGATTTTTGCCGGCGGCTGTTTCTGGTGTATGGTTCATCCGTTTGATGAGCAGCCGGGAGTCATTTCAGTTATCTCCGGTTATACTGGCGGGGATGTGGAGAATCCGACATACAGCCAGGTGACTACAGGAACTACAGGACATACAGAAGCTGTGGAAATTACATTTAATCCTTCTATTTTATCCTATAAAGAGCTGGTGGAAATTTATTGGAAGCAAACAGATCCGACTGATGCGCTGGGACAGTTTGCTGACCGTGGAGATTCTTACCGTCCGGTGATTTTCTATATGGATGATACACAGAAAGAGATTGCTGAAGCATCTAGAGCTGCTTTACAGACAAGCGGTCGTTTTTCAAAGCCTATTGTAACGGAAATTGAACCTGCACAGCCCTTCTATCCGGCTGAAGACTATCATCAGGATTATTACAGAAAAAACCGTATGCACTATAATTTATACCGAAGAGGCTCTGGACGTTCAAAATTTATAGCAGATAACTGGAAATAAATATTAGGTAAATATGAGTGTTTGTCCTGCTGTTTATTCGGGGTTAGGCACGAAGAGAGTTTGGAATTTTATTTCTGTCTCACTCTCTATCTTTATGAGAGTTTCAGATTTGTAAGAATGATATGTAAAAGGAGACCCCAAAAAAGAAAGGGAATAAATGGGATTTGTTTTATTTTTTTGTGATAAAAAAGAGGATAGACGAGCGCATAAATCAGAGCAGAGCTGCTGGCGATAAAAACAATAAATAAAATGACATTCATCCCCAGAAGAAGCCCCCAGCAAGATAGAAGCAGAATATCTCCGCCTCCGATAGCTTGATTGAATAATCTGTTAAGGATAGTCAAAAGGATAAAAATTATCAAACCAGTAAAATAGTAAAGAGGAAGTGAAAAGCAGAGATGCCATATAAACAGAATGAATGTCAGGAAGAGCAGCAGTTTAGGTTCTACAATCAGATAAAAAATATCTGTCAAAGAAAGTAAGCCTCCCATACTCAGGAGTAAAAATGAATGAAAGGGAGCGGCATACACTCCCTCAAAAAAGCAGAGAACACAAATCATACCGCCTGCGAGTTCACTGAGTAAATAAATAAAAGGGATTTTTTTAGAGCAGTATCTGCACTGAAACCGTTGAAAAGTAATCGAAAGCAGCGGAACCATCTCAAAGAAACGCAGCTTTTGAAAACAATGAGAACAGTGAGACGTGGGAAAAAGAATGGACTCGCCTCTGGGAATACGCTCTGCGGCCAAACAATAGAATGATCCCAGACAAGTTCCAAGAATAAACAGCAGGATGGTTGACATGTTGTTCTCTCCTTTCAAAATAATATACGCAAAAATAAAGAAAGTTTTTATTTCAGCTAGACTTTTTTTGTTCTTTTAGGAATAATAGAACTAGGGCCTGTCTGAAAACTATGGAGGAAACGAGTTGCCAATGTTTTTCTAAGTAGATACAAGGATTTTCTGCTAATATAGGAACTTTTAGTAGGCTGGCATGTGAAAATTTGATGGAAAGAACAATATGCACAGTTTCAATAAGGATTTCTTAAAAAAATAATTCTGTTTACTTTGATGGAGATGTAGAAAGAAACGCTGTTATAGGCTGCCTAAGCGAAGCTTTATGACGTCAAACATCATAAAAATAACGAAAGTACTCGCCACTGGAGTTTTCAGACAGGCTCTAGAGTATAAAACATAAAAGTAAAGACGCATTCAATGCGATGATGGGGGAAGTACATATGAGAAAAGCAATGGTGATATTGCTGGTAGTAGTCGGTATTTTTCTAACTGGCTGTAATAAAGCGATTCCGGCCGAAGAAGCAGGAGAATTACTGATCGATCGATTAATTTATCAGGAGCGTGTTGATGAATTTGCTTCAGCTTTCAGAGATGGTGAGCAGTCAGGCAGGAAACTGGATGCAGTCAGTGATGATTTTGAAGACAATTTTATTTCAGGATTATCTGCAACAGGAGCAAGTGTACCTGAAGCCGAAGCAGGCGAGTTGACGCAGGAATTGCTGAATCAGATGAGGAATAAAACCAGTTATAAAATTGTAGGTATTGATGAAACAAAAAATGGTGCAACAATCAGTTACTTCATAACAGGTCTGGATTTAGTTAATGCAATGAAAGAAATGACCAGAACATTGGTTAAGGATTCTATAGAAAATGCAGAGAAGGAATTAACGGATCAGGAGATACTTGAGTCTACCATTACAATTTTAACTGAGCGGATTAAGGTTATAAAAATTGAAAATGAGACAATTGAACTGTCTATTAAACTGGAAAAAGAAAACGGGAAGTGGTTTATCCCAACGGATCAGGAAGAGGCTGTCTCTAATTTGTTTATGGCCTTTATTTCCGGAACACAGGATGATGAAGAACTAGATGAAGCGCTAAATGAAGTGGTCGATGAAGTGATGAATGAAATGCTGGATTCTTTATACAGTCAGCCTGCACTGGATGAAAATCTTACAGATGATGAGCTTCAGCAGGCAGTTGATGATCTGCTGAATGATATAGAAGGCAGCTCCACAGAACAAAATACTAGTGATTCTGAATAAAATATAATTATTATTAAAAAAGAAATATTCTAAAATTGAGAGATTTTATTGTACTTTTCTTTCATTTCATAATACAATCATAGTGTAGACTAAATTTTAGGAGGATGTATAATAATGAAATTTGAACAGACAAAAGAAGTTTTGAATCAGTTGGTAGCAGACTTGAGCCAGTTTTCAGTGGTTATCCATCAGGCACACTGGTATATGCGCGGACCTGAGTTCCTGACACTGCATCCATTAATGGACGATTACATGGATGAAATCAATGATCAGCTGGATGTTATCTCAGAGCGTTTAATCACATTGGATGGTTCTCCGTATTCAACATTAAGAGAATTTGCTGACCATACCGGTATTGAAGATGAAATCGGAAGTTATGATCGTACTATTCCGGAACGTATGGAAAAACTGGTGGAGGGCTACCGTTATTTAGCTGACCTGTACCAAAAAGGGATTGATGTTTCCGGTGATGAAGGTGATGACTCTACTCAGGATATCTTTATTGCCAATAAAACAGATATCGAAAAGAAAATCTGGATGCTGCAGGCTAAATTAGGCAAAGCACCTGGAATTGATGCCGATACACGTACAAAAACAAGATAATCAGCAGAATAATTAATCGTCCCGGAACGAACTGAGCAGCAGTTTTCGTTCCGGGACGATTTTTTAGAGATTCAGATTATTTAGCTAAGCAAAGCGAGATACTTTTATCCTACGTATTGCTGTCTGAGAGTTCTTTCAGAGCGTGATTTACAGCTTTCCGTACTTGTTCAAAGCCAGTTCCACCCAAAGAATTTCTACGTTTTACTGCTGTTCGGGAAGCTAAAGCATCATAAATGTCTGCCTCAATTAATGGGGTAACGTTCTGATACTCTTCTAGTGGTATGTCTTGTAAGTAGATGCCTTGTTTTGTGCATTGGAGAACCAGTTTGCCGACTATTTCATGTGCCTGACGGAAAGGCATTCCTTTGCCGGCAAGATAGTCAGCCAGCTCAGTGGCATTGGAAAAGTCTTTTTCAGTTGATTTCTCCATAATATCTGTATTGATTTTCATGTTTTGAATCATTCCGGCCATTATTTCCAGACTGGTTAAAATGGTATGAGCGGTATCAAACATTCCTTCTTTATCTTCCTGCAGATCTTTATTGTAAGCCAGAGGCAACCCCTTCAGGACGGTTAGTAGACCGAATAGATTTCCAAATACCCGCCCAGATTTTCCGCGGATTAATTCCGCCATATCCGGATTTTTCTTTTGAGGCATGATGGAACTTCCTGTAGAGAAAGTATCTGTCAGTTCGATAAATTGAAATTCATGACTGCACCATAAAATCAGCTCCTCGCAAAAACGTGAAAGATGCATCATCATAATCGAGCTGTTGCTTAAAAACTCCAAAATAAAATCCCGATCACTTACACCATCCAAGCTATTTTCATAGATGGCAGAAAAGCCTAGTTCTTTAGCTGAATACTCCCGATCAATCGGAAATGTTGTTCCAGCCAAAGCGGCACATCCTAATGGAGAAATGTCGATTCTTTTAAGGCTTTCTTCAAACCGTTCCTGATCCCGTTTTAACATGCCATAATAAGCCATTAGATGATGGGCAAAAGAAATAGGCTGTGCGTGTTGTAAGTGAGTATAACCAGGCATAATTGTCTCGATGTGCGCCTCTGCTGTTTTTACCAGCACCTTTCGGAAAGTTCGGATTTTTTTGATGGTTTCCTGAACAATATCTTTTAAGTACAAATGCATATCTGTAGCAACTTGATCATTTCGACTTCTGCCTGTATGTAGTTTACCGGCAACTGCACCAATCTCCTTATGAAGAAAGGTTTCGATATTTAAATGAATGTCCTCGTTTTCAATACTGAATTGCAAGTCACCCTCTGTCAGTTTTTTTTGAACAGCAAGCAGCCCTGTTTGTATATCAGTTGTTTCCTGCTCGGTGAGAATTCCTGTATGGCCCAGCATCTTTACATGTGCCAGACTACCTAGGATATCCTGTTTTGCCAAAGCCTGATCAAAGGAGATGGATGCGCCGAATTCATCGATCCAATTTTCACTTTGACCTTCGAATCTTCCGCCCCATAATTTTGTCATAATGGTCACCTCTGTAGTTAATCAATTTTTTTCAATAAATGAAAGAAGCGGTTTATCTTCGGATTGTAGATAAACCGTCTGCTTATCCTGAAAGCAAAACTGGAGCATCATGCTTTAATTTAAAGTATATAATCATGCTGCTGTTTGACACTAATGTAATCAGTCAAAAAAGCTGAACATGATTATGAATAAAACTTCTTGCAGGACTCATTATTTTTATTCCACAGAATGAAAAGGAGCCTCTCTGAATGCAAGTATCGAAAAGATATGTTGGATAACATTATTTACAGCGCACTGCAAAGGTTACCTCGCCGAATAAATCTTATTCTTCTTTTTGCAGTTTTGCCTGTACCTCTGCATTTACTTTTGTTGGCAGACCCCATAGCTTGATAAATCCTACAGCAGCATCCTGATCAAAGGTATCTGCGGAAGTATAGGTTGCCAATTTTTCGTTGTACAAGCTGTTTGCAGATTTTCTTCCCTCGACGATTGCATGTCCCTTGAAAAGCCTAATGCGGACAACACCATTAACATACTTTTGTGTCTCTTTTAGGAAAGCAATCAATGCATCTGTTAATGGATTGAACCAAAGACCATCATAAATAACTTGTGATAGTTGATTCTCGATGATTGGTTTAAAATGAGCAACCTCACGAACAAATGTCAGATCTTCCAATTCTTTATGAGCAGTCATTAAAGTAATTGCTGCAGGACATTCATATACTTCTCGGGATTTGATTCCTACCAGACGATTTTCCACGTGATCAATACGACCGATTCCATGTTTTCCGGCTAACTCATTCAAATGTAAAATCAGCTCTGATAAAAGCATGTTTTCACCATTAATTGCTGTAGGTACACCTTTAGCGAAAGTAATTTCAATAATATCAGCCTGATCGGGTGCATTTTCCAGACTGGCAGTCAGCTCGTAGGCTCCTTCAGGCGGTGTTGCCCAGGGATCTTCCAGTATGCCGCATTCATTTGCCCGCCCCCAAAGATTTTGATCGACAGAATAGGGGTTGTCTAAATCAGCTGGAATGGGAACCCCTTTTTCTTTTGCATAATTAATTTCTTCTTCTCTTGACCATTTCCATTCCCGAACAGGAGCAATTACTTTTAGTTTGGGGTCCAGCGCATTGATTGCAACTTCAAAACGAACCTGATCATTTCCTTTTCCTGTACAACCGTGAGCAATAGTCGTTGCCCCTGTTTCATGAGCCAGCTCAACCAGTTTTTTTGCAATGAGCGGTCTGGACAGAGCGGATACCAATGGATAAGATTGTTCATAAAAAGTGTGTCCTTGTAACGCAACTAAAACAAACTCTTGAGAAAACTCTTCTTTTGCATCAATGGTATAGGAAGCAGAAGCCCCCAATTTTACTGCTTTATCTTTAATAAAGTCCAAATCCTTTTTTTCGCCTACATCCAGGCAGCAGGCAATGACATCATATCCTTCGTCCACCAACCATTTCACTGCAACGGAAGTATCCAATCCTCCAGAATATGCTAATATTACCTTTTCTTTCATCTAAAACGACTCCTTTATTAATATCAAAATGAATTGTTTTTATCATATCAGATTAAAATTCAAAAATCAACAATTTTATATAATAAATATGCAATAAAATGCTCGAAAACAATAAAATATGCATTTTATATCAGTGGTTGAAAAAATAAAGGATTTTTTCTCCGTAATGTTTAGAAATACCAAGACTTAAGTGGAGACAGATTTTATTTACATAGAATGAAGTGCATTTTTCTTGAAAATCAGCTGGATTACTCTTTTTCTATCCGCTGAAAATGTTGATATGTCAACATGCTTAGAAAGTTTGCGTGATGATCATCCATTTGCTTATTTTCTTTTCTTGTGAAAATGGTATGCTTTTTCTATAGTGAAAACAGAAGGAGAAAAGAATGGATTTAGGAAACCGATTAAAGGAAAAGAGAGCAGCATACAATTTTACACAGCAGGAACTGGCAGACAAAATGCATGTCTCCAGACAGACGATTTCTAACTGGGAAGTAGGTCGGAGTTATCCGGATATTGAAAGCCTGATTCAGCTGAGTGAATTGTTTTCTATCTCTTTGGATGCATTATTGAAGGGAGATAAAAAAATGGTTACTAGTTTAAAGAGAAAAAACATATGGGAAGTCCTGTATATGGTTGTAATCAGTTCATTGGCAATCAGCAGCATTATTTGTGCGGGGCTTGATTTTATTTATACTCAGGAACTGACATGGTCTCTCATTGTTTTCAGCGGATGCTTAATTGCCGGAGGAGTTGCAACGGTGCTAAGATATGCAGGAGAAAACCGACTGATTAAATGCGGCGGCATCGTAACTGTTTTGATTGTACCGCTGCTGCTGGCAATCGCAGGAATTAACCCTCATATAGATCTGACTCAATTATTTAGAGTCACAGCTGTTTGGGTAGTTTATGTATGGATACTGATTGCTTTGTGGAAATACACGTCCATAGGCTTTTGGTGGTTAATTAGTGCTGTACGGTTGTTAAGCTTTGCTGGAGAATACGGAATGCTTTTATTAATTAAGGACAGTTTGACACTTGTTGAATTTCTGATGAGTAATATCGTTGAAATTGCTTTATTTGGTCTTTGTGCTGTTTGCGGGCTGATAAAAGTTGATGGTGGAAGAATGGATAAAGCTTTGAGAGAATATAGGTACCGGCATTAAATATACCAGCGGAAAATACGAGTTTTGTCTATCCAATTGCTTGAAAAGAAATCAACAGCTAGCTGAAAAATAGCATGTTGGTTTCTTTTTGTGCTGGATATACGCTTTGGTGAAAAGTTAACCTTCTTTGTATAGAAGAAACTTCAAGTGAAAAATACAAATGCCGAATAATAGTTTCTCTGCACTTTTTTTGCCTTCTAAGAATATGTTATACTTTTATACGAATGTGGTAAGAAATGATTGAATCCAAGATAAAAGCAACGGAATACTGTAAAAATGAGAATAAGTTTTGCTGCAGCATACATTTATTTGTTGATTAATCGCTGGTAAGGCTAGCTGTATTGAAGAATTGATTGCAGAAAAGAAATGGAGTGCAAGTTAAATGTTTATAAAAAAAGATTTTACTGTTTTTGAAGTTGAAGGTCTGGGTGAAAGAATGGTTGAGATTCGCAGTCGGATACAACCGAAATTCCAGAAGCTGGATGACTACTTTGCTGCTGAGCTGGGAAAAGATCTGGATACAACATTTTATGTTCATATTGCACAGCATCGTCGTCGGACGGCATATGCACCTGAAAATACATGGTCTGCGCTCAGCCGGAAAAAAAGAGGCTATAAAATGGAGCCGCATTTTCAGCTGGGTATATGGCCGGATTATTTATTTATGTGGTTGTCTCTGATTGACAATCCGAAAAATGAGCAACAGATTGCTCAGGCATTTTTAGATAGTTCGAAGTTGTTTGATCTGCTGCCGGATGATTTTTATATTTCATTGGACCATACACAGCCGAATGTCGAAAAGCTAGGAGAAGCTGATCTGGAAAAAGGGCTGGTTCGGTTTAGGGACGTAAAAAAGGGCGAATTTCAAATTGGGCGAATTATCAGGAAGGATGACCCTCTGTTGAAATCTCCAAAGGAAGCACAGAGGTACATGCTTGAGACCTATAAAAAGCTGCTGCCGTTGTACCAGCTTGCTATGGAACAACATTGCAAATGAAAAAGCACTTAAAGATGAGACAAGGTAACGAGTCTGTGAAAACCCAGGTTTAGATAGTTATAACGCAGACAAGTTATTGTTGATTCTAGTTAAACTGTTTTGTTGGAAAAACCAGCTTTTAGCTGAGCTGTCTTGTATCTTTACAAGGGGTTGACATGACATAAAAGAAGAAGCACAAAGAAATCAAACAGTAGATTTCTTTGTGCTTCTTCTGGATTAGTCACTGGTTATTGCAGCCCAATTTTATTTAATGGAAAGAAACGGAAGAAAATTACACCTTTAATATCATCCTGATCAACAAAGCCGAAATAACGGCTGTCGTCAGCGATCTGACGGTTGTCACCTAGAACAAAATATTTTCCTTCAGTAACAGTGCTTGTTTGGGTTGCTGTCAGAGTTTCCAAAGAAAAATCTGGAGTTAATGGTTCTCCGTCAGGCATATCTACCTTAAATTCGTCTAAATAATCTTCATCATAAGCTTTATCATTGATATATAACTGATCATTTTCATAACGAATTGTATCACCGGGAAGACCGATCACTCTTTTTACCAGCATTTTTCCATTTCTGGGACTGATGAATGTCACATTATCAAAACGGCTGGGCTCGACAAATGTCATCTGCCAAAGACGATCTGATTCATGATAAGTGGGCTCCATTGAATTTCCCAACACTTCGACTGGATTAAAAATAAATATTCTTAAAAGGAAAACGAGACCGAATAGGACTACGAGTTCTATTATAGTGCGCAATATTTTATGCTTCTTCACTACTATCCCTCCATGCTTTTCCTCTTAAGTATACCCTCTTTTTTACTATCTGTGAACCGATTTTTCAGAATTCAGCATGGCAGCCGGTAATCTGTTTCGTATTAAAATACCAAGATAGGCTGCAAGTACAGCTTTTATTATCCCTGGAATAATAAAAGGGATAAAGCCGCCTTGAAAGGCTGGAAGCCAGTCTGTTCCTCCATATATTTTCAGCCATAATGTACCGAAAATAAGTGTGACCATAGCCCCGATAATATTTCCTAAAACTGCCCACGTATAATTGAAGGACTTGCGTTCCATCACTGTTCCTGTAATAAGACCATTGAAAATAAAACCAATTAAATAGCCTCCTGTAGGACCGAGTAATGCTGCAACACCGGATTTCATTCCAGCAAAAACAGGCAAACCGATTAAGCCTAGGAGCAAATAGATTAAAATAGCGTAGGTGCCAACACGTCGACCTAAAACGGTTACTGCCAAACCTACTGCTAATGTTTGCCCTGTAAGAGGAATAAGACCTGTTGGAATAGTTAGTTGTGAAAATATAGCGATAATAGCAGCAAACTCTGCAGCCAGAATCATGGAACGTAAAGAAGAATTCATAATACACCTCATCGTCAACTTATTTTTTATATTGGTTAACGAAAATTATATAGGAAAGTTAGAATAATGTAAAGCCCAATCTTGTAAAAGAAATAAACTGGTTTTTTAAGGTGAATAATTATCTCATTATATTGAATAGACGATTTTAACGGAAGAGAAGGGGGAAAGAGGGAGCGACATGCGTTTAGCATGGAATGAAATTGTTCATTATAAACTAAGATGCAGCTTGATTGTTAAAGTGATATTTTTAATAGACTATCTGGTGTCCTTTTTAACCGGATCGGCTTATGGGCTTATGGACTTACTCAGGACTATTGAATGGTACTTGATAAAAGGGTGAGTGAAGGCAATAGCGTTTAAACAAGCCGGAAAAAAGCTTTTTAGATGGAGATGCTGCAGTTACAGCATTGAAAAAGACAGAGTTTTTTCTGGAAAAAGGGAAATTTACTGCAGTGATTGGTCCAAGCGGCTGAAGCCGGTTGATAAAGTAAAAAGGAAAAAGGCGGCAACAAGGAGATTCAGGAATTGCTGGATCAGCTGGGAGTAGGTAATTTGGGAAATGAATATCTTGACGAAATGAAATAGCTGGCGAAGGGCATCTACGGAGGACAATTGCAATAGCCCTTTATAACGTCCCTTTGATTGTTTTGGCGGATAAACCAACCGTCAATCTTGATTCTGAAAAGGTGCTTGAAATTATCAAAATTCTTGCAAAGGAAAAAATAAAGCAACAATTATAGTTACCCATGACGATCTGCTTGAACAGCGTGATCAGGTCGTTGTAATAAAGGCTGGTGTCCTGTCAGCGTGCAATGAATAAACACTGAAAAAGAGATATAAAAAATAGACGTGTGCAGGGACAGCGGTAAATGGTTGTGGTCTTCTCTGCATGTGTCTATAAATTTTTTACTAAAAAATTATTCTCAGTACTTGCTTCCAACCGTCCATTTAAAAGAGCAGTATTGATGGCAGCTACGCTGAGTAAATGGATTGCTGAAAAAAGAATTTGGGTATCTGTCAGGCTGTTTACCTGAAGCAGTTGGGTCGCCTGACTCGTATCTTTCAGAGATCTTCAGAGAATTAAAATGGCTGTATCTTCTAAATGTTTTAAATGCTGAACGTTTGCTTGAAGCAACTCATCTGTCAGTAGACCTGTTTGCTTTTTTGAAGCAATGCACAAATTTTTTTCATTCTGCAGCTCTTTATATATTAGGCGAAAATAAGCGATTTCAGCTTGGAAAACGGCAGCCAGCCGATTGTCCCGTGTTGATCTTTTACCAGCGCCCATTCATAAACAACTTCGATTAATTCGACGATACTGTTTTCTGTTGCTATCAGCTCTGTCGGGTTATATTCTCTGGTTAAAGTATCACCATCAATATAGTCCACAGGGAAATATGTATCATAGCCTTCAATTGTTCCACCTGTCCAATTATGATAATGCTCGCAGAGTGTAAGGTTTGTCACTATGGTTCCTTCCGAAAATGTCGGGAATACCCCTTCTCCCAAGTGCCTTTCAGTGACCACCAGTTTCATATAATCCTCTCCTGTCTGTTTTTACATTCATTACCATTATAGGAACATACGTTCTTTCTGTAAAGGTCTTTAGAATAAAAAATTCAAAAAATGAATAGAAAGTTATCTTAAATGGAAGAAGCTATCCTTTATTTTGGGATGTCTAAGGCTTTATGGAATATTTCTACTCGATATTTTAATATGTGTCCTTTCGGTGTGTAATGAATAAAAAAACAGAAATAGAGGATTTTGTAATGAAAATAAGTGTAACCATGCTGGCTGCTGGATTTGGTTTGATGGTATATGGCGGATCAGCGGAAGTGCAGGGACGGAATGTTCAGCTACCTAATTTAACTTTAAATAATTACCTGAATCATAAGCTGTTGGAAGCATTTGTACGGAAAATCCGGAAGAAGACGGACGATATGGCAAGGTTCTAAACTATCTTTTCAATCAAGAGCTTACATTATTTGAGGTGAATACAAGCATTTATGATTTTGCCGGTCTGGAAGGTATACAGTATCTTCAGACTAACAAGAAAAACCTTGCCAAAACGGCAAGGTTTTTTGAATATCGTAAGATATTATAGAACTTGGTTGTAGAATTCAACGACAAGTGCTTCGTCGATTTCAGGATAAAGCTCTTCACGTTCTGGTAAACGAGTTAGGCTTCCTTCTAATTTTTCAGTATCGAAGCTCACAAATGCCGGACGGCCAAGAGTTGCTTCTACTGCTTCTTTAATTGCTGTATTGTTTTGAGATTTTTCACGGATAGAAATCACTTGACCCACTTCAACGTGGTAAGAAGGGATGTCTACACGTTTGCCATCCACTAAAACGTGACCATGATTTACTAACTGACGTGCTTGACGACGAGTAGTTGCAAGACCAAGACGGTAAACAACATTGTCTAAACGTTGTTCTAACAGGATCATGAAGTTAACCCCGTGCTTACCTTCTTTAATTTTGCTTGCCTTAACGAAAAGTGTACGGAATTGACGTTCGTTCATACCATACATATGACGCAGTTTTTGTTTTTCAGTTAATTGCATACCATATTCAGATACTTTCCCACGGCTGTTTGGTCCGTGTTGACCTGGTTTGTAAGGGCGGCGTGCCAATTCTTTACCAGTTCCTGATAGAGAAATACCTAAACGGCGAGAGATTTTCCAAGATGGTCCAGTATAACGTGACATTAAAAATTCCTCCAATAAATAATTTTTTTGGAGTAAAATAATCTTTTGAAAAATTCATATTCGTTCAGTTCATTCTTCAACCTTCACCTTTGCAGCCGCGGTTACGCAGTTGAACCCAGATCTACTGATCAAAATCATTAATGATGATTTGAGGCAACGAACTGTTGACGAACTATTATCCTTCTGCTGCATTATTTTACACGAATGATATTATACCTCAATAAAACCTGCTGCGTCAATGATTATCAACAGATTAGAAAGAAACTAGACAGAAAGAATGGCTAATTTATGAAATAAATCCACAAAAATCACTGGACAAATGGTTTCTATGTAATTAAAATGGGAGAGGATATTCTGAAAAGAATGATTGAAAATTATTTGAAAAGGAGCAGTAAATTGATGAAACCTGTATCTCCATTATTTGAACAGATCGATAAATCCATCAGTAAAAAAATGAACTTATTTGAAAACAGTTTCGTTCGTTATGCGTTTCGGGCAGTCCTTGCGTGTATGTTTTTATCTCTTGGAACAGCTGTAGCATTTGCTATTGCGATGAAAGGCGAGGATATTGCACACGGCTTGGGGAAAATTTTGTACGCATTTATGTTTAGCTGGTCTTTAGTAATGATACTTTATATGAATGCCGAACTTGGGACATCAAATATGCTGTATATGACTGTTGGTGTTTATCGTAAAAAAATCAATGTTTCATTTGCTGCAAAAATTTTATTTACTTGTATTTTCTTTAATTTAGTTGGAGGGGTAATTTTTGGTTTCTTAGTCTCTCAAACAGTTCCTTTTCAAGAGTTAGCGCCAGATAATTATATGCTGACTTCGATTTCCGGAAAATTAACTAAGGGTACAATGCAAATTTTAGTAGAAGGTATGTTTGCGAATATTGTGGTCAACACGGCAGTCTTGGTTAGCATGCGTATGAAAGATGATGCAGGTAAAATCGGCGCAATTATCTTCCTGATATTTATTTTTGCTTTCTTGGGATATGAACACGTTATCGCCAATTTCCCTGCGTTCACATTAGCGTACTTTGCTTCTCATGGAACGATGGCGGCGATGACTGTCGGAAATGTTGCGCATAATCTGTTTTTTGCCTTGATTGGGAACTTTATCGGCGGCGGTCTGGTTATGGGACTTGGCTATGCATGGCTGAACGATGTAGATACAAAATATTTAGATTAAAATAGAATGAAAGCTGGAGCTGAGATGAATTTTTGCTTCGGCTTTTTGTGTATTTTCTTGATATTTTGGGAATTTTAATGGTTAAAGGACAATCTGAATGAAATCCGTATAATTGATAAACAGTCTTTAATATGCTAAAAATGATGAGAGGCACCAGGCGAAATTGTTGGAGCTTTTAAGGATTAAAAATGAAAGAAAGCAGGCGGGACTAAAACTCCATGAAGAGAAAACTTTTTGCATTTGATATTGACGGGACGTTGTTGGGAACAGACAAGCAGGCGCTGGACAGTACAAGGGAGGCTTTGCACCAGCTTAGAAAACAGGGGCATTTAGTGACAATAGCCACTGGAAGAAGCCGATACATGGCACAGAAGGTTATTCTTGATTTAGAATTTCCTAACTATATTCTTTGTAATGGAGCAGCTGCTTTTTTAGATCATGAACAATACTATCAAAATCTGTTGGATGAAGAAGAACTGGTTCGTTTTTCGAAGGAACTGGAAGAGCAGGAATTAGGTTTAGCATATGTTGGGCT
This sequence comes from Enterococcus sp. CWB-B31, assembly GCF_020567645.1. Taxonomy (NCBI): domain Bacteria; kingdom Bacillati; phylum Bacillota; class Bacilli; order Lactobacillales; family Enterococcaceae; genus Enterococcus; species Enterococcus sp. CWB-B31. The sequence continues at coordinate 340,365 of NZ_JAJDJW010000001.1, forward strand.
GGATGCAGTGAAAAAGACCAACAGTCATCGGCCGCAACAAGTTGTTGAAGCGATGCGCTCCATTGATTTTCATGATCTGGATTTTGATGAGCATTTTAATCAATCGGCAGATATTTATCAGGCGCTTGCATTTTATGATCAATCATTGGAAGGCTCGTTTGAAGAGCTGTTTCCAAAGTTTCGTTTTGTCCGCTGGCATCCTGAGAGTGTAGATATTCTTCCACAAAACGGCTCTAAAGCAGCAACAATTCTAAACCTTGCTGAACGGGTAGGGATCGAACGAGAAGATGTTATCGCATTTGGAGATGGCGATAATGATCGGGAAATGCTGCGGGAAGCGGGAATTGGTGTAGCAATGGGGAATGCTGAAGCGCATATACAGCAGGAAGCAAAAATGGTCACAGATACCAATGATCAGGACGGCATCTGGAAAGCCTTGAAAGAATTGAAATTTGTCTAGTGTATGTCTGAAAACTCAAGCGGCGAATATTTTGATGATTTTTATAGAACTCCTCGGTATAAATACTCGCTTATGAACCACATCACATAAGCTGTATTTTCTTTCTTGATTTCAACAAAAATCACTGGAAAATTCGAAGCCCACTAACTTTTCAGACACGCCCTAATAATTATTGAAATATAAAAGAATATTATGAATACAGATACTTTATCAGTTCCAGCTGATAAGGGATCTGTTTTTTTCAGCAGGCTGCAGCTGATTTAGATAAAGTGTTGTTTGATGATTTTATGAAAAATAAGGTGCTAATCCCTATTTTTATTATCAGTTTTGCAGATAGAAAGCATTAGTTTTGGAAAAACTTGCTGCAAAGTGAGGAATTTTCCTTTTTCGATTGTATTATAAGTGGCACATGAAAAAGAGGTGAGGGAATGAATGAGAAATGAAACTGGGCGTTCTGATGTATGAAGAATATCTTTTTGGCATAAAAAATCTGAGTTGAAAGACTATAATATTAAACTTGAAGACAGCAGCTATGAAGTCTATGAGCGTGGGGAACGGGTAATTAAATTTACAGACCCTTCTGAAATATCTGTCAGGGAATTAAAAAATCAAAAGGTAAAGCTTCAGGAAGTCTAAACTGAGATAAAAAATAGTAAACTATCTCCGTTGAGCTTTAGCTTTTCGTATGAAAGCAACAGTGGAAAAGACAGCCAGATTGATTCTCTGAAACTTGAGATAAAAATGAAAGATGGAAGTATGAAAATCTACATTTGAAGATATTTTTGCTTTCAGCTCGGTACAGGAAGATGGCTTGAATGATATTCGTGTTGAGGGCGAGTATTTAGAATTGAACGATGTAGACAATGACAGTAAATTATCTATACTTTGTTGAAGCTGGTAAAGAGATGAGGTGTCGGCATGTTTTCTTAGCAGTCTTTTTACAGGAGACAGGAGTAATGATTATTTTTGATAAAAAAATCTGATTGACAGACTGTGAGAAGCGTGTCAATCAGATTATAAGTAAACGTGTGAATTCGAATCGGAATTATTCGATAATCAATACGCCGTCTTTCAAATTGAAGGGACTGTTTTCATTGATATGATCATAGAACATAATCCCGTTTAAATGATCAATTTCATGTTGTACCACAATGGCTTCATAATTTTTTAGCCGTATTTTCTGTTTTTCACCATTTGCATCAAAATAAGTCAGCGTAATTTTGCTGTGGCGCACAACGTAACCGGGGACCTCCCGATCTACTGATAGACAGCCTTCGCCTTCCGCCAGACAAGCATCCTGAACAGAGTGGCTGATAATTTTTGGATTGTACATGACAGCACTAAGGACCGGCTCTGGATTTTCCATATCTGAACTGGGAACATGGACAGCAATAATTCTTTTAGAAATATCCAATTGGGGAGCTGCAAGACCAACGCCGCCTCTTAATTCCAGTTCTTCCGCTTTTTCAGGGTCCTGACTGTTTTGCAGAAAGGTCATCATTTCCTGTCCCAGTTTAATATCTTCTTCAGATAGAGGCAATGCTGTTTCTTCTGCGACTTTGCGCAGGGTAGGATGCCCCTCCCGAATAATGTCATTCATCAAAATCATTCAGATGATTCCTCCTTTTATCATTAAAACAGTAAAAGATTTTACTGGCAGTTTGAACATTTTGCGTAATTAAGTGTATCACAAAACAGAAAAAAATGGGGACTTTTCTACAGAAAACAAGGGTTTTTGTTCAGGGGGCAGACAGCAGAGCAAAAGAATCAGAAGCGACCTGAAAGGTCAGACATTGAACAGAAGTATCTGAATAGCACAGGTTAGGAACAGCAGGTCGAGACAATTTTTCCGAGATTTGCTGTCTGTCGAAAAAAGAGAGAGCTTTTCACGTGTTTACGGTGTTCTTCCTTCGTTTTGTCTTGCATTTTGACATGCTATCCTGTAAAGTATAATCTGTGTGGAAACATACCGTCTTTTACTTGGTTGTACGAGTCACCAACGTACTACTCAGTATTTAGATGATTTTTTAGAAAGAGGTGGAAAATATGGTAATGTCAAAAGAACAGAAAAACCAAATCATTAGCGAATATGCTTTGCATGAAGGAGATACTGGTTCACCGGAAGTACAGATCGCTGTATTAACAGCTGATATCAATCACCTGAATGAGCATGCACGCGTTCACAAAAAAGATCACCATTCTTACCGTGGACTAATGAAAAAAATCGGTCACCGTCGTAACTTGTTAGCTTACCTGCGTAAGACTGACATCCAACGCTACCGTGAACTGATCCAACGTTTAGGCTTACGTCGTTAATCCAAAATATGAAAGTGGGATTCACCAGAATCTCACTTTTTTAGTCTGAGGTTGTGACAAAAGCGGCTAGTTCTGAGAACCAGATAGGTATGCCCAGCATCGAAGCGAAGCAATAAGAAGGAGTATCCGAAAATTGTCAAGGAGCACTATTTATGAGATGAATGGTTGTGGATTGATACGTAGTATTTCCGAGAGGTTGCCTGCGATTACTCATCGCACAAAAAGATTTGCTTCTGCGGTTCTCACTACGCTACACTTCGTTTCAATCTCATCAATTTCTAAATGGCAAAGCTACTAAGAATTGAAGGGCTTTGTTCCGATCCTCGAAATATCCAAAGAATGGAACATCGTTTGTAAGTAGTTGGGACTTATCTCAGTTAATAAGCATAAGGGGCCTGCGATCAATTCTATCGCTGTATTCCCAACTGTTCAGAAATAAAGTATCAGGTGTACTTTAAATAAAACTGTACCTTGAAGAGCCGGTCAGAACTCTACTAACCAAATGAAAGGATCTAATCCATTGGGTTTTTCCATTTGTTTAGTAGTGTCCCGCTTTTCAAAGGACAAGAAGGAGATTCAACATGTCAGAGAAACAAATATTTAAAACAACATGGGGGGGACGTCCCCTGCAAATCGAGGTTGGTCAGTTGGCAAAACAGGCAAACGGTGCAGTATTGGTTCGCTATGGAGATACCGTTGTATTGAGCGCTGCTGTTGCTTCGAAAGAAGCAAAAGATGTAGACTTCTTTCCGTTGACAGTGAATTATGAAGAAAAAATGTATGCAGTCGGAAAAGTTCCCGGAGGCTTTATTAAACGGGAAGGTCGTCCAAGTGAACGCGCTACATTGACTGCACGCTTGATTGACCGTCCAATCCGTCCAATGTTTGCAGATGGATTCCGTAATGAAGTGCAAATTACGAATACTGTGATGAGTGTGGAACAGGACTGCACACCGGAAATGGCAGCTATGCTGGGTTCCTCTCTGGCATTGGCTATTTCAGATATTCCATTTGACGGACCGATTGCTGGTGTGAATGTTGGTCGTGTAGATGGAGAATATGTATTGAATCCAACGATTGAACAATCAGAAAAAACAGATATTGAATTAAGCGTTGCCGGAACAAAAAAAGCGATTAACATGGTTGAAAGCGGAGCAAAAGAAGTATCAGAAGAAGATATGCTGGGTGCACTGTTGTTTGGTTTTGATGCAATTAAAGAATTGGTGGCTTTTCAGGAAGAAGTTGTGGCAGCAGTCGGAAAACCTAAGATGGAAGTATCCCTTCTTCAGGTGGAAGCAGAACTTAAAAAAGAGATTTTTGACGGCTATTACCAAACAATGAAAGATGCTGTTATGACTGAAGAAAAACTTGCTCGTGAAGATAACATTGATGCAGTGAAGGGTCAGGTGAAAGAAGCCTATGCAGAAAAATATGCAGATTCTGAAGAGCTCGGCCGTATTAACAAAGAAGTAAAGCAGATTGCTGAAGATTTGGAAAAGGATGTAGTGCGTGAACTAATTACGATTGATAAAATCCGCCCAGATGGCCGTAAGCTGGATGAAATCCGTCCGCTTGCCTCTGAAGTGGGAATTCTGCCTCGAGTACACGGCTCCGGTTTATTTACCAGAGGTCAGACTCAGGCATTGTCAGTTTGTACTCTTGCCCCATTAGGTGAGCATCAAATTATTGATGGATTGGGTGTGGAAGACAGCAAACGATTCATTCATCATTACAACTTCCCTCAGTTCTCTGTAGGGTCAACAGGTCGTGCTGGTTCTCCAGGACGTCGTGAAATCGGACATGGTGCTTTGGGTGAGCGTGCAATGGCACAGATTATCCCAAGTGAAGCAGATTTCCCTTACACAATCCGTATCGTTTCTGAAGTACTGGAATCAAATGGTTCTTCTTCTCAGGCAAGTATCTGTGCCGGGATTTTAGCTTTGATGGATGCTGGTGTGCCGATTAAAGCACCTGTTGCCGGAATCGCAATGGGCTTGGTCAGTGACGGAGAAAATTATACGATTCTAACAGACATTCAAGGATTGGAAGATCATCTTGGAGATATGGACTTTAAAGTTGCGGGAACAAAAGAAGGAATTACTGCATTGCAGATGGATATAAAGATTCAGGGGATTACGGAACAAATTCTGAAGGAAGCTTTGGAACAGGCGAAGAAAGCCCGTATGGAAATCTTGGCAGAACTGACATCAACCTTGAGCGGTCCTCGTGAAGAGCTTAGTCAATATGCTCCGAAGATTGAAATGATTCAAATCAAACCAGCTAAAATCAAAGATGTCATTGGTAAAGGCGGAGAAACAATCAATGGAATTATTGATGAGACCGGTGTTAAAATTGATATTGATCAAGAGGGTAATGTAAGTATTGCCTCGGCAAATGCTGATATGATTAAGAAAGCAATTAAGATTATTGAAGAACTGACAAAAGAAGTGGAAGTAGGTCAGGTTTATCTGGGGAAAGTAGTGAGGATTGAAAAATTCGGTGCGTTCATTAACTTAATCAAAGGAAAAGATGGACTGGTTCACATTTCTCAGCTGGCCAATGAACGTGTGGAAAAAGTTGAAGATGTTGTAAAGCTTGGGGATGAAATCCTTGTTAAAGTAACGGAAATTGACAAAATGGGACGCGTGAACGTTTCAAGAAAAGCGTTGCTGAATGAAGAGAAAAAAGACAAATAGTATGGTTGAATAGATGAGGGGTGACAAAGCCCTTCGTTCCGATCCTCGAAGAATGGAGGGGCTTTGCTTCTACGCGCTTCTACGAATACTCATCGCATGTCTGAGGTGATCCTACGTGCTTGAAATCATACAAAGCTGGAACACCGTTTATTCGGCTTTAGGGATCTCAGACATACTTATGTCACAATCCCTTCTGCAGCTGGCTGATTGTTTGTCTTATACGAAGAATACATCAGCTTCAATCTTTTTTTGGAAAGCGAATGGGTCGGTTTAATCAACCTGTTCGTTTTTCATCTATTAATTGATAAAAAAAGTTAAAGAGCATCTTTGCGGCTCTTTTGTTCGCAGCTAAAAAGTGGTAAAATTAGTGCCACAGTTTGAAGACTATCTGAGGTGTCGGTGTGAAGAAATTTAATCCAAATAAAAATATAATTATTACTTTGATTTTAGTAATCATTGTGGTCACTGTAATCAGCTTGACTGCGGCGCAAAGAGCAAACAATGGAAAAGCAAATATTGTTCAATCTGCAGTAAACGATGGTGTCGGTATTGTTGACAAGATGTTTTCAGCACCTGCAAAAGCGGTAGCCAGCAGTTTGGCTTCATTAACAAATCTATTTAATACATATGATGAAAACCAGCAGTTGAAAGAAAAAATAGACAGTTATAATGAACTGGCAATTCAAAATGAGAATTATCAAAAAGAAATTGATTCGCTGAAAGAAGAAATCGGCTTAAATGAAACCTTGACGACTTATGAAAAAGTCACAGCTAATGTAATCAGCCGTTCGCCGGATACTTGGCAGGATATCATGATTGTGGATAAAGGCAGCAACGCCGGTATTGAAGTGAATATGGCTGTCCTTTCTCAAAAGGGATTGATTGGGCGAGTAATTGAGGTGAACGGTTTTTCTTCCAAAGTGGAACTGTTGACTACCAAAAATCAAAATTCCAATCATTTTCCAATACGTGTCAGTACTGACAGCGGGGATTCTTATGGGCTGCTGAAGGAATACGATGATAAAGAAAAAGCTTTGGTTGCAACACAATTGACAGGTGATTCAGAGATAAAGGTTGGCGCAGTTGTCCAGACTTCCGGGTTAGGAGGAAACTCTCCAGCTGATCTTCCGGTGGGAATTGTGGAGAAGGTAGAACCGGATAAATACGGACTTGACAGAGAAGTGTATGTTAAACCCTATGCAGATATGTATGATATTAAATTTGTGACGATCATTCAAAGAGCGGCAGGTGGAAATGAATGATTCCAAAAGATAAGGTAAAGTACTATGCGCCTTTCATTCTTTTTTTCCTGATGCTGACGGATGGTCAGTTGACAATGTGGGCAGAGAATCTGGTGGATAATGTTTATTTTCCGAGTGCTCATTTTCTGTTGTTAGCTTACGTAACGATGATTCCAAATTTAACGAAACGATATGTCATTATCAGTTCAGTCATTCTTGGTTTGATTTGTGACAGCTACTATATCGGTGTTTTGGGAATTTATACGGTAGCCTTAACGGTTACTGTTGTGCTGATGTATACTTTTCAAAAAGTTTTGGACACAAATATTCCGACTGCCTTTTTTGGAATGGTAATTTTTGTTACCTGCTATGAATTGATTTCGGTTGTACTGCAAATGATTTTCCGATTGTCAAATGTTGGACCCATCATTTTTATTACCAGAACGCTCGGACCGACTTTGTTATTTAATATGCTGTTATTTGTACTATTTTATTATCCGTTAAAGAAGCTATTCTCTACAGCATAGTTTCTTTTTTTGTTTTCGGAAGAATCTTTCGACGGGGGGTATGCTATTTAATGTGCCCTTGGAAACATTTTTGTAATATTCATTATATATATATGACATATATTTGTGTTACAATTGTATTGATACTGAAAAAAAAAGTAAGCGAAATAATTGATTTTAATTAATAGATAGACATATTCGGAGGAGTACATTCGTGAAAAATAATCTGATATCAACTTTACTGGTCTGTTCGTTGGCTCTGACCGCAGTCTCTTTGCCTGCAGTTGCTACAGCAACGGATGTTCAAATTACAGAACAGAATCAAAAAATTGATGCATTAAAAACAAAAGAAGCAGAAGCAGAACAGGCGTTGGCTGAGATTGAGACTGAAATGCTGGCAACAGCAGAAAAAGTGGATAAGCTCAGCGAAACTAAAGAACTGCTTACAGAAGAAATCAAAAATCTTTACAATGAAATTTCTGATTTAAATGTGCGTATTCAAAAAAGAGATGTTCAAATGCAGAAGCAAGCCAGAGATGTGCAAGTCAGCGGAAATGGTACAAGCTATCTTGAAGTTATTCTGAATTCAGAATCTCTTTCTGATGCCTTGACTCGCGTTCAAAGCCTGACTGCATTAGTTAACGCCAATAATGACTTACTGGATCAGCAAACAGAAGATAAAGCTGAAGTAGATGATAAGACAAAAACAGTTGAAAGTCAGATTTCTGTTTTAGAAACAGCTGTTAAAGAGTTGGATAAAAAGACAGCATCACTGGAAACTTTGAAAATTCAGCAGGAGATTGCCAAAAATGAGTTGGAAGCAGAACGGGCAACGGAAGAAAGTAAAAAGGCTGAATATACTGCCCAAAAAACAGCTGCCGAGCAAAAACTGGCAGAGCAGGAGGCTGAGCAGAAGCGGATAGAAGAAGAGAAGGAAAAGCTGGTCCAGGAAATTCTTGCTCAAACTGAAAGTATGAATATTATCGAAGAAGATGGTACAACTTCTGCTATACAGAAGCCTGCCCAATCAACATCAAAGTATGATGACACAGACACAGCAATGCCTGGAAGTGCCAAAAATGTTTCCGCTGCAAAACAGGCGGTAGTAAGTGCTGCACTGGCAGATTGCGGCAACAGCTATCCAACTGGCTGGGGTGCCCAGGGCGAGTGCCTTGTTTCAGTTCGACGCTGGTTATCTGCAGGGAATATTGGTTTTGCTGTCGGTGGTCCTCACAGCGGATATGTGGCTTCAGGGGCAGTTCAGATCTCGTGGGCCGATGTACAGCCCGGAGATGTTGTTCAATATGAAAATATCTATAGTCCAGAAGGCTGGATTGGCGGAGTTCATACTGTATTGATTGTAGGTGTGGAAAATGGAATCGTTCAAATTGTAGAAGCTAATAATCCTGGCGGTTCTGGCTATGTTTCGACAAATAAAAACTGGAGACCTGCGCCTCCAGCTAATTTTAGAGCAGTTGTATGGCGTTTTCCGGGATAACGGGATAAGGAATAAAATTAAATAGGATAAAGCAAAGGGGATTGTGATAAACACTGTATGAGGGCTTTTGACCTCATGAGTGTTTATCACAACCTCTTTCTTATTTCGATATTTGAAACAATTTTGTAATGTTTCTATTATCTGTATGACATAGGAGTATGTTAAACTGATAAAGTCAATAATTGAGAAAAGAAAATTATAACTTTAGAGTTTAACTTTAAATAATTTGCCCGGAGGAATGAATAGTGAAGAAACGCGTAATCCCAATGTTAGTATTAAGTTCATTAGTACTTTCAACAGTAGGACCTTCTGCAACTGCATTCGCAGATGATGTTGATTCAAAAATTCAACAACAGGAACAAAAAATCAGTGGACTTAAAGCTCAGGAAGCATCAGTACAAACACAAATCGCTTCTTTACAAAATGAAATTGCTGAAATCGTAACACAAGCAGATCAACTGCAATTAGAACAAACTGAATTAAGAGAACAGACAGCAGCATTAGCAGCTGAAATTGCTGAATTAACTAAACGGATTGAAAAACGTGAAGTTGCTATTCAGGAACAAGCGCGTGACGTTCAAGTGAACGGAAGTGCAACTAGTTATATGGATACTGTTTTAGCAGCGGAATCATTTTCTGATGCTATTACTCGTGTTCAGGCCCTGACAACAATTGTCAGAGCAAACAATGATTTAGTACAGCAGCAAAAAGATGATCAGCAAGCAGTAGAAGCTAAAAAAGCTGAAACTCAAGAAAAAAGTGCTAAAATCGAAGAAAATCAAGTAGCATTAGAAGCTCAAAAAGGTGAAATTATTAAGTCACAGCTTGATTTGGAAGTATTACAAGCAGGTTTGTCTGCTGAGCGTGCAACTGCAGAAGATCAAAAAGCTGCGTTTGTTCAACAAAAGGCAGAAGCAGAAGCACAACGTGCACTGGTAGCCCAACAGGAGGCAGCAGCTAGAGAAGCAGCTGAAGCTGCCGCGGCGACTGCAGCAGAACAGTCAACTGTTGAAGAAAATAATAGTACAACAGTTGCAACTGAAGATGTTGGGAATACAACATCAGGTAATTCAGGAAGCAATAATAATACTAATAGCGGTGGGAACAATACGAATTCAGGTAATGGAGGTGTTACACCAACGCCAACACCAGATCCTGCACCGACACCAACACCAACGCCCGATCCTACACCTGCTCCTGCACCGTCAGGCGGTTCAGCAGTTTCTGTAGCGATGGCACAAGTAGGAAAATCTTACGTATGGGGTTCTAAAGGACCAAACAGCTTTGACTGTTCAGGGCTTGTCTATTACGCATTTATGACTGCTCAAGGTCGTAATGTGGGTGGCTATACGGTGGCTCAAGAGGGTGCCGGAACACGTATCGCAGTTTCAGAAGCTCAAGCAGGAGACTTGTACTTCTGGGGATCACCGGGCGCTTCTTATCACGTAGCGATTGCATTAGGCGGAGGTTCATTCGTTCATGCAGCTAATCCTTCTCAAGGGGTACGTGTAGATTCAGTAAGCGGATGGGCGCCAAGCTTTGCAGTACGTATGTAATTCAAATTAATTAGTCAAAAAGATCTGGAATTTTTCCAGATCTTTTTTTAGTGCGCCAGGCATGGCGACTATCTAGGTGGTGAAAGTCCACTGCGAGGGTACACATCGACCAATCGCTAGAGAAACGCAAGGTGGCATTCGTGAGGATGTGGCTGAAGGAAGCGTGTATCAAATTCTTGGCTCGACGAACAGAAACCTGATACCAAGGCTCGGTAAGTGGATAAGGTTCCTATACAAACCAAAGTCCAAAAGATGTGCGTAAACTTATCGGGTAAATCAGGCGAGTAAAAGAGGAAAGTTAGTTGTCTTACTCTGGGAGGTCTCACGAACGATTGAGGAGTCCCCTAGTAAGAAAATCGGTCGAACAAGGTTTAGCATGAGAAGTCAGCCGAGGTCATAGTAGTGGATTATCCAAAGTTGTTCATAGAGCGTTATCCACTAAACGACTAAGGCAAAGAGGACTCCCCTTTGCCTTAGATTATTATCTAAACGTACACACTGCAATATAAGTTGAACCGCCGTATGCCGAACAGTTTGTACGGTGGTGTGAGAGGGCGGAAAGTCAGTTAACTTTTCCCTCTGCTCGATTTTTGTTGTTATTTACCTGCAAATATATAATTCAAAAAAGATGGAGAATAATTTTGGCTTCTCCATCTTAAGTTGATCCTTTGTGATTAAACATACGGTTCAGTCAATTCGAGGAATTCTTTGATGTCTGCGTTGACTAGATCAACACCTGCCTTCCAGAATTCAGGTTTTGTCAGATCAACATTTAGATGCTTTTCAGCCAAGTCTTCTGATGTCATTGAAGCAGTATCTCTAAGAAGATCAATATAGCTGTCTTCAAAGTCAGTACCGCTTTTTTGCGCAGTTGCATAAATTCCTTGACTGAACAGATACCCAAATGTATATGGGAAGTTGTAAAAAGGAATATCATCAATAAAGAAATGAAGCTTGCTTGCCCAGAAATGAGGATGGTAGTTATCCAGACAATTTTGATAACTTTCTTTTTGTGCTTCAAGCATCATTTCTGTTATCTGTTCTTCTGACAGTAAACCTGATTTTCTAGCTTCATAGAAGTTTGTTTCAAATAGAAAACGTGCATGAATGTTCATAAACATTGCATTGGCATTTTGAAGTTTTGCATCCAGCAGATTGATTCGTTCTTCATTAGTTTCAGCTGTTTTTAACGACGCATCAGCGACAATCAGCTCAGCAAATGTACTGGCAGTTTCTGCAACGTTCATCGCATAGTCCCGATTCAATGTGGGCAGCTCCCAGAGAACACTGCTGTGAAATGCATGTCCCAACTCGTGGGCTAAGGTGGCTACTTCATTGATGGAACCGCCATAGGTCATAAATATTCGTGATTCTTTTGTTTCAGGAAGCTCCGTACAATAGCCTCCCGGACGTTTGCCAGGTCGGTCCTCTGCTTCAATCCAGCTTTTTTCAAATACAGACTGAGCGAATTCAGCCATTTTGGGACTGAATTTTTTGAAGTTCGTTAAAATGAATGCAGCAGCTTCGTCAAAACTGAATACTTTTTCCTTCAGATTTCCTAAAATAACAGGAGCGTCCTGATCCTGCCAATCCATCTTTTCTTTGCCGAACAGCTGGGCTTTTCGTGTAAGATAATCAACCATGTGTTGTTTGTTTTCACTGATTACCTGCCACATTGCGTTTAGTGTGTCTTCCTTCATACGATTATAGGTTAGCGGCTTTTCGAGAAAGTTTTTAATTCCGTGAAGCTGATAGTCGCTGAGTCTGAATCCGTCTAAATGATTCAGAGTATCGGCAAGCAGGGGTGATTTTTCTGTCCAGGCCGCTTCCCACAAATCGAATAACGTCTGTCTGATTTCGGCATCGGGATCACTCGTCATTCGGTTAAACGCCTGTCCGGCAGATAACTGACTGACTGATCCATCTTTTTCAGTAAATGGAAGGGTTAGTGTTGAGACAATTGTATCATAATGAGCACTCCATGCAGCTAGACCATCCAGTGAAAGCGTATTGATAATATTTTCTTCATTTTCTGATAGTTGAGCGCGTCCTTCTGTCCGCAGTTCCGTTAATCGGAATGCCAGCTCCTTCCAGTCATTATGCTCAATAAATTTGGACCACTGTTCATCAGATATTTTCATCAGCTTTGTTTTCAGCAATGTATCGCCAAGCTGGGCAGCCGGCATCAGCTTGCTAAGGTTGCCTAATAATATTTTTGCTTTGCTGTCATTGGTGTTTGCTGCTAAAAGTGCATTAATAAAACTGCTGCATTGCATAAAACCATCGTTGATACTGCTTTGCAGCTTTAGGATTTCTTTGAATAGTTGATTTGTTTTTGGATTGCCGATGTCCCATTCCCGAACCAGTGTTTGGTAGGTTTTGCTGTCCGTTTTCAGCTTATTCATTCTGGTGATCAATTCCTCTGATGAACTTCCTCCTGGGAAAATACTGTCTAAATCCCAATTGAGAGAATATGTCATAACACAACCCGCTTTCTTTTATAAACTTTTCTTTATTATTATAGCTTAAAATGCATTGTTTCTTGTAGTGAAAAAAGCTAATATTAGTAAGAAGAGGTGATAAAGTGAAAAACTTTTTTAGAAACAGTAACGTATATCTGATTTGCGCATTTATCATTATGGGTATATTATTTTATAGTTCTTCTCAAACCTATGAACAGCAGTCTCAAATTGGGTTTTTGCAGAAATATTTTTCAAATGAACCATTTAAAGAACAGCTGAGCAGGATTTCTTTTGTGTATGCATCTGATGAAGTCAGTATTCAGGCAAATGGATATTTTAAATTTGTTGAATTTTTTATTCGTAAAGGGGCCCATATTCTGACTTACTTTTTGCTGGGAGGAAGCTGGTTCCTTGGTTTGCGTCCGAGAATCAATCAATCAGTACTTACAGCTGTAGTTGCCTGGCTTACGGCTACCGGTTACGCTGCATTGGATGAAATTCATCAGATGATCACCGGAGGTCGAACCCCCTTGTTTCAGGATATTGCGCTGGATTCGGCCGGAGCGCTGCTGGCTGTGCTGCTCTGCCTGTTGTTTGCAGGATTAAAAGGCAGGAAAAGCCGCGTACAGCTGTGAAATGATTGTTATTTTTATGAGGTTTGATTTGAGGAAGGGAGGACGAGCTTGAGAGAGTTTTCCTTCCTCTTTTTTTATTTTCAGTCATCACGTATATTGGGGCTGTTGCAACAGAAGAAAAGAATAGTACAATGATAGATAGGATAATACAAGTCAGGGGGAAGAAAAATGGCAGGTCACAGTAAATGGAAAAATATTCAAGGCAGAAAAAATGCACAGGACGCAAAACGAGGAAAAATCTTTCAAAAGCTTTCCCGTGAAATTTATATGGCTGCGAAATCCGGTGGAGGAGATCCGGCAATGAATCCTGCGCTACGGCTGGTTATAGACAAAGCAAAAGCAGCCAATATGCCAAATGACAATATTGATCGGGCGATCAAAAAGGCAGATAGTTCAGGAAGTGGCGAACATTATGATGAAGTGATTTATGAAGGATATGGTCCCGGCGGTTCGGCAGTACTGGTTTATGCTTTGACTGACAACCGGAATAGAACCGGAACGAATGTCCGGACTGCTTTTAATCGTAATGGCGGTTCTTTGGGGGAAACTGGCTCAGTCAGCTACATGTTTGATCGTAAAGGGTATATAGCAATTGAACGGGCAGCTTTGTCTGTTGATGAGGATACCATGCTGGAGCAGGTTTTGGATGTTGGCGGAGAAGATTTGGAGGTATCTGAAGAAGTCTTTGAGATTTATACGGTTCCTGAAGCTTTTCCTGCTGTTCGAGAGGGTCTGCAGAAGCTGGACTATTCATTAGCTCAAGCTGAGTTGACCATGGTCCCTCAAACGCTGATAGAGCTTACTGAAGCTCAAAATGAACAGCTGCAGAAGCTGATTGATAAGCTGGAAGACGATGATGATGTGTCGGAAGTATTTACTTCAGCAGATCTGTGATTATTGAAGAATATAATATGAGAACTCAAAAGAGCTTTTTGTACTACCGCCTTTAATGGAAGCAGTACAGTTTTTTTATTTTCGTTCAGTCTGTATTTTACCGGAAAACTCCTGTATGATCGATATGACAGAAAAAAAATAAAAAAAGTTCCAACCTTTTATAATTTACAGACGTCTAATAAGAAAAGAAGGTGAAAAAATGAAGAAAGTATCGGTTGAAGAAGCTGTCAATGGCAGTCAGGAAGCTTTAGAGCTGTTGTTGAAGGAGCATTATCAGCAACTATACAAAACAGCATTTCTTTATGTTAAAAATGAGCCTGATGCGTTGGATATTGTTCAGGATGCAGTGATTAAAATTATTAATAAAATCAGCTGTCTTCAGTTTCCCGAATATTTTACCACCTGGGCTGTCCGCATTGTCATCTATACTGCACTGGATCATTTGAAAAAGAATAAGGCTTATACAGATGAAGTAGACGAACAGATTGCAGACCCAGAAAAAAATTTATCGAAAGAAGAACAGCTGGATATTTATGATGGAATCAGGAGGCTGCCCCAACATCTTCAGGAAGTAACTATTCTTCATTATTTTTATGGCAGAAAGCTCAAAGAAATCAGTCTCGTATTGAATGAACCTCTTGGAACAACAAAGTACAAGCTTCATGAGGCCAGAATGCAACTAAAAAAATATCTTGAGGAGGGTGAATGATGAAACTGAATCAAGAATGGAAACAGCAGTGGGAAAATATCGAAGTCCCTCAGGAAAAAATCGATCGAATGATTGAATACAATGTTAGAGAGCAAACAAAACCTCAATCATTTTTTGTGAGTACAAAATCAGTCGGTAGAAAAATTTTCAGCAGATTCAGTCGTAAGACCTGGCTGATCACTACAATTGGTTTAGCTGTACTGTTCATTATCGTAGTTGCTGTAAATCAGGCTCAAACCAGTAAAACTAATTATATGAGCAGTGGTACAGCAAGTGATGCAGGCTATACACAGGAGGCCGCCTTGGAGAAAGAGGAGGCGACGGCACAAAAATCAGAATCTCAGACAGCTGAGCCTTCTGAAAAAACTGCGCAATTTTATGTTTACTCCAAACAGTCCACAGATTTTGATAAGGATATTGAAGCACTGGAATCACTGGTGAAGGAAAGCAACAGCTATATTGAGAGCTCAAACAAAGGTCAATGGGTTGGAGGACTGCAGCAGGCCTACTACGTTATCCGCATACCAAAATCGGGAAGTCAGGATGTTCTGGATAAGCTGAGCAAGATTGGTGAAACAATAGATGAAAGTGTTCGGACAGAAAACTATGCTGCAACCTACTTAGACAATGAGAGCAGGATCGAGGCGCTGGAAGCAGAAGAAACAGCATTGCTGGAGCTGCTTAAAAAAAGTGAAAAAATGGATGATATGCTGAAAATTCAGGAACGTCTGTCCGTTGTTCGTTCAGAAAGAGAATCGCTGGTTCGTTCCAATAAAGGAATCGACAATAAGGTGGACTATTTAACGGTTGAAGTAACTATTGATGAAGTAGATAAAACAAAAAAGAAACAGGAAAGTCCTTCATTGACACAGCGAATTCAAGGAAACTTTGAGAAGCAAAAGCAGTATTGGCAGGAGCTTGGCGGGAATATTCTTGTCTTTATTGCCAGCAATATCCTCTACATTGTTCTGGTAATAGTTGTTATTCTGTTTTTGGGATATAAATATAAAAAGAGAAAACAAAAGAAAACAGCAGTTGAATAAAGTCAGCTGCTGTTTTCTTTAATCAATTATTGTTACAGCGGGGGGCGTTTAAAAGGTTATTTCCAAATGATTGGAATCACTGCCCTTATATCAGCATTAATCCATATAAATTCTAAATAGGATATTTTTTTACAAAATCTAATGAGCCAAACGGAGGATTTCTAAATTGTTTTTCTCATAGACCAAGTCAAATAATCGAGTTAAGGCTTATTGTCTGTTCAAAGGGTTTACAAAGGCTGTTTAAGCAGATCAGTGTTAATTGAAAATCAGTGATGGAAATATCAGCAAAATAATCATTTTTTCCAAGCAGATCACCCAATGCTACAATTGCATGAATCATGATTGCTCCTCTTTTTTTCTTTACTATACAAGATGAAACGAATAACAGGTCAAGAGGAAAAAGGGAAAGAGCCGTCTCTTTTGTAAATTCTGTTTGAACGACCTATACTCAAGACAGTTAAGGATCAAGCGGGTTGAAAGGAAGGAGAGAATCATGAATGTTGAAATTGAGTGAAGGGAAGAAGGAAGCGCTGGAACGACTATCTACTGAAGAAGGAATTATTGAAGCACTGGCGATTGACCAAAGAGGGTCTCTGAAAAAAATGATGGCTGCTTTTGGAGAATCAAATGTAGAAAAAGAGATTATTAATTTTAAAATAGCTGCTTCAGAAGAACTGACAAAATATGCTTCTGCTATTTTGCTGGATCCCGAATACGGACTGCCTGCAGTAAAAAGACGTTCAGCTGGCTCAGGTCTGCTTCTGGCTTATGAAAAAACTGGGTATGATGTCTCGACTCCTGGAAGAATGCCGGATATTTTGGAAGATTGGTCAGTTCGCCGTTTGAAGGAGGAGGGGGCAGATGCGATTAAGTTCCTTTTGTACTATAACCCGGATGATGATAAGCGAATCAATCATTTAAAACATGTGTTTGTTGAACGGCTGGGCAGCGAGTGTCTGGGCGAGGATATTCCGTTCTTCCTTGAGCTTGTTACGTATGATACGGAAATTGACAGTACACATCCAGCAGACTATGCCCGGATCAAACCGAGAAAGGTGATTGAATCAACGAAAGAATTTGCAAAACCCCAGTATCATGCAGATGTTCTAAAACTGGAAGTTCCGGTAGATATGAACTATGTAGAAGGATTTTCAGATGAGGAGATGGTTTATTCAAGAAAAGAAGCTCTGAGCTATTTTGAAGATCAGAGCGATGCAGCCAATCAACCGTTTATCTTTCTAAGTGCAGGAGTGACAATGCAGTTGTTCCAGGAAACGATTAAGTTTGCCAAGGAAGCCGGTTCAACCTTCAGCGGTGTTCTCTGTGGTCGTGCAACATGGCGTGACGGTGTCAAACCGTATATAACACAAGGAAAAACAGCAGGTTTGGACTGGTTTGCGACCCAAGGCAGAAACAATATAGAAACGCTGAATGAGGTAGTGGAGCAAAGTGCTGTTTCTTGGCGTGATAGAGTAGAGTAAGTAAAGAGGTGAAATTTTCGAGATCCAGATAGTAAAAGAAGAAACCTGAGAGGTAAACTGATTTTTGGTTTAACTCTCAGGTTTTTCATACTATTTTCGTTAAATATAATAAATTTTGGTTGTTTTATGCGTTAGATTGAGCCTTAAAAAACGGCTGCTTTAAAAGATAACAACTGGTATTAATAAGATAACCTGTTTTACGTATTTTTCTCAAAGTAAAACAGAAATTTCATTTTTTTCACATATTTTAGGAAATCAGTTGACTTTGTAAGCGGTTGTACTTTATACTGATATCGTGGTTACTACCAGTTGGTATTTTTTAAGTGGAAGGATGTGAGTGGATGATTGGCTGTATTTTAACGGGTCACGGCAGTTTCGCCCCTGGGATGATGGGAGCAGTGGAGATGATTGCAGGACCTCAGGAATTATTTGAAGTGGTATCTTTTCAGGAAGAGGAAGCACTGGAAGTTTTTGAGGAGAAGATGGAAAAGGCAATAAAAAAATTATTGGACTCGTCAGACGGGGTGGTGATTTTTTCAGATCTTTTGGGAGGAACTCCTTTTCGAACGGCTATGCTGGCGGCCTCTGAAAGAGAGAATGCAGAGGTTCTTGCAGGCACGAATCTGCCGTTATTAATTGAAGGAAGTGGATTGCGCTGTGGAGCCGATTCTGCAAAAGAATTTGTTAGCATGATTCTTGAGGTTGGGCGTTCAGGACTGGTACATGCACAGTTGGAGTTATCGGAGGAAACTGACAATGAATTTGAGGAAGAAGGGATCTGACTATGTGGCATAGTATACTGGCAGTCTCAATTATAATGATCGCCTTTTTAGTGGGAATGGCACTTGTTTGTTATGTCTTCAACTTTAAAAATGTAAAACGACAGAAGGATTATTATCGAAAACTGCACCAGGAGCTGGCAGTAGGGCAACAGGTGATTTTTTTAAACGGCGTTCACGGTACCTTAACCAGAATCGGACATGAAACAGTGGATGTAAAGACTAAGTCTGATGCAGTGATGGAAATATCAAGGTTTGCTATTACGGAGATCGTTGGCTGAGACTTGACGGACTCTATTAATAAATAAGATGAGAAAGGAGAACCGCAGTCCTTGTCGCAGAAGCGGCTTAGGAATGGGGCTATCGGATCAAAGAAGAGAGAGCAATTGATTCTTGTTAAGCACGAGGAAATCAATTGGTACCAAAGAAAGGAGAATGACAGATGCCGAATATTTTATTAACACGTATTGACAATCGACTGATTCATGGACAAGTAGCAACGCAGTGGAATGGTTCACTTGGCTCTAATTTGATTTTAGTGGCAAATGACAAAGTAGCAGGGGACAAGGTCAGACAGGGATTAATGGATATGGCAGCACCGAATGGAGTAGCAACGCGCTATTTTACTTTACAGAAAACGATTGAAATTATTCACAAGGCTTCTCCGAATCAAAAAATCTTTATTATTGCGGAAAACCCAAAAGACGTGCTGACATTAGTTGAAGGCGGTGTACCGATTAAGAAAGTAAACATCGGGAATATGCATATGGCTGAAGGAAAACGTCAGGTTGCTACAACTGTTGCTGTTGATGACCAGGATGTCGCAGCTTTCCGAAAGCTGCAGGAACTGGGTGTTGAACTGGAAATTCGCCGTGTGCCGACAACACCGATAGAAGACAGTAAGAAGCTTTTTAGCTGAAACTAGGAAGGAGATAAAAAAATGGATTACAGTATTTTACAGATAGTATTAGTGTTTTTAGTAACGTTTATTGCTGCCATTGATCAATTCAGTTTTCTGGAATCTCTTTATCAGCCTATTGTAACAGGTATGGTTATTGGCTTGATATTGGGGGATCTGCAGACCGGGCTGATTGTTGGAGGAACATACCAGCTGATGACCATTGGAAACATGCCGGTTGGCGGAGCACAGCCGCCGAATGCAGTAATTGGAGGAATTATGGCTGCCATTTTGGCGATTACACTGAAATTAGAGCCGACAGTGGCTGTTGCCACAGCAATTCCATTCTCCTTGCTGGGTCAATATGGTGTGACTTTGCTGTTCTCTTTGATGTCACCGGCAATGACTGTAGCAGATAACTATGCTCATGAAGGAAACACCAAAGGAATTGATTGGATTAATTATTTGGCAATGCTGGGGTTGGGAAGTATTTTCGGTATTATCGTTGTTTTATTCTTTATCGGCGGTCAGGCATTTGGACAAACTGTAGTGGATGCCATTCCTGGATGGCTGATGGGCGGCTTAAGCGCAGCCGGCGGAATGATGCGTTATGTCGGTTTTGCGATTTTGCTTAAGGTAATGGTCTCTCGGGATATGTGGGGCTTTTACTTCTTTGGATTTGCTTTGGCTGTTATCGTAATGGCAGCACCAAGCTTGGGCGGTCCTGCTTTAATTATTTTGGCATTTATCGGATTTGCGCTGGCATTCTGGGATTATCAGGTTCAGACAAAATTCAAACAGACTGCATCAGTGAATAACTTCGGAGGTGACGAAGATGGCATATAATATTCCAGACACGTATAAAAATACCAATCCGGCTCCTCAGCTGGATAAAAAGACATTAAATAAAATGGTATGGCGCTCTCTGTTTTTGCAGGCATCCTTTAACTATGAACGGATGCAGGCTGGCGGCTGGCTGTATTCCATTCTTCCAGGGTTGAAAAAA
The DNA here is from genome assembly GCF_020567645.1 of Enterococcus sp. CWB-B31. Lineage (NCBI taxonomy): Bacteria > Bacillati > Bacillota > Bacilli > Lactobacillales > Enterococcaceae > Enterococcus > Enterococcus sp. CWB-B31. The sequence continues at coordinate 360,545 of NZ_JAJDJW010000001.1, forward strand.
ATTCACGGAGATGAAAAAGATGATTTATCTGCATCCATGAGTCATAATCTGGAATTTTTTAATACTCATCCGTTTTTGGTAACGTTTGTTATGGGGATTGTCCTTTCTCTTGAACAAAACAAAGCAGATATTCCAACGATTCGTGCAGTACGTGTGGCAGCTATGGGACCTTTGGGCGGAATCGGCGATGCATTGTTCTGGTTTACACTGGTTCCAATTACTGCCGGTATTACCTCTAATATGGCGATTGACGGCAATATTGCTGCTCCGTTTGTTTTTTTACTGGTATTTAACGTTGCACAGTTTGCACTGCGTTACTTCCTGATGAACTGGTCCTACAAGCTGGGGACAGATGCAATTGGGGTGCTGACAGAAAATGCAAAAGAATTCACTAGAGCAGCAAGTATCTTGGGTATATTCGTTGTTGGCGCATTGACATGTGTTTATGGAGCGACAAAGCTGGATGTTCAAATTCCTAATGGTACAACAAATGTTGTTCATTCTGTTACAACAGTTGTTTCTGCAGCTGATCAGCACAAATACGATGAGTTTATTTATAAAACAGATGAAGATGGAAATCTGACAGAAGACGTTCAGGATGCAGCAGACGGAGAAAAGGCACTGGGTGTTAGAAAACTGGATTCAGGGGAATACGAAGTTACGTTTAACCAAAATGAAACACAGGATGTGACGATTGACATTCAGGGAATTCTTGATGGTATTTTACCGCAGATGATTCCGTTGGCACTAACGCTGATTCTGTACTTCTTCCTGGCAAAACGAAGCTGGACACCGCTGAAATGTATTGGTCTGGTACTGGTGATTGGTCTGGTTGGTTCAGGGTTCGGCTTATGGCCGTCTATCTGGCCATAGAAGCTTGACTGACAGTTCTCAGATACGTACTCTGTCAAACAATGAAGACCGCAGTGAATGGGAAGTGTCTGGGTTAGTAATTAGAATAAACAATTAACTGCCGGACTTTCCCATTATAAAGAGTAGTCAAAATTCAAAGATTAAAGACTGGTCTTTCAAAACGTTCTCTTTACCGGACGAACCTCAGCTGAAAAACTATGATGAAAAATCATTGAAATTCAATGGAAGAATGATAGACTTAACATGTGGTAGTTACCACTTGTCCAGAGCTGTTTCGGGACACTGGCTGTTCCGGGGTGATAAGCTGCAGCATTGCTCAATAGTAGTTGTCTCGGCAATTTATTCAGCTCTGCAGTCAAAGTGGTCAGCTTAGAAACAGTAAACAAGCCAAGCTGTTTTTCAGGAAGGGATGCAATAATTCCTGTTGGCAGTTTGCTAAACATGAAATAGTTTGATTAATCATTCAAGACATTGCACCACTAAATTTCAGGAGGGGAATATATTGGAAAGAAAGAGAAGACAGCCATTGTATGATCAGCTGGTTGATTTGCTGAAAGAACAGATTGAAACAGAGCTGGAGCCGCATGCGATGCTGCCATCCGAGCGTGAGTTGTCGGATAAGTACGGATTGAGTCGTACAACAGTACGTTTGGCGCTGCAGGAACTGGAGAAGATGGGGTACATTTATCGTCAGCATGGAAAAGGAACCTTTGTTTCTTCCATCAGTCAGGAAGTAACGAATCTGACTGGCGGTTACAGTTTTACTGAACAAATGAGATCGCTTGGAAAAACACCTAAAACAACGATTCTGGATTATCGTATTGTAGAAGCCAATAAGTTTTTTGCAGAGCATTTGAACCTCTCTTTAGGCGAAAAAATTATTAAAATTAAACGTTTGAGAAGTGCCGATGAACTGCCGATGATGGTTGAGCGGTCCTATTTACCCTATAAAAAGTTTATGAAAATGAAAAAGGAAGATATGGAGAAAAAACCGCTGTATGATCTGTTTTCCGAGGATTACGGTGAAACTATTAAGCTGGCTGAAGAAGAGTTTTATGCAAGTATTGTAAGTGATAATGATGCGAAACAGCTGGAAGTACCTTATAGCGCACCTAGCCTTAACTTGGTTCGAACAACGTATAATTTAAAGAATGAAGTAATTGAGTTTACGTTAAGCGTTGCACGTGCAGATAAGTTTCGTTATAAGGTACGCCATGTTCGCTGATTAAAAGCAAGGAGGCGTAGGCTAGATGTTTGAAAAAAAAGCAGATATTTTAGAAAAAATGGGTGCGGAGATCACAACACGTGAGATCAAACAGCAACCTGACTTATGGAAGGAAGCTCTACAAATATATAAAGAGAATAAGGAAGCAATTGCTGCTTTTTTTGAACGGGCAGAAAAGGAAACAAAGAAAAAAATTCGGGTAATCTTTACTGGAGCCGGTACTTCACAATATGTGGGAGACACACTGGTTCCTTATCTAACTAAAAAGGGTAATACAAAGGTGTTTACATTTGAAAGTATTGGGACGACAGATATTGTAGCTGCTCCATATGATTATCTGCTTTCAGACGAAGTGACGATTCTAGTGTCGTTTGCGCGAAGCGGGAATTCTCCTGAAAGTTTGGCAGCAGTAGAGATTGCTAATGCAATTGTGGAAAATATATTTCATATAACGATTACTTGTGCACCTGATGGACAGCTGGCACAGTTTGCCGAAGGCGATGACCGAGTTCTGTTGCTGCTGATGCCTGAAAAATCAAACGATAAGGGTTTTGCGATGACCGGAAGCTTTACCTGCATGACGTTATCTGCATTATTGATTTTTGATCAGACAGAATTAAAAAAGAAAGAAGTCTATGTAACTGCGATGAGTGAAATGGGTCGGGAGGTTATATGCCGCGAAGAAGAGATTCAGTCTTTGCTGAAAGATGAGTATCACCGGATTGTTTATTTAGGTTCAGGTTCATTGTCCGGTTTGACACGGGAAGCACAGCTGAAGGTACTGGAGCTGACTGCCGGAAAAATTGCGACGGTTTTTGACTCTTCTCTGGGATTCAGGCACGGTCCTAAATCATTTGTTGATTCTAAAACGCTGCTCTTTGTGTTTATTAATAACGATGTGTACACCAGAAAGTACGATCTGGATATTTTGACAGAAGTACACAGAGATCAGATTGCTGCACAGGTTGTGGGAATCGGCCAAAAAGATTCGGCAGAGGTTGCCGGGACACCATTCCTGTTTTCTGAGGAAGAAGTGATTCTTCCGGAAGCTTATCAGGTATTTCCAGATATCCTGTTTGCTCAGACTGTTGCTTTAAACAGTTCCATTAAAGTCAGCAATACACCTGATACTCCTTCTCCGACAGGTACTGTGAATCGGGTAGTTGAAGGAGTAACAATTTACGAACTGAAAAAATGATATTGATTATAGAAGCTTTGGCTGAAATGGGGGTCGGAACAGAACAAACTGTCATCTGACCCTTTATTTTGAGATGTCTTCAGCTTTAATTGCTTGCTATTTTAGCCATGACAAAAGGAAGATTTCAGCAGTTTCTGAAAAGAATGCTTTGGCAGGAAAGGAAGAGAAGCATGAATAATTATTATTTGAAGGCAGATCGTTTCTTTTTAAAAAGCGGGATGGCATCTGCCGGATATCTGGAAGTTTCGAATGGGAAGTTTGGAAATTTTACCAAAGAAAAGCCGGAAGGCGAGATTCTGGATTACAGCGGAAAATGGATTGCTCCCGGACTGGTCGACACACATATTCATGGCTTTATGGGATATGACGTAATGGATAATAATTTTGAAGGAATCAAAAAAATGTCCAAAGGATTGCTTAGCTGTGGTGTTACTTCATTTTTACCGACAACTCTGACTGCAGATATTGATACGTTGAATGAAGTTGCTGCATCCATTGGTTCACGTTATCAAGAGGTGGAAGGAGCAAAAATTCAGGGGATTTTCTTTGAAGGACCATTTTTTACAGAAGAACATAAAGGGGCGCAAAATCCTGACTATTTTTCCGATCCGAATATTGACGTATTCAATCATTGGCAAAAATTAAGTAATGGTTTGATTCGAAAAATTGCTCTTGCACCGGAACGAAGGGGGGCTGCGGACTTTATCCGTGAAGTGACAAAACAAGGCGTAACTGTAGCTTTGGCGCATAGTGCGGCAACCTATAATCAAGCGAAAGAAGCTGTCTATGCGGGTGCTTCAATGTTTGTACACACATACAATGGAATGAGCGGCTTGAGCCATCGCGATCCGGGAATGGTAGGTGCGGCAATGACATCAGAAGCGGTGATCGCCGAATTGATTTGTGATGGGCATCATGTTCATCCAGGAGCGGCTGACGTACTGATGAAGGTGAAAACGTCGGGGAAAATTGCACTGATTACTGACTGTATGCGTGCTGGTGGAATGCCTGCTGGAGAATATACGCTTGGGGAATTCCCAGTAATTGTCAAAGATGGGGCAGCACGATTGCAGTCAAATGACAGTTTGGCTGGCAGTGTGCTGCAGCTGTTTGATGGGGTGAAGAATGTTGTTGACTGGGATCTTGCTACTGTGGAGGAAGCAATCAAAATGGCTTCACTGGTACCAGCACAAAGTGTCCATATTGATGACCAGTGTGGAAGTATTGAAGCAGGTCTGCCGGCAGATTTTCTAATTATCGGTCCGGATATGAGTCTGCTTGAAACATACTTGGAAGGTCAGTCTGTTTATATGTGTTCGAAAGAACAAGAATAAACTGCTGCATAAAAGAACGACAAGAGACGATACAAGGTTGAACAGGTAATAAAAATAGAGTGGAAAGAAACAGGAGGAGAATGATGTTAAAGATAAGCAAAGCAAAGAAAGAGTCAATGGATCGATTATCAACGAAAGATGGCTTGATTGAAGCGTTAGCCATTGATCAGCGGGGAGCACTTAAGAAAATGATCAGTGCACTGGGCTTAGAGGCGGCAGAAGAAAGCATCAGCGACTTTAAAAAGCTGGTTTCTGAGCAGTTAACACCGTTTGCTTCATCTATTTTGCTGGATCCTGAATATGGTCTGTCGGCAGCGGAAGCCCGAGACAGTGAAGCCGGACTGCTGCTGGCCTATGAAAAAACAGGCTATGATGCGTCAACACCTGGGCGGCTTCCGGATTTGCTGGAAGACTGGTCTGTTAAAAGACTGAAAGAAAAAGGGGCGGACGCCATTAAATTTCTGCTTTACTATGATGTGGATGAAGCGGCAGAAATCAATCATTTAAAGCATGTCTTTATTGAACGTCTGGGCAGCGAGTGTCTGGGTGAGGACATCCCGTTTTATCTGGAGCTGGTTTCTTATGATGCTCAAATTGCAGATGCAGGATCAACAGAATATGCGAAAAGAAAACCGCATAAGGTGATCGAAATGATGAAAGAATTCTCCAAGACGCAATATAAGGTAGATGTACTGAAAGTAGAAGTTCCTGTGAACATGAATTATGTTGAAGGATTTGCTGAAGACGAAGCTGAGGCAGTCTATTCTCAAGAAGAAGCTCTTGCCTGTTTTAAAGAACAAAGTGATGCAACGCATCTGCCGTTTATTTTTCTAAGTGCGGGAGTATCCGCAGAGCTGTTTCAAAAAACACTGGAATTCGCCAAACAGGCAGGCTCTACCTTTAATGGTGTTCTTTGCGGTAGGGCAACATGGAAAAATGGTGTGGCGCCATTTGTAAAAGCCGGTGATGCTGCAGCAATAGACTGGTTGACAGGTGAAGGTAAAAAGAATATTGAATCACTGAATGAAGTTGTAAATCGAACAGCTTCTTCCTGGCATGACAAGATCATGGTGGAATAGTCCGCAGTAAGGGGCAGTTGTTCTCCTAATGAAGTTAGAAAAATTGAAAAAGTGAGATAATTTGTAAAAACGGATGATCTTAGATGTTCAGCCGGGAAGTGTTGAAAATAATGGGAGATTCTAATTGTTCAGACACTTCTCGGAAGTAAAAAAGAATGGAGGCTTACCTATGATTTTAACTGTAACGATGAATCCTTCTGTTGATATGTCGTACTCATTGGAACACTTCAAACTGGATGATGTTAATCGTGTCAGCGAGGTATCGAAAACTGCCGGCGGGAAAGGCTTGAACGTTTCCAGAGTCCTTCATCAATTGGATAGGGAGCTGCTGGCAACTGGTGTATTAGGCGGATTTTTAGGTGCATATATTGAATCGGAGCTTGAAAAAGAAGGTATCCTTCACGACTTCACTAAAATAAAGGAAGAATCAAGGAACTCGATTGCTGTTTTGCATGATCAGGGACAGCAGACAGAGATTTTAGAAAAAGGACCCACTGTAACAAAGCAGGAGGAGCAGACATTTATTGAACATTTCAAAGTTCTGGTAAAGCAAAGCAGATTGGTAACCATCTCAGGAAGCTTAGCTGCTGGTTTATCTCAGAATCTTTATGATACGCTGATTGGTTTAGCTAAGGAAGCGAAGGTTTCTGTATTATTGGATACCTCAGGTAACGCACTGAAGCAGGCAGTGATTTCAGAGAATAAGCCTTTTTTAATTAAGCCGAACAAAACAGAAATTGCAGAGCTGCTGTCTGTTGAAAAAGCTGAGGGTGAAGAACTTTTGGAGCAACTAAAGCATCCAATGTTTGACGGCATTGACTGGATTGTTGTTTCGCTGGGAGCAGCAGGGGCGATAGCGAAGCATAAAGAAAAATTCTATACGGTCAGGATTCCTGCTCTTGAAGCAGTAAATCCAGTAGGTTCAGGGGATGCGACCTTAGCAGGGTTAGCATGCGCTGTTGCCGCAGGAAATACAGACGAAGATGTTCTGAAATGGGGGATGACAACGGGAATGCTGAATGCACTGGAAACAAAGACAGGCTGGATTGACCCGAATAAAATCGATGATTATTTCGGTCAGATTGTTGTTACTCAGCTGTAAAGAATGGACAACAGTTGTTCGTTAAATAACTCACAAATATGCCGAACACCCTTGCGAATCGTTTTTTCTTACTTTATACTTTTTATATGACATAGATAAGATGGATAAGAATTTAAACGAAAGAGAAGGTAATGTATATGAAAATTGGTATTCCCAAGGAAATCAAAATTGGCGAAAACAGGGTAGCCTTACCGGCGGCCGGTGTTCTTGATTTAATCAAGGCAGGACATGAAGTTTTTGTTGAAACAGGTGCGGGATCAGGTGCTTCAATCAAAGATGAAGAGTATATTGCTGTAGGAGCTGCCATTACAGCGACAGCTGAAGAAGCGTGGAATCAGGAAATGGTATTAAAGGTGAAAGAACCTCTGGCAGAGGAATATCAGTTTTTAAGAGAAGATCTGGTTCTGTTTACGTATCTCCATCTGGCAGCTAATAAACCACTGGCAGAAGAGTTGATGAAGAGTAAAATTAATACGATCGCATATGAAAGTGTTCAGCTGGAAAATGGCAGCTTGCCTTTATTGTCGCCTATGAGTGAAGTCGCGGGCCGATTGGCAACGCAGATTGGTGCGCACTGTCTGGAAAAAATTCCTGAAGGAAAAGGGATCTTACTTGGCGGAGTTCCCGGTGTTCGTAAAGCAAATGTTACTATTATCGGCGGTGGAATTTCAGGAACGAATGCTGCACAAATCGCTCTGGGTCTTGGCGCAGATGTGACGATTCTGGATGTGAATACAAAACGTCTGCAGGAACTGGATAACCAGTTTAACGGAACGATCAAAACACTGATGTCCAACCAGTTTAATATTCAGGAATCCTTAAAGACAGCAGATTTAGTGATCGGTGCTGTACTGCTTCCAGGACACAAAGCACCTGTATTGGTAACAGAGGAGATGGTCAAATCTATGCCTGAACATTCAGTGATTGTCGATATTGCGATTGATCAGGGCGGGATTTTTGAAACGATTGATCATGTTACAACACATGAGCAGCCAACATATGTCAAACACGGCGTAATCCATTATGCTGTGGCAAATATGCCGGGAGCTGTTCCTCAGACATCTGCCTATGCTTTGGCAAATGCAACATTGCCTTATGTACTGGAGCTTGCCAATAAAGGCTTTGAAGAAGCCGTGAAGCAGAATGAAGCATTAGCCAGAGGTGTTAATACGTTGAATGGTGCCATGACAAATCCGGCAGTTGCAGCGGACCTGGAACTGCCTTATACAGATATCGCTGAATTCTTAAAATAGAATCTGGCAGTTCGGAATTGAATGAGGGACGGCAATAGATTGGACTTGTTGACTGAATCTTCTATAGGGAATCTGTCGGACCTCGACCGTTATTTTCTGCAGTTTACAGTTTTGAAAACTGATTAAAGTCTCTGTATAACGGATGAACAGAATGAAAAGAACCTGAACTTTTCCTTAAAAGCCTAAGTATCATCGGCTTTGTAAAGGGAAAGCTTCAGGTTTTTGTTATTGTTTCTGCTACTCTCTTCTAAGTATGGAGCAATAGAGGCACTCAACATACTCTTCCTACATATAGAAAAATTCTCTAAGCACTTCTTCGATAGTTTTCATACAGGTTGTGCGTCATTCTAAAGAAGAATGGACTAGAGAAATGGTTCTTACACCTATTGCGAAGTATTCGGCACTAGAAAATACTTGGTTATCAGAATAAAAAGTTCTCCAACTCTGATTGCTCATGTTTTGTCGGAAGTTGATTCTTTTCAAGAAGCTGTTCCAGCCGTTCTTGAGAGAGTCCTGTTTTTTCGGCCAGCCGTTCCTTGTTCAGTCCCAGTTGATCTGCTTTATTCTGTACCTGAATAGCAAGAAGGATCGCTTCAATTTCTTCGTCAGTCAGTTTGCTGTTTTCGTTTTGTTCAAGGTTGATAATTTCCTTTACTGAGTTCAGCGTGAGCATCATACCTAAGCCCTCAGCCAGTTTTTTTATCTGCCGCATAAAATAGTCTTTTTCTTCGTAGCTCATCATTTTTCCTCCTGATTTTATTAATAAATTAAAAACAGCTGGTAGTTAAAAACTGCACAGTAAAAGCGATTGACGTTTACTGCACAGCTATTTGTGAATGAATTCAGCATTTACTTTTTATTATGAATGATCCGCTCAGCAATAGCGAAATCTCCTTCATAAGGCAGATCTCTCCCGCCGATTTTCTGATATAAATCAGCCCCTTTGCCAGCTAAAACCACAGCATCTTCCGGTCTGCTTAAGCACAAGGCAGCATCAATTGCCTGCTCCCGATCAATAATAATTTGGGATTCAACCGATGAAGCAAGATGAGCAGCAATTTCTTCTGCAATTTTCTGAGGATCCTCAGAAGCCGGATCATCGGTTGTCAGGATGGCATAATCAGCAAGCTCAGACAAAACTGTTCCGAAATCTTGTCTTCTGGAAATTGCCTTGTCTCCTGTACTGCCAATGACAACAATTAAACGGCCGTCTGGATGTTCTTCTTTTATGTAACTTAGAAGGTTTTTCAGACTATCATAATTGTGTGCGTAGTCAACATAAACAGCTGAGCCATTTGTATTAGACAGCTGCTCCATTCGACCAGGCACAGTTGTTTCCTGAATACCTGAATGGCAGTCCTGTTTTGATGCGCCAACCAGTGTGCAGGCGATAGCAGCACTCAACGCATTACCCATATTAAAGTCTCCGCCCAGCCGTAAAGAATATTCTCCTGACAGGGAAAGAGTATCAGGAGCAGCTGAAACGTTAAAGACCAGCGAATTTTTCGGATCTTTTGTATAGAGGTAATCTACATCTTCTGATTTTTGGCTGCCATAAACAACGACAGGTGTATGATACAAATCAGCAGTTTCTTTCAGCAGATTGAAGTAATCAGAGTCATGATTCAGAATGATTTTTTTGGAATTTACAATTAATTGCCGTTTGCAATAGAAATAATCATCAAATGTAGGATGTTCAATCGGACTGATATGGTCAGGAGTAATGTTTAAAAAGATTCCGACATCAAATGTCAGACCGTATACCCGATTTGTCTTATAGGCCTGGGATGAGACTTCCATCACAAAATGTGTCATCTGATTTGCTGCTGCTTCTGCCATCATTCGATAGAGATCCGCAGATTCGGGCGTTGTCAGCTGAGATTTAAAAAAGGTTTTTCCATCCAGCGTTGAATTCATCGTTGAAAGCATGGCCGTCTTTTTATTTGTTGAGTGATCCAAAATAAATTTCGTGAAATAAGCAGCAGTTGTTTTTCCTTTCGTCCCAGTAAACGCAATCAACGTCAGTTTATTTTGAGGATAATCATAAAACAGCATGCTGAGAACCGACATCGCTTTTTTTATATCTGTTACAATGAAGCCCAGTTCGGCAGCTGTGTCATAAGGGGTTTCAGAAACATAAAATTTTAATCCTGCGGCTGCAGCACTCATCAAATATTCTTTTTTAAAATTCAGTCCTTTACAGAAAAACAAGGTATCCTCAGAGACAGTTCTTGAATCATAGGATACAGCAGTAATCAGCCGATCGGACAGATGCTGAGGAATAATGAGGGTCCAGTCAGAACCGGCAACCATTTCTTTTAAAAGCTGTTCTTTTATTAAACACTCTTTAATTTCTGTCAATGAGATACTCATATAATAAGCCTCCAAATATAAATGAGCTGGAAAGGAGTTCCCGCTCTGATTGTTGTCATCTTTAACATTTATCATACAATTTCAAAACAAAAACATCAAGGCAGCGTATTTCAGAGAAAAAGCAGCTTCCGGTTCTTATCCGAAAACTGCCTGTCTTTGTTCTATTATTAAGAAACTTGTTCTTTTGTAACTGCCTGATCATTATCAAAATGAATAGTGAAGCCCTGTTCCACATTTGTCGTCCAAAATGCAGTGGTTGCGTGTACATTATCAATAAGTGAATCACTGAGTGAATCTGGAGCACCAAATTCTTCAATCGCCTGTTCATAGGTGTAAGAACCATCTGTAGGAACGGCTTCAAACTGAGCTGTAGTAGTTTTATCATCTGCTTTACTGACTAGTTTTGCGACACTTTTTCCAATGGCAAAATCGTCGCTGAAGTTCACACTGATCGTTGTTTTTCCATTGAAGGTATTCCAGATAGCCATCTTGGTTTTTGTTTCGCCAATTTCGGAATCAACATTGGAGCTTGGTTCTCCCAACAGTGCTACGACGTCATCATAGCTGGAGCCCTTAACATCTTCCGCTATTGAATCGCTTAGATTGATTGAACGATACAGTTCCAGTATTTCCACAATATCTTCTTCAGTATTTGTATTCTCAGTTGTTGTTTTGGATTCTTCGGTTGTCGAATCTTTAGATGCAGAATTGCCAAACGGCAGGTCAAAATCAAAAGGGATAAACTGTGAAGCAGCAAAGCCTCCGCCACCCAATATCAAGAAAACCAATAACCAAAACCATCCTCTTTTTGCGATCGGTTTTTTGGCTGTTGCCATTCTGTCTTCTTTTCTTCCCATAGTTCATCCTCTTTTCCATTAGTTTGATTCAGCATTTCAATCATACAAATGTTTATTTGGAAATACAAGCTTAATTTAGTTGATTTTGTAAAAAAATAAAAAGAATAGTATTAAGTAAAGGAATTCGCAGATGTATTGCCCAAAATATATATAAGTATTGGAATGAAAAAGCAAGGTACAAAAAAGACCAGAATACAGGGCGGCTGTATGAGAAGAAGTAGAGAATCGGCTTGCAAGCAGCTGTGCTAACCGGTCTTTTAAGAAATTAGAATAGCAATCATTGAAAAAGGCTCATGTTGAAAATGAGATTTTATCGGCAGTCAATATAATAGAGTATATTTGTAGAAAAATAATTGTTCGTCGTTGGGTCTTCGAATATAGAAAGGATGTCAATTTTTTGTTAAACGAATTTTAATTTTAAGAGCTGAAACATTTTTTAGCCTTATAAATTAAATCCTATCAAATGATGAAAAGTAATAGAAATAAGATAATTTAGCTTGATTTAAAAAAATACATCATTACTATACTATTCTCAAAATTTATGCTTACAGATATTTTTTTGGAGTTTGTGCTGAATTTTTTCATTTTAAACGTGGATTTTTAATCACAGGATAAAATAATGGACTTTAAATAATTTATATTATTCAAAAAAATGGTATTATCTAATTTTTGTTTATTAAAATATTTTCAATTGATTGGTATTTATGCTAATATGATAATGTAACAAAATAAAAAGACGAGGGAGTTTTTGCGATGAGGAAAAGTCTAATTTCAAAATTTTTAGCTGTGGGTATTATTGGCGTGTTTGGATTAACTATAGGGGCAGTAAATTCAAATGCAGCTACATTTGAAGAGATGAAAGAAAATGTAGAGTCTGACAATGGCTGGATTTATAATCCAGAATCAGATACTATCATGGGGAATGAAGCTTCAAAACAATTTATTGAGATTGTCGAAACTGGGCTAGAAAATTCGAATGATGAAAATGTGACTCAGGAAATGTTTGAGTCTGCATTTGATCTATTAGAGGACACTGATGATGTGATTGATAAACCGTTTGATCCGACTGCTGGACTAATCCAACCTAGAGGGGTTTATGTTCCGACTCAACCTAAAGCTGTTCCTTCTACAGGCTACCAATCGAATGAATTTTCGGGTGCAGGATGGAGATATAGCGGCTTCCTTTTTGTGTTTAACGATTATAATGCGAATCCATTTTTTGGCGTAAGAGCCACTAAAGACTCCTTCAATTTCCATCTTCAAACAAATGGAAATTATTACCCCACAAGTAAACATGTAGTTCCAGCAAATGGAGGGTATTTATATTATCCTTCTAGAAGTGGAGGAAAAAATCTGAACGGATATTTTTCAACTTACAATCCTGTTAATGGAAGTAGATACTATATTATCTAATAAATCTTGTTATCAATAATTTTAATTGAAAAACCTAGAGAATGATCAAAATAATCATTCTCTAGATTTTTTTCATTTTTTTTGAAACTTTTTCAACATATTTATAGTCTAATAAATGTAAGGTGAAAAGAAGTGGGTGTTATATGGAAAAAAAAATACAGAGAATACTGGTTAGACAAGCTAAATTGGGGGATGCACATGCTTTTATAAAGCTTTGTGAAGCATATAGACACATCCTCTACAATTCCGCTTATAAAATACTTCTGAATGATGAGGATGTAGCTGATTGTCTTCAAGAAACAGAAATTTGTGCTTGGAAAAAAATAGGAACGCTCAAAAATGAAGAGGCCTTCAACTCCTGGATTTTTAGAATTATGATCAATATAGCAAAAGATACACTCCATAAACGAGTGGAAGTGGTTGAATTTGAAGAGAAGCATGGCGGAGTTGAAGAAACTAATTATGAGGGCTCTGATATAACTCAGGAATTGAATCAATTACCAGAAAAATATAGAATACCACTTGTTTTATATTATTATGCTGGGTTTAGTATCAAAGAAATTGCTGAGCAAGTAGGTATCTCTACAAATACAGTTAAAACCAGGCTTGCGCGTGCTAAACAAAGATTAAAAATAATACTGGAGGTGCAAGAAAATGAGTAAAAAAATAGAGAAGATAATGAAGAGAGAAAGAAAAATACCCACAGAAGTGATGGAGAAATTAGTTTATAATCAAGAAAAATTTTTGACAGGGGAAATTGAGCAAAATAAGAAAAACTTTAAAATGAATACTAGGAAAAAAGGGATTACTATTCTTGGAATTGTGGCTGCGTTATTATTTCTGGTATTAATACAAACATCAATTGGTGATGCAATTGAGCAAATTTTTGGAATCAGTAAGGATTCAGGAGTAGCTACAGTGGAAAACAATATGATTCCTATGGAGTTGGATTTAATAAGCTCCCAAAATGGTCGTGAAATCAAGCTGACTAAGTTTGTTTCAACAAAACAAAAATTTGCGTTTGATTATCAATTTAAGCTTGATGATGAGCAATTAAAAATACTGTTAGAAAAACAAATCTCAACTAACTCAAATTTTCAAGATATTGACCTAGGTCTTTTTATCAATGAGGGTACAGAAGATATATTTGGAGGTGGAGATCAAGAGTCAACTTTTTATGTCGAAGGGGATACTTTTTATGGGTCTGTTATTTTTACATACACTAAAGAAAAAATTCCAGAAAACGCAGACTTAACGTTACACATATATAAATTAGCTTGGCAGAATCGTGATGAATATGACGCAGCTCTCAACAAAGCAATAGAAACTAATAGTTCATTCAATGTACCTTGGGCTTTACAGTATGAGGGAGACTGGAGTTTTACAGTTGCTTATGAACCCTTAACGCAGACTGCTGAGCCGCGAATTATTCAGGCAAATAACATTTCCGATATTAATGCAGAGAGTGATGCGTTACAAACGAATGTCGAATTCGTCGCTCCCACGGAAGTAGTATCCGAAGGGCTTAAGCTTTATACTATTGAGGTGTATAAAAATGGTGTTCAGCTTAAAATACCAAGTTATTCTTATGAAGATAATAATGGTACGACTAAATTTTCTATGTCTATTGATTTGAGTGCATTAGATAAAGCATCTGTCTATAAAATTATTGTTAGTAATGCCGATGATTCTGGTCATAAAACGGATGAAATTGGTACTTTTGAACTCCAGAATGGATAAAATGGGAATTCATGTTTTTGACAATCTGTTTTGATATGCGAAGAGTAAAATGTCTATTGATGTTATAACTATCATTCCCCACGATAAGAAAATAAATAGAAAGCAAAAGACATTGCCAATATAATCAGGTAATGTTTTTTGCATTGTCTTTGACAAAGGATCAGCAGCGGGAGATCCATCAGATAAATTGACAAAAAACACGAATAATAGTAAAAACTTCAGGAATCGATGTGTTTCTGAAGCTTTTTTGTGGGTAATTGATCACCAATCATTTCTAAAACGTCTGAGAATCGCTCTTTAAAACTAGCTGATCTGTGGTTGAAGGATCAGGACGACGATTAAACTGTAGTTGTCACTCTTTAACCCACCGCTGGGGCGTCTTCCTGGTTGTTAATATAGATCATTGTTTGATCGGCAGACTGTAGAAACCCAATTGCTGGAGCCAGCCGCTTCAATTCGTCAGAATAGTACACGCCTTGGTCGCCCATCATCAGATAATTTTGAATAATTTCAGCTGAAGAACAAGCAGCATTCTTCTGTAGATCCATAAACCTTTTTTCTTCAAGATCATAACTGAAGCGGCCACCAGAAAATTCTTCTAAATCATTGGTTTCTTAGCTCAAACTCTTGAAGATTTAGCTTCTTTCTCACTTCTTGTATTTTATTCTTCATAATTATTCTTCCTTCTGATTATTTTTATTCTGAACACGCTGCGGTCCAGCTACGCACCGCTTCAACCACGATTAAAGGCATGGAAGCCATTCGAGGAATCTACAAAAAAGCCGGAAAGAAGGAACTCTTTTTGGCTTTTCAGTCTGTACGGAAATCAATATCTTATTGGGAATCCTAGCTTAGAATAAAAATCAACTCCGATTACTATCAGAAAGGGTAATGTTTGATGAATCGAATTAATAAAATTTATAAAGAGGCTGTGGAATTAAACACCAGATTAACAGCGTCGCTTGATACACTCAATTCATATGTAAGTGAGAATTCGATAGATGGTTTTTTCTCTTTCAGATCTGATGAAAACAATAGATTAAGTCTGTCTTGCGAGGTTGAAAAGATTGTTGATGAAGAAGACGGAATTACAGAATATGAATATTATGTGGTCTTGTTTCATGAAGAAGCTTCTTTGCAGGCATTTTTAAATATGGATAGATCAAGTATGATAGATTACATTATTTTTAATGCAACATAAATTCTTAAAAAGGATCAGTAGCTGGAGCTGGTAGCGTGATCTGAAACCAAAAAGGATCGTTCGGAATCTTAGAAAAAATTCTCCGGAAGCAGCTGTGGATCTACCAAGATAATTTTTATAAAAGCGAACGGTAAAAGTTCCTGAAGCTGAAAAAGGTTCGTGATTGTCAAAAACGATGAAAGAGGGTAATTAATATTAAGGACTTATTTGGAATGATTGCAGGTTTAAGCGTATCTCTTATGATTATTAGTTTTGTACTTATATATGGAATAAATGGGATTAATGCTGCAATAAAAACATTATCAATATTGTTGATTGTAATGTCTACATTTTCTGCGATATCAGGCGGATATAAATTAGCATTGAACGGAAAATATAGTCGTGAGGGAGAACAAGGTGAAAAGATGCTCCTATTTGGATTTTTAGGAACTATAGTATCGATAGTTGGATTATTTTGGAATAACTGGTTTTAATACATTTCAAAAAGGATCAGTAGAAAGGAAATCTTATGAACCCAATAAAAATATTCGTAGGTATTGAATATGGAAGTGGTATGGAAGTTTTAAAAGTGAAAACAACCGAATTCAAAGAGGTCGCACTTAGCTGGTTAGAATTGTGGGGTTCTAGTAAAGGCGATGGTGTGAAAAGAGTTCGTATAAATTATGAGCAGATGTATGCAAAAATAATTGATGAAATACCCATGTTCAAGGTGATTGAAACAATATCAGAAGTTCCCCAAAAGGATCAGTAGGAGGCAAAATGTGAAAATTGCAAAATTAGAAATGTTAAGTTCTACAGGAAAATATGGAAGGTTCAATTTAGAAGATATTGAAGAAATATACTTTATGTTTGAACTAAACAATGAAAACCAACCATTTTTAATGGAAGGTATGTTTACTGAAGACTGGGAATACCTATCAAAAGACTATTTTTCGGATATTTCAGATATTGAGGTTAAACAATTGACTAAAGATACTGAAATATTTAATGACTTACAACAACTACTGACCAGTTACGCAGCAAAGAATCAATTAAAGAATGCTACATGCAATCTAGAAACCAGACGAAATTTCCAGATTGAAATAATTTTCAAAAAGGATCAGTAGGAGGATAAATCATTGAAGAAAGAGGATTTTGAAAAAAACTTCAAGAAGTGAGAGCAAGAAAATTTGCTTACATTGAAAGTATGACAAAGCTGGGGAAAAAGCGAAGAGAGATTGAGGCTTCGAGACAATATCAAATTTATGAAAATGAAATTGTTGATATTATTCAGGAAATGTCAGAAGTAACTACGGGACCTTTTCCAGATCATTTTCCTAAGAAGAGGTTCTACGACAATACGGATGATAAGTAGTATTCTCAAAAAGGATCAGTAGGAGGAGAGCAATGGATAATAAGATTATAGAAATGAAGTATCCAGGTAATAATAAAGAAGCTCCAAATTATTTGATTAAAGTAATCAATAAAAATAATGTGATTTTGTATAGAGAACTTCAATCAGACAAGGAAATAGAGCATTACTTAGATCATGTGCTGCTAAGTCATAATGAAAAAAATATTTGGGTCTTACAAATGTTCCTTCTGTTGATGAGGCTGAGATGGCAATAAAAAGCTACTGGACGGCATTTGATAGTCTCTTTTCAGATAATGTTCAATCTTTGGGGGCTATGATACACTTTTCTTGACTATCAGTTACATTACCGGAAGGAATGAACTCTATTGAGAAAAACATATGATCGTGAATTTAAACTAAAGATTTCACAGAATCTCCTTGAGAAGAAGGTAACTACCAAGAGAATATCTGAAGAATACAACATCTCTCGTCCAACAATTTCCCGATGGGTTTCAGAATATCCTCGATACGGAAAAAATGTTTTTGTTGGGCAAGGAAAAAGATTACCTGATAAAGAAGATTTCTACATTCTTGAACAGGAAAATAAACGGCTAACAGAGGAAAATGAAATTCTAAAAAAGTTCGACACGTTTGTGAAGCAAAAAAAGTAGTTCGTTTTGAGTTTGTTCACAAACATCATCAACAATATTCAATTCAAACTTTGTGTAGGATTCTAAATGTAAGTAGGCAAGGATATTATTTATGGCGGAATCGGCGCCCAAGTAGGACTCAACTCCGCCATAATTTTTTAAAAGAGAATATTAAGCGAGTGTTCTACGAATACAAGGGTCGATACGGATCTCCAAGAATCGCTCAACAATTTTACGATGAAGGAATCGAAACCAATAAACGTGTTGTGGCTGTCCTTATGCGCAAAAGGATTTCATCAACGCAACTCTTCTTATGGTAGAGGAAAAGCAATCGAAGAAATAGTAAAAGAAAATTTATTGAATCGACAATTTGAACAGAGCCAAATCGATGCTGTTTGGGTGACGGATATTACTTATATTCCTTGTAATGACGGTCTCCTCTATTTGTCCACCTACATTAACTTGGCAACTCGTATTCCACATTGCTATATGGTGGATTCAACCATGAAAAAAGAAATTGTCGTCTATCCATTACACATTTATAAAGGAGAATTGCCTACGGTAATTCATTCCGATAGAGGTAGCCAATATCGGTCTCTTATCCATCAAGAGCTGTTGACCGACCACCACATCACACATTCAATGAGCCAACCTGGGACTCCTGTTGACAATGCAGTAATCGAATCATTTCATCGATCGATCAAACGAGAATTAATCGAACCCAACAAGCATAAAAGTAAAATAGAGATGAAGGTGTTAATCCAAGATTATTTAGAAGACTACTATTCCAAACAAAAGAATCCATACAAAATTTATGATGACTCCTCGACAATTTGAGGCGAAGAAAATAAGTAATCTAACCGACTATTAACTAAACTGTTGCAGGTCCCGCTGAGACTATGCAGAAAAAATTATAAGTATGTAACGACAAGGCAAAAAATCGGAGAACCTAGCTTGAAATAGTTGTCTATGATACCTATGCTGTTTTTTAGGAGCTGATACTCATTGACAGGAATAATCTAAAAGGAACGGAGCTGTGCCGACTGACTATTTTTTATCTAAATGAGGTGGTCCATCACAGATACTATACCAATCGGATGAATATTCTTTATGAAATGTTTTTAAGCAAGCCGGAATTGACAGTTCAGCTTTTAAAATGAAATCCGGTACTAATGAAAAGTTGCTTATGCATGCAGTTGAAGGATACTGTTTATCGAACGGAGACAGAAAAAGCTGCTAAAAGTCAGGAAGAATAACTATTGTCTTTGGTTAAAATCCTCCTTTCAAAGGCTTTTTTCTTTCTGTCGAATGCAAAGTGTTTGAATTTTACAGGCAGCAGAAAAATAAATCGTGCATTATGGGAGCATATTCGGGTATAATAAAGGAGTTTGACAGGAAAATGCAGTAGTTTCCGCAAATAAATAGAGGACTTCATTAAGAGTAGAAGGAATTCTGAAGCATTGCATAATTATTTTATAAATGGATTGCATATCAAGGATTTTACAATTAAAATAGAAGAAGTATGTTTAAGAAAGTTGGGGAGTAAATGATCAATCAACCCGGGACTGCTGAACAGCCGATATTGACTAATCAGGAAAAGATGGTCAAAGGTTCAGCGTGGATGACAGCCAGTAATATCATTTCCCGCTTATTAGGAGCGGTTTATATTATTCCATGGTACGCCTGGATGGGGGAACATGCTGACGAGGCGAATAGTCTGTTTTCTATGGGGTATACAGTCTATTCACTGTTTTTGTTAATCTCTACAGCCGGTATTCCTGCTGCAATAGCGAAACAAACGGCACATTACAATTCTATGAATGAATACAAGATCAGCAGACAGCTGTTTTACAAAGCGCTGCAGATGATGGCCGTTCTGGGAGCAGTTTTTGCTTTGGTTATGTATATTTCAGCACCTGCACTGGCCAGTTGGTCAGGAGGCGGAGAAGAGCTGGTTCCAACGATGAAATCGTTAAGTCTGGCCGTGCTGGTTTTTCCGTGTATGAGTGTTATCAGAGGGTATTTCCAAGGAAATCAGGATATGATGCCCTTTGCCCTGTCACAGATTGTTGAACAAGTTGCACGTGTTTTCTATATGCTGCTGACTGCTTTCATTATTATGAAAGTCTTTAATGGCGATTATGTAGATGCCGTGACTCAGTCAACTTTTGCGGCATTTATCGGAATGATTGTCAGCTTTGTTGTGCTGTACTTTTATCTGCATAAACAAAAACCAATGTTTGATTACCTTGAAGCGCACAGCGCAAACAAGCACCAGGTTTCTCCTCAGGGCCTTTTAATAGAAACGTTTAAAGAAGCAATTCCGTTTATTATTGTTGGTTCTGGTGTAACAGTATTTAAATTAGTCGATCAATTTACGTTTTCTAATTTCATGCGGACATTTACGAGTTATTCGGATAGTCAGCTCCGTGAACTTTTTGGGGTTTTTAATGCCAATCCGGATAAATTGACGATGGTCGTCATTGCACTGGCCACATCTATTGCCATGGCTGGACTGCCGCTTATTACAGAAGCTGTGACTCAAAAAAAATATCGTGATCTATCTAAATTGATCAGCAACAATCTGCAGCTTTTTGCGTTTGTTATGCTGCCGTCAACATTTGGTATGATTGTATTGGCCAGACCGCTTTATACGTTGTTTTATCGTCCGGATGGATTAGGGACAAGTCTGCTTATTCAAGCGTGTTATGCAGGGTTGTTTATGGGATTGTATATGCTTATTTCCAACATGCTGATGGGGATGTACGGAAACCGGGCAGCAATCCGCTATTTTGCGATTGGATTAGCTGTAAAACTGATTGTTCAATACCCAAGTATTCGATTTTTGGAAGCATATGGTCCTCTAGTGGCAACCATGATTGGATTCAGTGTTTCATGCTTCCTGCTGATGCGTAAAATCAAAGAAATTTCCAAATTCAATTTGAGCCTGACGCTGCGCCGCAGTTTACTGATTTTTGTTATTACACTGATTATGATTGTTTTTGCCTTCCTGACAAAACAGTTTCTATATCTGTTTTTGAACCCGGATCGTAAAGGGCAGGCGTTTCTGATTGTTCTGATAGTAGCTGCAGTTGGAATTGCTGTTTATGGCTACATGACATTGAAGATTCGACTGGCAGACCGTTTGCTTGGGAAAGACGTGGATGGACTGCGTGCAAAGGTTAAGATTAAGTAGATAGAATACTTTGAGGCGTGGGGAAAGTCCTGCG
Organism: Enterococcus sp. CWB-B31; assembly: GCF_020567645.1. Classification (NCBI taxonomy): domain Bacteria; kingdom Bacillati; phylum Bacillota; class Bacilli; order Lactobacillales; family Enterococcaceae; genus Enterococcus; species Enterococcus sp. CWB-B31. The sequence goes on from NZ_JAJDJW010000001.1 coordinate 381,406, forward strand.
CCTTTGTTTTATATAATGAATGTTAAAGCATGACGATAAGAAACTGGAAATCCTTTATGTGAAGTCAATCTATTTAACGGTGGCATTTTAAAATAGTGACTGAAGAATTAGAAGTAAGGAGCGGAAGACAATGCGACTGGATAAGTTTTTGGCAGATACCGGATGGGGAAGCCGTAAAGAAGTAAAAAAACTGTTGAAACAGGGAGTCATCACCGTGAATGACTTAGTAAAAAAGGATGGTAAAACGCAAGTTGACGAGAATAGCGATCGAGTTGCGTACGCTGGGGAAATACTTCATTATCAGAAATATTTTTATTATATGCTTCATAAGCCTCAGGGTGTGATTTCTGCAACAGAAGATAAGTATGATGAAACAGTGCTTGATTTACTGTCAGATGAGGATTTTCGTGAAGATCTTTTCCCGGTCGGCAGGCTGGACAAAGACACAGAAGGGTTGTTGGTTCTGACAAATGACGGGCAGCTGGCTCATCGTCTGCTTTCTCCAAAGAAGCATGTAGACAAGGAATACTTTGCACGAATTTCGGGGGTTGTAACAGAAGAGGATATTCAGATGTTCAAAGAGGGCTTTGCGTTGAAGAACGGTGAAACAGTAAAAAGCAGCCAGCTGTTCATTGATTCTATAGATGATTCTGAAAAGCTTTCAGAGATTCGTTTGGTCATTCAGGAAGGAAAATTTCATCAGGTAAAAAGAATGTTTGAAGCAGTGGATAAAAAGGTTGTTTATCTCAAGAGGCTGCGCATGGGTGCACTATATTTAGATGAAGCATTGGCATTGGGCGAATATCGTCCGCTAACAGAGAATGAATTGATCCTGTTGGAAACTAGGGTGTGTCTGAAAAGGTAGCAGCATTCGAATTTTTCAGTGATTTTTATTGAAATCAAGGAAGAAAACACAGGTTATGTGGTTCATAAGCGAGTATTTATGACGAGGCGTTCGATAAAAATCATCAAACTATTCGCCGCTTGAGTTTTTAGACATGTCCTAGAGTTAAATAGTAGAAAAGAAGCGGCTGAAAGGACACTGAATGGGTTCTGCAGCCGCTTTTTCTATTCAATTTATTTTTCTTCAAATTGTTTCATGTAAATCGGCAGCTGCTCGGATATGCTGGTTGGCAGTACGACATACTGGGTTTTACTGAGGTCTTCTCCAATTAGGCTGTGAAGGTAGACTGCTGCGCAAAGGGCTTCTTCTTTCGCTGGGAATTGAGCAATGAAGCCAGTGATTATTCCTGCTAGTGTATCTCCCATGCCGCCGATTGCCATTGCTGCTGTACCGATGGGGGTCTTATAAATAGTTTTGGAAGTGTAAATTTTGGTACGGTGACTTTTCAGCACGACCGAAGCCTTCAGCATTTCTCTGGCAGTTTGATTTGCTTTGTCCGTTTGCTGTTCAAGAGGTAAACCGCTTAATGCTTCCCATTCTCTCTGATGCGGAGTAAATATGGTTTGTTCTGGATTGTTTAACGGATAATCTTTCTCTGCGAACAAAGTGATTGCTGAGCCGTCAATAATCAGCCATTGCTTGTCTGTCTGACTTTCCAGTACATGGATCAGAAGATGCTGACTGATAAGACCTAACCCCAGTCCCGGTCCAATCAAAATGACATCCGCTGATTTTAGAACCCTGTCAATCAATTCTGTATCCAGCCAGTCAACAGCCATTGCTTCGGGGAGTCTGGCATGAAGCGGTGCGTGGTTCTTCCTGTCAGTTATGACTGTGACCAGCCCTGTCCCGGCGTAAATGGCTGCCTGCGCACTCATGATAATGGCGCCGCCGTACTGCTCGTTTCCGCCGATCAGAACCGCTCGTCCAAAGGTTCCTTTGTGACTGTTTTCTGGACGTTTTGTAATCACTTTCTTTAAATTATTTACAGATAATGCTTTCACGATTGTTCCTCCTCTCAATTCCTCAATCAGCTAATCTAGCAATCAACAATTATTGTTGTACTTTTGTTTATTTTTAGTGTAGATCTTGTTCGCTCTTTTTCTTAGCTGACTGGTAAACCTGCAATTTTTAAAAGCAGAAAGTAAATCTTTGCAGTCTCATTTTTGAGATTCCGCATTTTTATTTATCATAACAGAATAGTCGAGATTCTTTGAATAGAAAAGTATTTCTCTTTTTTATTTTTCCTATAGTTAGTGGTATGATGGGAAAGAAGAATAATTTATGGGAGTGAAGAAACGGATGACAATCAACTGGCAAAAAGAAGTGGAAGATCGTAAAGAAGATCTCCTTGAAGATTTAAAAAACCTGTTGCGTATCAACAGTGAACGGGAAGATGATAAAGCAACAAAAGAAGCCCCGTTTGGACCAGGACCGAAAGCTGCATTGGAACACATGCTGTCCTATGGTGAACGTGATGGATTTACTGTTAAAAATGTTGATAACTATGCCGGTCATATTGAATATGGCGAAGGAACTGAAACATTAGGTGTCTTTGGACATATGGATGTAGTTCCTGCCGGTGATGGCTGGGATACGGACCCTTATGAGCCGGTAATTAAAGATGGAAAAATCTTTGCACGCGGTTCAAGCGATGATAAAGGACCAAGCATAGCTGCGTATTACGGCTTAAAAATCATTAAAGAGCTGGGTTTGCCGTTATCTAAGAAAATCCGTTTTGTTGTGGGTAGTGATGAAGAAAGCGGCTGGGCAGATATGGATTATTACTTCCAGCACGAAGAAGCGCCTGATTTCGGTTTTTCACCAGATGCTGAGTTTCCAATCATTAATGGAGAAAAAGGAAATGTGACAATTTTCGCTCAGTTTAAAGGAACAAACGGCGGGACATTTGAACTGCAGAGATTCCATTCCGGACTGAGAGTCAATATGGTTCCGGGAACAGCAGAAGCGATCTTTACAATTCCATCAGACTTGTCAACAGAAGCGTTCATTCTTTCCTTTAATGCTTTTCTTGCTGATTTACCGGTAGAAGGAGAAATCAGCATTGAGGATAATATTGTGACATTGAAAATTACTGGTAAAGGTGCACATGGTGCCAGCCCTCAGTCAGGAATTAATGCAGCCACATTCTTAGCAGACTTTATCAAGGACTATGATTTTGGCGGAGCTGCCAAAGCCTTCATCCACACAGCTGCTTTTATTCACGAAGATTTTTATGGAGAAAATCTGGGTGTTGCTTATGAAGATGAAAAGATGGGACGTTTAACAATGAATGCCGGCTTATTCAACTTTAATAAGGATGCTGAAGAAGGAAATTTGATCAGCCTGAACTTCCGCTACCCTAAAGGAATAACTGCAGATGAGCTGGAAGCTGGTGTTCGTCGGGCAATCGGCGGTCTGGAAACCGTGATTATTCAGGACGAGCGCAACCAGAAACCGCATTATGTTCCTACGGATGATCCATTGGTTAAAACTTTGCTGCAGGTTTATGAAGACCATACTGGAGAAAAAGGGGAAGAAAAAATTATCGGCGGCGGTACATACGGACGCTTGCTGAAACGTGGTGTTGCCTATGGTGCGATGTTCCCCGGTTATGTAGACACGATGCATCAGGCGAATGAATTTATGGAGCTGTATGATCTATTCCGGGCAGCGGTGATCTATGCGGATGCTATTTATCGTTTGGCGAAGTAAAGACTGTTTAAAATCATGTTTATTCAGTCTATATCTTAGATTCAAGGGGTGTCTTTGGCAAAAGGGAAGTTGAAAAACTGAATAAAAATGATGTTGAATCGGGAACTTGGCGGGATATAACTACTAAATATAGTAGAAAATTCCGCCAGTTTTTTTACCCAATTTCTTTGTTAGTTGATGGTCTAGCTTCCATAATATCAATTACATTTGAAGCTGTTTCGTCCTTAATATGTGTGTAATACTCTGTCATAGTAATGTTCTTATGTCCGAGACAACTTGTGGTGTGTTCTGCTGCTACACCAGCAATTATTGCTTGAGTAGCAAAGTTGTGTCTCATTACGTGAGGTATTACTTTAATGTTTGTTTCTGTAGAGACTAATTGAAAGTAACGATTTAATTGAGACATGTTGAAGGGAAAAGTTGAAGCGACTTGTACGGTTGTCTATAAAGACAATGATACACAGTTGATCCATGAAATGTTTTATGAATTGACCCTTGAAACGATTGAAGATAATAAATCTTCGATTAAGGAGCTAAGGTGATGAAAAAAAAGCATTTTTTTATTTTTGCAGCTCTTCTTCTCTCTGGTTGTTCTTCAAATAATAAGAATGATCAAACTGATAAAATCAGAGAACAGGAAAGACAAATTGAATGTTTGACTTCTGAAAAAAGAGAGCTTGAAATGTTGCTTGAAAGTGAAAAGCGAGGTCAGGATAAAAGCGATCAGCTCCAAAAATTAAGAAGGAGTATCCGAAAATTGTCAAGGAATCTATTCATAGAATGACTAGCTGAGAATTGATACACTGCGCTTCGCTTTGATCACATCAACTTCTATGTATGAAACATACGAGAATTGACAGGCTTCACTAGGATTGCTTTAGCAGAGTAGATGAAGTCCTGCTACCTAGTCGGTGAAGGACCTGGAGCGCCTTATATTTTCAGGATCGTTTGGCTTATTTCTGAAGGAGTTGCTCCTGCGGTTACTCGTCGCAAAAAGAATTTTTGCTTTTGTTCCGCCGTGTATTCGGGGGTAGACACGAAGAGAATTTGGAATTTTATTTCTGTCTCACCGTCACCCTATTTCTACCCATCAGTCCTACTTGGCAAAGAGCCGCAAAAAATCGGCAGTAGGACTCTTTAAAAAGAGCTTCTGCCGATAAATAATTTGTTGAAAAGCTGAATAAACAGGGGGACAAGAAAAGAGCAACCCCCGACCTTATCTTCCGTTCATCAAGTCGTCCAATTCAACAACTTTGCTGTACTCATCAATTTTTGATATACCAATCACTTTATCCAGATCGATGACAAAGGCAATGCCGTTGCCGGGCTTGAAAATTTTCATCTCGATACTTAAAGCATTTAACACAGTATTGGTCAGAGATTCAGGGACAATAGTGAGAACGATATCCTTTTCAGGCTCAATATCTATACCTAAAAAACGGCCTGCATCATGAACTCCGGAACCCCGTCCGTGAAGAATTGTACCGCCGGGGGCTCCTGCTTCTTTTGTGATTTCAATAACATCGGAACCGGTACCGCCGTCAACAATTGTTACGATTAATTCCAAATTTAAAGCCACTAATTTTTTCATATTACCCTTCGTCCTCCGCTAATTTTTGTAGTTCTAATTTATTTTTCTGATCCCGTTCATCGTTTAATTTATAAATATACCCCAAAACAAGTGTTGATAAAATTGGTGCCAGTGCAATCATTGCCACTACGCCAAAACCGTCAATTAAAGGATCTCGACCTTCCAGCTGACCTGCAATCGCCACACACATAGATAAAATAAATGTGGAGCACATGGGACCAGTTGCTACGCCGCCATTATCGAATGCCATTGCCAAAAACATTTTATCGACCTTTCTGCCTAAAAGAAAGACTAAGATGTAACCTGGAATTAAAAAGTAATAGAGAGAGAATCCTGCCAGAAGCCGCCACATGGATAAACTGACTGCTGCTCCCACTCCGATTGAAACAAACAGCAGCATGATTTTTCCTCGAATACGACCTTCACTGATGTTTTCAATTTCTTTAACCATCACATGAATTGCTGGTTCGGCATAGCCGACCAAAAAGCCCATCAGAAAGCCTAAGGGAATTAAAATATAGTTATAGTCCAGTGAGGCCAGTGAAGCTCCCAAGTGTTTTCCTACAGGGACATAGGCAATATTTACGCCATGAAGAAATAGAATAAGACCGATAATTGTGATTAGAAATCCAATCATAATTTTAGCAAACCGTCGTTTTCTAAGTTTGAAGCTGATAAAATTCAGGACGACAAAAATAATAATAATAGGAGCCACAGCCATCAGGACTTCTTTGGTAACTTCCCCTAAGCCGCTAAACAGTCGAGTAGCAATTGTATCCACATTCATCGGAAGATAACCCCCAATGTCATAACTGCCAGGATAGGTCCCAGTGATGCTATTCCCACCATACCAAAGCTGTCGTTCTCACGTGGTTTTTGTTTGATCATTGATGTGACGCCGATAGCCAGCGATAGAATAAATGGAACGGTGATAGGTCCGGTAGTAACGCCGCCTGAATCAAAAGCGATAGGCATAAATTCCGGACTGGTGAAAAATGAAGCAATCAGCACAAAAACATAGCCGATCAGCATCATTTTGTAATAAGAAAATTTGAACATGATCCGCATTAATGCAAATGCCAGAAATATGCCGGTACCTACACTGACAACACCGAGAATCAGCAGCCGGGAAATTTCTCCGTCAGAGATCTCATTGACCTGCTGCCCCAGAACCTGTACAGATGGTTCTGCAATCGTAATAACAATTCCAATAAGGAATCCTAAACCAAGAATAATACTTAAGCTTTTCTTTTTGACCATAAATTTACCAACCAGGTCTCCCACTGCCATCATGGAATGGTCCGCCCCAAATAAAAACAGTGCCATTCCGATAATCATAATTCCTGCGCCGATTAAAAAAATAATCAGGTCTTCGGCTGGTAACGGTGCAAATGCAAAAGTTAAGATAATAATCAGCAAAGTCATTGGTGCAATAGCCATTAATACATCCTGAAATGATTTTCGCATGCATCCTCCTCCTTTGTATTTTTTTCGTACATTTTTAGTATAACCTAAAATAAATGTAATTTGGGGGTTGACGTGACATTGTTAAGTAATGTTAAAATAAAACTACCAAAGAACGTACGTTCTCTTTTGAAGGGAGGAGCAATTGCTGCTTTGAAGAAATTACTGAAAGAAGCAGGTTGTCTCAGAATGAAAAAAGGGACATAAAGACAAGATATTAGTAAGAAAAAGAAGGATAACGTATACTTAATTGGTGCAGCTTGAAGATTTCAAGGGGAAAAAGAGGTGGAGAGATGATAGAGTTTCAAGAGGTTTCAAAGAAATATGGGAATCAGACTGTCTTGACAGATAATAATCTGGCGATTCAAGATGGAGAATTTTTTGTTCTGGTTGGACCAAGCGGAAGCGGTAAGACGACTACACTTAAGATGATTAATCGTCTAATTGAACCGACAGAAGGGGATATTTATTTTGATCATAAGCGTATTATTGATTATGATCTGAAAGAGCTGCGGTTGAGAATCGGTTACGTTCTGCAGCAGATTGCCCTGTTTCCGAATATGACAGTAGCTGAAAATATTGAACTGATACCAGAAATGAAAAACTGGAAAAAAGATGAGCGCAGACAAAGAACCAGGGAACTTTTGGAAAAAGTCGGACTTTCCCCGGAAGAATATATGCAGAGAAAACCTTCAGAGTTGTCTGGCGGTGAACAGCAGCGTATTGGTATTCTGCGGGCAATCGCAGCAAAGCCTGATATTATTTTAATGGATGAGCCGTTCAGTGCACTGGACCCAATCTCCAAAAGCCAGCTGCAGCTGCTGATAAAAGAACTGCACAAAGAGCTGTCCGGCACAATCATTTTTGTTACCCATGATATGAATGAAGCCATGCTTTTAGGAGACCGCATTTGTATTATGAGAGACGGAGCAGTGATTCAGGTGGATAAACCGGATCAGATTAAAAAGCATCCGAAAAATGATTTTGTTGCACAGTTCTTCAAAAATGATTCACTCGGTCTGGCTGATTATCGTGTGGAGGATTTAGCAGCTATGGACTTGCTTGAAATAATAACGGGGACAGCAGGGCGATCAGTGACGATGGAAACAGGACTTGACGAAGTCGTCCGCCGGTTAGCTGCTAACGAAAAGTTGAACCTGCAGCTTGAGGAAAATCAGCAAGCGCAAGTTACTTCCCAGACAATTGTTGCATTTCTGCAACAGCAGTTAGAGGCAGGTGAACCGTTGGATGACTAATTTAATCGAAACATTTATGTCGAGGAAAGAAGATTATGCTCAGGCGCTGGTGGAGCATATTCAACTTTCTTTGCTGTCTCTGCTGATCGCCATTCTAATTGCTGTCCCTGTTGCTGTTTTATTAACACGCTACAAGAGAATTGCGGAAGCTGTTTTGCAGATTACAGGAATCTTTCAGACAATCCCATCACTGGCATTGCTGGGTCTTCTGATTCCATTGATTGGTATTGGCAGTCCACCGGCAATTATTGCACTGGTGATGTATGCCTTGTTTCCAATTCTGCAGAATACCTATACAGGTCTGACAGAGATTGATCCTTCACTGGAAGAGGCGGCAGAGGCATTTGGAATGTCCAAAAAAGAGAAGCTTGTGAAATTCGAGCTGCAGCTGGCATTGCCTTATGTCATTTCCGGTATACGGACAGCAGCAGTTATGATTATCGGGACAGCAACACTGGCAGCCTTGATTGGTGCCGGCGGATTGGGTTCGTTTATCCTTTTGGGGATTGATCGAAACAATGTTTCATTGATCTTAATCGGTGCGATTTCATCAGCCGTTCTGGCAGTGCTTTTCAATTATGGGATTCATCTGCTGGAAAAAGCAAGCGTGAAAAAGATTGTGACTGCCTTTGTTCTGTTGTTTGCTTTGCTGGTGGGTTCTTTTGTGTATACAACTTACGAAGGAGAACAAAAAAGACTGACTATTGCCGGAAAGCTTGGTGCTGAGCCGGATATTATCATTAATATGTACAGGGAACTGATTGAAGAAAATAGCGATGTTAAAGTAGAGCTGAAGCCGAACTTCGGTAAAACCACCTTTTTGTATAATGCGCTGAAATCAGGTGAGATTGACATTTATCCTGAATTCTCTGGAACGGTTTTGGAAACCTTTTTACCTGAAAATACCAATACATCCAATGATCCGGAGGAAGTGTATGAGTATGCAAGAGATGAGATTGCCAAACAAGACAATCTGGCTTATCTGGAACCAATGAGCTATCAAAATACTTATGCTGTGGCTGTGAAGAGAAGTTTTGCAGAAGAGTATAAGTTAAAAACAATTGAAGATTTGAAAGGAATCGCCAGTCAGCTGAAAGCCGGGTTTACTTTGGAATTTATTGATAGAGATGATGGCTATAAAGGAATAGAAAAGCTTTATGGTGTGACGATGAGTGTTCAATCTATGGAGCCGTCCCTGCGTTATCAGGCAATTGATAATGGGGATGTTAATGTGGTGGATGCCTACTCAACCGACAGTGAGCTGAAGCAGTATGATTTGGTTGTTCTGGAAGATAACAAGCAGCTGTTTCCGCCCTATCAGGGAGCTCCTCTGTTGAGAGAAGAAACGCTGGAAGAGTATCCAGAGCTGGAAGAATGGCTGTCTCCCCTAGTTGGAAAAATTACTGAGGAAGAAATGAGCGAAATGAATTATAAAGTGAATGTGGAAGGACAGGACCCGCAGGAAGTTGCTCATATGTATTTGGTTGAAAATGAGTTGATTAACGAATAAAAAAACAGGAACTATTCGTTTGACTTCTTATATAAGGAAATAGAATAGCCATTCTAATTTGAGGGCGGGACAAAAGTGATCAGCTCCGAGAATTAAGAAGAAATATCCGAAAATTGTCAAGGAATACTATTCATAGAATGAATAGCTGTGAATTGATACCTTCCTGGAGCTTCTCATACTTTCAGGATCGTTCGGCTTAATTCCGCAGGAGCTGCTCCTGCGGTTATTCGTCGCAAAAAGAATTTTTGCTTTTGTATCGCCGTTTATTCGGGGGTAGACACGAAGAGAGTTTGGAACTTTATTTCTGTCTCACTCTCAAAGCCGAATAAACGGTGTTCCAAACAAAGCTAAATTAAAATGTGTCTCTCCGGTTCTCGATTCACTCTGATCCTCGATACAAAGCTTTAAAGTCTTGCAAGCTTTGTTAAAAAGAGTAAAATTTACCATTAATAACTGATTTTTTTTACAAGTTTCGTTATAATGTAAGAAAATACTATACAGGAGCGTTGCAGATGAAAAAAGCAGACCGTCAGCGACTGATTCGGCAAATCATTACTGAAAATGAAATAGAGACACAGGAAGAATTAATTGCCCGTTTAGAAGCGGCAGGTGTAAAAGCAACTCAGGCCACTGTTTCCAGAGATGTAAGAGAAATGAGTATCGTGAAGACGCACGGTGCAGCTAATAAAGTAAAGTATGCTATTTTTTCTCAGCAGCAGACAGCAAGTCAAGAAGACAAGTTGAAAGAATCGGTAAAGGATTCCGTTATACGCATAGAAAAAGTTCAGTTCATGGTGATTGTACATACAGATATGGGCAGAGCGGATGTTGTAACAAATTTCCTTGATGAGGTAAATTATAGTGAGGTCGCAGGAACTGTAGCAGGAGTGGATACAATCATCATTATTGCACGATCAGAAGAGGATGCAGTAGCTATTGTCGAACGATTTGAAGCAATGATGAGGAATGAATAAAAAAAAGAGCTGAAATTGAAGGGAGAACTGACTACATGGATTTAAAAGCGTTGCAGAATGGCTCTGATTTTCGAGGAATCGCAGTAAGTACAGAAGAGTATACCGCAAACCTGACAGTGGAACAGGTGAAGAAAATCGGTATTGGCATGCTTCACTGGCTGATTGATCAAAAAGGACTCAAAGATAAATTTGAATCAGGAGTACTGAAAATCGGTATTGGTCACGACAGCAGAATTACAGCAGGAGAACTGAAACAGGCGTTGGTTGACAGCTTTACAACACATCAGGTTCAGGTGCTGGATTTTGGCTTGGCAACAACACCAGCGATGTTCATGGCAACACAATTTCCTCAATATGACTGCGATGCTGCAATCATGATTACGGCCAGTCACTTGCCTTACTATTTCAATGGGTTAAAACTGTTTACCAAATCAGGAGGGGCAGAGAAAGCAGATATTACATATATTGCTGATCATGCTGACAAAGAACTCCCTGAATCAACAGGAACAGTTGTAAGGAAAGATATTTTGGCGGACTACGCAGCGGATATGGCGGTGAAAATTAAGAAGGGGATGAAAACAGAAGCAGACAAGCCGTTAGCTGGATTCCGTATTATTGTGGATGCAGGAAACGGCGCCGGTGGATTCTTTGCTGAAAAGGTACTGGGAGCATTAGGTGCGGATACAACAGGCTCACAATTTCTGGAGCCGGACGGCACATTTCCAAATCATATACCTAATCCGGACAATAAAGAAGCAATGGACAGTATTCGTCAGGCGGTGCTGGATAATCAGGCAGACTTGGGTGTTATTTTCGACACAGATGTTGACCGTTCGGCGGTTGTTGATCGGACAGGTGAAGTCATTAACCGCAACAATCTGATTGCTGTACTTGCTACCATTGTGCTGGAAGAATATCCGGGCAGCAGTATTGTAACTAATTCACCGACTTCCAGCCATTTAAAAGCGTTTATTGAAGAAAAAGGCGGGAAACAGGTTCGCTATATCTCAGGCTACAGAAACGTTATCAATAAAATGATTGAACTGAATCAGCAGGGCATCGAAACACCTCTGGCAATTGAAACCAGCGGGCATGCAGCATTCAAAGAAAATTATGATTTAGACGATGGGGCGTATGTAATTGCTAAATTACTGATGCTTTTGCCCCGCTTGAAGGAAGAAGGAAAAACAGTCAGTGATTTGATTCTCAGCTTGAAACAACCTGTTGAAGTACAGGAGGTTCGTTTTAAAATTCTTGCTGAGCAGGTACGAAAATATGGTGAACAAGTAATTGCTGATATGGCTGAGTTTGCGGAAAAGACACCAGGACTTTCCGTTGATCCTGAAAATGATGAAGGCATTAGAGTAGATGCAGCAGAACACTACGGCAGCGGCTGGTATCTTTTAAGAATGAGTCTTCATGAACCGCTGTTGGTACTTCAAGTGGAAAATGACGAGGCAGGTAAGAATCAGGTAGTTTTTGAAACGCTGCAGGGATTCTTTGAATCGTATGATTTATTGGACAAGACAAAATTAGAGGATGTACTGAAATAGTACGCTTATAAAAAAGAGATTGTGCCAAAGCTTCTCCATGCGACGAGTAATCACAGAGACATGGGGGAGCTTTGCTTCTACGCTTTTTCGAATGCTCGAATCATACAAAGACTGGAACACCGTGTATTCGGTTTTTAGGGGATATGACATATTTTTGTCACATCCCTTTTTGCATTAATTACGAATGGAGAATTTACTCAATAGATGGTGCAGTAAATAAGTTTTACCATAACCCCGGATTTGCCTGAACAAGAATCTCTTGGTTGGTAAAAGGGTGAATCAGATGAAGTTCATAAGCGTGCAGCATTAATCGTCCTTCTGTAGACGGGGCATATAAAGGATCATTGATAATTGGATGACCTTCACTCGCCAGATGAACACGTATCTGATGTGTTCTGCCGGTTTCAAGTGAACAGAAAACCGCTGTTTGCCGCGTAACCGGATCATAAAAAGCTTTTTCAATATGAGTGACAGCCAAAGCGCCTTTTTGCTGATCAATGACGCGCTTTCTTCGATCATGCCGATGCCGGCCGATATTTTTTCGAATTGTCCATTTTTCTTTATCAATCTTTCCGGAAACAAGCGCCTGATAGTGCCGGGAAATTTGTTTTGTTTCCAGCATGCGGCTTAAAATCGGCAGTATGAAAGGATTTTTGGCAAAGACAATACATCCGCTGGTTTCTGTATCCAAACGATGAACAACATAGGGAAATTGATTTTTCGGCTCAAGATACGCAGCCAGCTGATTTAAAAAAGTATTTTGTTCATCAGGTTCGTTAGGATGTGTTTTAATTCCTGCAGGCTTATTTAAAATAATCAAATGTTCATCTTCAAAGAGAATATCCAATGGAACAGCTATGCCGATCTGTGCTTTTGGTGTCGAATAATCGCCGCCTTCAAAGGTTAGAATAATTTGGTCACCGGCTTTTACAGGAAAATGAAATGGAACGGGTTGTCCATTCACAGAAACATTTTTTCGTATACGCAGAAAATGCCGGACTTTTTTTGGAACCAGCCAGTTTTTTTCCAGCAGGCTGCTGACAGAACACTCCTGGAAATCTTCAGGTAAAGTGATGGAAATCTCCATATATAATTACTCCTCTGTTTATAGTAAAGGCTCAAATACTTATGTTTTCCAGTGTAGCAAATTAAGAGGGAAGGTCAATAGGGATTATGAATTTGTTTGCAGCTTGAAGTTGAGTTGATGGATGAAGAGGCAGTTCGCTTTTCTTAGTTAATCCATTATGAAAGCTGCATTTAGGAGAATTAGTAAAAAAGACAAAAAAGTACCCGCCCTTTGGGGGAGGGCGGGAAAAGGAGTTAAAAATGAAAAAGTGTTGTGTTAGGGTTTGTTTAATTGGTATGAATATATAATAGCTTGAAGATGTGAATTTTTTGTGTAGGAAACCTTTCGAAAGTGTAAAAGATTTACTAATGAATTATTAAATACTGAGAAATTTTGAAAAGCTGCAACAGAAATCTTATCAGGGGAAAAGTTCTTATCCGTGATTGAAGAGCGTATTCGCCATGTCATGGATTTTGAGAATTTAAAAAATGGGAAGATAAATGGGCACCTTAAAATAGCTTTCTATTTTTTGACTGTAAAAATATTTTTAGCAGAGCAATAGAAAAAAATAAAAAAGTACCCGCCCTTTGGGGGAGGGCGGGAAAGGAGTTAAAAATGAAAAAGTGTTGTGTTAGGGTTTGTTTTGGTATGTCTTTATATTACAAGGGAGATGTGAATTTTTTGTGTCTATTTTTTTGATAAATTTAAAAAAATGCATGATGAAACTTTAGCTTTTATTAACATCTTTTAAAAGTAAACTCTTTGAGAACAGATAGACGGGACCGTGATATAAGTATGTCTGAGATCCCTAAAACCGAATAAACGGTGTTCCAGTCTTTGTATGATTCGAGCATTCGAAGAAGCGTAGAAGCAAAGCTCCTTCATGCCTCTCTGATTACTTGTCGCATGGAGAAGCTTTGGCACAACCTCGTTCTAATAGGGTGGCTTGACTGTGGTCTCAATAGCAGGAGCGGCAGACTCTGGATGTAGACAGCGTGTACAAGTACACATCCTATTAAATTCTTAATATTTTCTACATAATTTCAAAAGGAAATCATGGTAAAATGTGGGAAACTGCGTCTTAGCAGGTTTAAAAATCATTCTCTAGGCTTATAGAACAGCCTGTCAATTATGTTAGAATAAGGAAAACATTAAAAGAGGAGCGTCTATGGATTTTAAAGAATTTATGAGAAAGACGGGCAGCGTTTTAAAACGATTTTGGCTTTGGCTGAAGCCTTATCTGATTCGTCTGCATCAGTGGCGAAAACGTCTTTGGAAAAAATATCAGATTAATAAAATCATTCTGCTGTTGGGAATGGTTACTGTATTGGTTATCAGCATTTATTTATTTACATTGGCAAAAGCCGCAAACGTAAAAACGCTGAAGGAAGGTCTTCAGCAGTCAACGATTATTTATGATGAAAATAATGACGAAGCCGGAAAGCTTTTTGGTCAGAAAGGAACGTATATTGAGCTGGCACAGATTTCTCCTTATATTCAGGATGCGGTAATTTCCACAGAAGACCGCAACTTTTATAATCACAGCGGATATGACATCAAAGGAATTGCACGTGCAGTTGTCGGCAAGCTGACCTTTGGCAAACTTGGTCACGGTGGTGGGAGTACCATTACACAGCAGCTGGCTAAAAACGCCTATTTAACGCAGGAACAAACCTTTGATCGTAAAGCCAAAGAACTATTTCTGGCAATTGAAATTGAGAAAAAGTATTCAAAAGAAGATATCCTGACCATGTATCTCAATAACTCGTATTTTGGCAACGGAGTTTGGGGTGTTGAAGATGCCGCCAAAAAATATTTTGGTGTCAGTGCTTCTGAAGTTACAGTTGGTGAAGCTGCAGCACTGGTTGGTATGCTGAAAGGACCGGGGATTTTCAATCCGATTGACTATCCTGAAAATGCGGCAAATCGACGAGATACTGTTCTTCAATTAATGGTCGAAAATGAAATGCTTGATCAGGAAACAGCGAATGCAGAAGCAGATGTGGATATTGCCGGCTTGTTATATGATGGATATGAAGGAACCGGAGCAGACTATCGTTATCCGTATTACTTTGATGCTGTAGTGGATGAAGCTGTACAGCGCTATAAAATATCAGAGGAGGATCTGCTGAATAAGGGCTATAAGATTTATACAGCATTAAATCAAAGCTATCAGCAGGCGATGGATCAGACTTACTTAAATGAGGCACTGTTTCCTCCAAATGCAGAAGATGGGGTACAGGTTGAAAGTGGCTCTGTGGCACTAAATCCTAAAACGGGTGGTGTTCAGGCGATAGTCGGCGGTCGTGGCGATCATGTGTATCGCGGCTTTAACTTTGCTACGCAGACAAAGCGTTCACCAGGTTCTTCTTTAAAGCCTATTTCTGTTTATACGCCAGCCTTGGAGGCAGGATACAAGCCTGACAGCATTTTACAGGATCAGCTGCAGGATTACTATCCGGCACAGAACTTCAGCCGTACATTTAGCGGAGAAGTTCCGATGTATCAGGCACTCGGCGATAGTCTGAATGCCCCGGCAATCTGGCTGTTGAATCAGATAGGCCTGGACAAAGGTTATGATAAAACCAAGCAATTTGGTATTCCGCTAAATGAAGCCGATAAACGTTATCCGCTAGCTTTGGGAAGTATTGAAACAGGTGTTTCTCCGTTGGATATGGCAGCAGCCTATACAGCGTTTGCAAATGGCGGACAGCTGATGGAAGCCCATCTGATTACCAAAATTGTAGATTCGACTGGAGCAGTTGTGGTAGATAACAGTGAGCCAAGTGGTTCACAGATCATCTCTCAGGAAACGGCAGATGAAATTACCAGTATGCTTTTAGGTGTATTCAGTTCAGGAAGCGGAATAAATGCAGACCCTTATGGGTATGTGATGGCCGGAAAAACCGGAACAACGGAAACGGGATTTGACAGTACGAAAACAAATGATCAGTGGGTTATTGGTTATACACCGGACGTTGTGATTGCCACTTGGCTGGGCTATGAACATACAGATGAAACCCATTATTTGGAAGGGACCAGTGCTACATTTGCTTCCAACGTCTTTAGCAGTCAGGCAGGCGGGATTTTGGCTAATATAGCTTCTCCGTCTTCGTTCACAGTAGCAGATGCCTATGCAACCGGCGGACAGGTAGTTGCTTCAGGTGAAGCGGCTTCTGATGCTGGAACCAGCGGCTGGAAGGACAGTGTGAAGGATATTGGTGATCAGGTACAGGAAGGTGCCAAGAACATCGGGGATCAGATCAAAGAAGGCTGGGAAAATACAAAAGAGGGCGTAAAAGATTTCTTTGGCGGACTGATGGGTGAATAAGATTTTTAAAAAGACATGAAACAATGTTACAATAAAAGAAACTATCTAGAAGAAATGAGGACGAACCTGTGACGAATATCTATGATACAGCAAACCAGCTAGAACGTGAATTGAGAACATTAACTGAATTTGAAGCCCTGGAGCAGGCTTACAAGGCTGTGCAGGCAGATGAACCAGCATTTAAATTGTTTAAAGAATTCCAGTCTTTCCAACAGGAATTACAGGAAAAACAAATGCGCGGAGAAGATTTTTCAGAAGAAGATGCGCAAAAAGCCCAAAGTCTGGCAACGGAAGTTCAGGGGACGGAATTAATCAATAAAATGATGGAAAAAGAACAGGCCTTCAGCATGATTGTAAACGATCTGAATCGTATTATCATGACGCCTATTCGGGATTTATACGAAAACTAAGAAACGAAACAGCAGAAAAAATAGAGAGAACCGCAGCTGAATGCTTCAGCTGCGGTTTTTCTTTTTTTAGAATAGAAAAAGCAAACCTTCATAAAAACCATCAACTTTATTAAAAGAGGGTTGAAAAAATGAAAACCGAACGAATTTTCGTATATTTTTACTGACCGATTTTCCATAAAATGATATGATAAAGAAAAGCTTGAAGGATGGAGAAGCATTTAAAATGAAATTATTGCATATAGCAGATTTACATATGGATCGATCATTTGAAGGGTTGCCGGATTTGCCGGAAGCACTGGCAGAAAAACTTCGAACAGCCAATCGGCAGGTACTGCATCAACTTGTTGATGCTGCCTTGACCAATCAAGTGGATGCGGTGATTTTTTCCGGGGATACGTTTCATCAAAGCAGGACGTCTATTCAGACTCAGGCTTATTTCTTTGAGGAGCTCCAGAGGCTTACCAGTGAAGAAATTCATGTGATCATCAGCTTCGGCAATCATGATTATTTTGATCCGGAACGCTATTGGTTCAATTTTCCGGAAAATGTTTATTTATTCGAAAAAGAAGAGGTTGAAACCCACTATTTTATAACAAAACAGAATGAGCGGGTGGCAGTTTCGGGATTTAGTTACCTGCAGCCGTGGATTGAGGAAAGCAAACTGCCCGAGTATCCCGCTCGATCAGCAGATTCAGATATTCATATTGGCGTATACCATGGGGATGTATCTATGGGGGATCAGTCCAGATATGCACCGTTTTCTCTGGGAGAAATGAAAGCTTTTGGATATGATTACTGGGCGTTGGGGCATATTCATCAGCCGCAGATTCTAAGTGCAGACCCGTTGATTGTCTATCCGGGAACGCCTCAGGGGCATACAAAAAAAGAGCAGGGGATTCAAGGAGCCGGATTAGTGACACTGGGAGATCACCATGCCGCTACACAGTTTATTTCTGTTGAAGAAGTTCGCTGGGAATATTCTGAATATTCTCTGGCAGACTGCCAAACGAAGAAAGAGGCACTGGCATATTTAGAAGCAGAGCTGCTGAGGCAGGCACATCAGTACAACACGTTTATATTGAATGAAATTCAATTAAACGACACACATCAATTGGGTGAAGAGTTTGTGATGTCCTGTGAAAATGGGGAAATCCTAGCTTATCTCCAACAGGCTTTGGCAAATCAGGTACAGAACCTGTTTGTCTTTCAGCTGTCAGTTAAAGAAAGCTCTGCATTTCAGAAAATTCTTGTTACTGCCGATCCAAGGCTGCTTGATCAGCTTGAAAAAAACTATCTGCAGCCTGAAATTTTCATGGAAGCAACAAAAGAGCTGCAGCAGCATCCGGTAATTTCTCATCTGGGGCTGACAGATGAGGCTTGGCGGAAAAACTGTGTGAAGCTAGCAGATCAGCGAATAAAAGAACGTTTTAGAATTCAGGAGGATCAATAATGAAAATCCTTTCAATAGAGATTGTCGGCTTTGGGAAATGGAATCAGAAAACCATTGATTTTTCAGGAAGCAATCAGCTTGTCTATGGTAGTAATGAAGCTGGAAAATCCACGATTTATCAGTTTATCCAAGCTCTTCTATTTGGGTTTCCTGCTAAAGGGAAAAAAAGAAAGAGTTATCTTCCGAAAAATGGCGGCAGCTATGGTGGACGCTTATGGTTGAAGCATCCGGTTTATGGAAAGGTTCAAATTGAGCGTTTTAAAGAAATGAATAAAGGGCAGGCCAAAGTCTATATAGGGGAACAGGTCGGGGATGAAGAACTCCTGAAAAAGGTTCTTCATCCGTTAACGAAAGAGCTTTTTCAATCCGTTTTTACCTTTCAACAGGAACAGCTGTCTCAGCTGGGAAATCTTGAGGAAGAAGAGTTGCAGACAGCTTTGCTGGCTCTGGGGATTTCCGGAAGCGATCAGCTGTTGAAGACACGAGAGGCTTATTTCAAACAGGCACAGGAAATCTATAAGAGTAAAGGAGCCCGACCGCCGCTGAACAGTTTGTTGACAGCTTACCAGAAACTGTCTGAAAAAATCAGAAATAAAGAGCAGGAAGAGCAGACATTTGGTTCTGTGGTGGCCCAGCTCAAGCAAACAAGTGAAGCTATTGCAGAGCAGCGCTTACGAGTTAGTGAAAGAAAAGAACAATTGAGTCTAGTGGAAAAGCAACTGATTAACTATCCGCTTTTTGAAGAGCTGCAGAAACTCCAAAAACAAATACATCCGAATAAAATAACCGTAGAACCTCAAGAAAGCGAGCATCTGCTGGCTCTTTATCAGGAACACAAATTTTTGAAGCAGGAAACAGAGCGTCTAAATAGAACTTTGCAGGAATCGTTTGATGGAGAAGAGCTGTTGCCAGAGTATTTATTTTACCTGAGGGAAGAAGAAAATTTGAAGTATTTTCTGGCTCAGCGTTATACCATCAGCAAGCTGCTGTCTGAAATCGGCTGGATGAGAGAATCCGCTACTCAGAACAAGCAGGAACTGTTCGCTCTTGAACAAAAATGGGACTGGACCGAAGAACAGCCTCCGCATCTTTTTTTTGAAGATCAGCAGCTGAAGGAGCTTCGTGAAAAATTTATCACGCAAAGGGTTCAAATGCAGACGGAGGAAGAAAATCAGCGCTCTCTTATTGAGAGTCTGGATAGTCAGGAAAAAAACTTGGAAGCTTTTGAGTCAGCCAATCAAAAGATTTTCCAACGAAATCAAAGAAAAAGGAAGCACCAAACCAATACAGCATTGTTGTTAGGCTTGCTTCTGGCAGCACTCATGGGTGTGGTCGGCGGCCTGCTGCTGAGCTCTCCAGTTTGCTGGCTGTCATGGATTTTCGCCCTGATTTGCGGAGGAACAGCCGGAGCTGTATTCTTTCTTCCGCAGAGAAGTACAGAGGATGAAGTGAAGCAGCAATGGCAGCAGAAGCTGTCTAATTTAGACTATCTGAGTGCACAGTTGAATCAGACAGAAGAACGGATGGCTAGGATTGAAAAAGAAGAAGCTCAATTAAATAAGTATATTTTTGAGCAAGCCAGAGCAAATCATTTAGGGAAAATGAACCGCCTGGAGCTTTGGATGAACCATAAAGAAGATATCAAACGTTATCTTCTGCTGATGAACACAAACAAAGAACTGTTTCGTCAGATAGAAACAGAAAGTAAAACTGCCGGTGATTGGCTGAAGCAGACTGAGCGTTACGTGAACTGGCTGCCGATTGTTGGGAAAAATTTGGAAGAACGAGTAAAAATTATCAGTAATTTTACTGACCAGATGGAGCAGCATCGTCTGCTGCAGGAGAGTCGGACAGATAGTTACACAAAACAGTCGATCAAGGAAGTAAAAGAGAAACAGCATAGAGTATTTGAAGAAGCACAGCCGCTCCTTTATAAATATCAGATTTTAGCTATTGATGATGTACCAGAAAAGCTGCAGGATTATCAGCAGACTCAGACAACAGACAGTCGAAAGAAGGAACTGGAGCGGCTTCTGATGAATCTCTATGAAGAAAATACTACTTTAAGCCAGCTCAATGATCGGAAGTATCAGTTGAATGCTGAATTGAAGGGGGCAGAAGATGAAATTTTCCATCTTCAAAAAGAGGAACAGCGTCTGGATTATCAAAGAAAGCTGATGATTGAAGATGGAACGCTTGACCAGCTGTACCAAAAACGTGAAGGAATGAGAGCTGAAATTGAGGCACTTGCTTCTGACTGGACAGGGTATAAACTGGCTGGTCAGCTGTTAATGGATTTGCTGACAGAATTATCTGATCAACAGCTTCCTTCACTGCTGAAAAAGGCGACCTATTATTTTTCTGTAGTGACAGCTGATGCATATCTAAAGGTACAGCTGGAGAATGAGCAGTTGATCGTTAAGGATGCTGCAGGTCGGGATTTTGCGATTTACGATCTTTCGACCGGAACGAAAGATCAGCTGGTGATGGCTGTCCGCCTAGCATTTTTGGCTCTCATGGGAGAAAAAAGCATCTGTCCGGTAATGATTGATGACGGATGGCTGCATTATGACAGCCAAAGGAAACGACATTTGGCAAAGCTGTTTAGACTTTTTGGAGAAAACCATCAAATTATTTGTTTTTCTTCTGACCAAGAAATGGTAAGCTACTATCAAGAGGAAAAACAGCCTGTTGTACAACTGGAGGGAGAATAGACATGAAGAAAATTCGTGAATTAGCTGTAGATGAAATCTTTGAATTATTTTTACTGATAAAAAATGCAGATGTACGTATTGCAAAAAACGGCAAGAAATTTATCGCTTTTACGTTTCAGGATACTTCTGGAACGATTGATGGAAAGTACTGGGACGCATCAGAAGAAGAAATCCAGCGGTTTGAAGCCGGGAAGGTCATTTTCCTAAACGGCAAGAGAGAAGTTTATCAGGGAAATCCTCAGGTGAAAATTATCCATATGCGCCTCGCGCGCTCTGATGAACCCAATGAGCCTTCTGTCTATATGGAACGGGCACCATTGAAGCGGGAGGATATGGCAGAAGAAATCAATCAGACTATTTTTGAAATTACCAATGCCCGCTGGCAAAGGATTGTTCGTCATTTGCTGACGAAGTATCAGAAAGAATTCTTCGATTTTCCTGCTGCTAAACGCAATCATCATGCTTTTGCTCATGGTCTGGCATATCATACACTGACTATGCTGAGACTTGGAAAGTCCATTTGTACAGAATATCCTGAGGTGAATGCGCCATTGCTGTATGCAGGAATTATTCTTCATGACTTGGGAAAAGTAAAAGAACTTTCTGGTGCCATGAGTACAGAATATACACTAGTGGGAAATTTGATTGGTCATCTGGTTTTGGTGGATGAGGAAATTACGAAAGCCTGTGCAGCATTGAAAATTGATGAGACAGAAGAAGATGTCACGCTGTTACGGCATATGGTTCTTTCACATCACGGCTTGCTGGAATACGGGTCTCCTGTAAGACCAAGACTTATGGAAGCGGAAATTCTGCATCAAATTGATAATATGGATGCATCCATCCAAATGATGCTGACCTCTATTCGTCAGACAGAACCGGGGGATTATACGGATCGGATCTTTGGAATGGACAATCGAAGTTTTTATGTTCCAAAAAAATAGAAAATAACGAATTAATCAAAGTAATCAGTCGAGAAGCCCTGTTTTTAAGGGGCTTCTTTTTTTGTAGAAAAATAATTAGTTCCACAGAGAAAAAACACTGTTTGGTAAAAAGTGATGGGAAATAATGAAAAGGTAACCTAGCTAATCAAAAATATATTCATCTGTTAAATATAAATTCATCGAAATAAAAATAACCATTTTCAAATTTTTTATCAGAAAATTTCAATTTGTAAAATAACGGTAATTTTTTCTGTTTATTCGGAATTAAAACCTCACTTTATATAAAATACAATTTGAGAATAAATACTATAAAAGAACATAAAACAATTTAATCAACGAAAAAATTTTAGATATATAGATAACATTTATATTTTAAAACAAAAAAAATTTTGTTTTTTGTAAGCATTGTATTAGATTTAAATTTTTTTCGATCCTATAATCTACTCAGATACGTTGGCGCTAAGAAAACAAAATGAAAGGAAGAGATGTGAGTGAGTGTTAAGGGAGGGAGAATTAGGAGTAGCTATAAGCGTTTTCTTAGTATAAAAGATTTATTTGTTTGCAGCCTCGTTATCAACTTGTTCGTCGCAGGGTCATTTGCAGGGATGCTCGGGTATTTTTTTCGCAGTGAAGAAGCTTCAGCAGCTGTACTGGATGTAGAGATATTATCTAATTTACAGACAGTCAATAACAGTAACACAACGCCAACAGTGAGATGGCAGCCTACAGTCAGTAATCAGGCCGTAGATTTTACAATTACGGGTGAAGCACTGGCAAATGTATCAGTGAATTTGACAGGTAAGAAATATGGTGTGCTGGTTATTCCACCGGAACTGGCAAACAAAGTAACCGCCAGAGGACAGGCTACAGTTAATACCAATGTGACGGTGGATATTAGTAAGGTAGCGGTGCTGACTGCAACATTGACGGCAGTCAACAATCTGGTTAATTTGCTTTCAGATATTCAAAACGGAGCGATTGCTCCATTAACCGGTGTTACGTTAAATCTGGATGAAGTGAACAGACAAATCAATTTATTGAATTCTGTTGGTAGTTTGAGTGCTGCTCAATTTATCCAGCCGATGACGCTGACCGATGATGGTCGTGCACTGTATTTTTCGTTAGATGATGGTTTAGGACCTATTCTGGCGAACAATGTTTCGACAATTTTAACTGACTTGTCCAATGCAGTAAATGCGTTGCAGGCAACAGGAACAGGGCTTATTGGCACCGCCTCAGCTCTGACGATTAATACGGCATTGGCTCCGGTAAAATTATCAGTTACATCAGCAATTGCCGCTGCAAAACCTTTACTCACATTGGGAGGTACAGGAGTCCAGCAGTTAGCGGATGCCTCTGCATTAGGCAATACGACCATTAATATGCCTACCAATGTTTCAGGACCGGGCAGTATCACCAGTAACTTGGATGCTGAATTTACCGGAACAGTTATCAGATCCAACCTGATCGATGTCAATTTACTGAGTACAGCTGATGCTGTCTCAACAATCTATTTTGCTGGAGAAACATTTATGCTGGATCAAACATTACTGCCGGATTCATTAAACTTCGGGACTCATTCTATTCAGACCAAGCTGGATGAGACCTTTGCAGCAACTCAGGGAGGGGCTGCCGGAGGAGCCGATACGGTGGGAACAATTCAAGTGACAGATACACGATCGACAGCCAAAAACTGGCAGGTCAAAGTGACGCGTGTTGGGCAGTTGACAAACGAGGCTGCCGCGCTGGGAGCCGCCAAACTTAAAATCTATGGCGGAACTTTGACATCAGATTTTTCCTCTGCCAATGTACGAAGTATCAGTGGTACAACGATGGATCTGTCTGATAATACGCAGCAGGAAGTTATGGCTGTTTTTGGAACTTCTACAACCGGAACAGCTAAACTTGAGATTCCAAAGTTTGAATTGTTTGTTCCAAAGAATACCGATAAGCAAACCGGGCAATATAACACGAAACTTGTATGGACTGTAACAGAGAGTCCCTAGTGAGGAGGAATGGTGAAATTGTTAAAGCAGATTAATTGTTTCTTGTTAATTTTGGGAAGCATCACCCTGACTTTCTTATTTTCCTCACAACAGGCTCAGGCAACTGTTACAAATGGAAATATCCATTACTTTGAGGAGAGTAGTACAGAAAGTTCTACCCAATCTGAAAGTTCCACTGACGACAGCTCTTCTACAAGTGAGAGCAGCACTACAAACAGCAGCAGTACCAGTACTACTGACACTCAGAATTCAGGCGCTCCTACGCAGCCTCAAAATTCCGGGCAGTCTGCTCCAATTGTCAAAGAAGGTACGGATGGGAATTTTCTAAAAACCAACGACACGGTCAATTATCTTTTTGTTGTCGTGGGAGTAATCTTTGTATTAATCGCTATTTATAATTTGAAAAGAATATAGGGGGAGAAAAACATGAAAAAACATACAACTATTTTATTATCTGCTGCGATTTTATTAGGAATTGGCTTAGGCTTTGGTACTACAAGCTTTGCGGAGGACAAAACCACAGATGCGACAGTAAACTATGCACCGGGGGAATTGATCTTTGATCCGGAAACAGGCGATCCGGCTGCATCATTACCAACCAACTTGAACTTTGGTTCACATAAAATTCAGTCAACTGAAGATGAAATTTGGGTTGCAACAGTTGATGGTGTACAAACATCAGCATTGACTACCGGAGCGGTTGCTGTGAGTGATAACCGTGGCGATGAAGCTTCAGGCTGGTCAGTAAAAGTACTACAAACAGATCAATTCAGTGATGGCACAAGCGAATTGACAGGTGCAGCACTTTCTATTGATGCCGGTGCAATTACAAATAATCTGAGCTCTATCCCAACAGGTGCTACAATTGCCAACAGTACGTTAGATTTAGAATTAGGAACAACAGCAGATGTTTTAACAGCAGCACCTGGTGAAGGTGAAGGGGAAACATCTTTGGCGTTAACTAAATTTGAATTGTTTGTTCCTAAAGATGTAGATAAAAATGAAGCAAATTATCAAACAACACTTACTTGGACATTATCAGCTACACCAGTTTAAAAACTAAATGAACGAAATCGGGGCAAAATCTGTACACGTAAATTTTGCCCCAATTTTTAAGAACTTGTATTATCAGCCTGGAGGAGAATGATATGAAGAGAGAACGCCGTACATACCAACCGATTATTTTTGCAGCAGCGATAGCTATTATTTATATTTTCAACTTAGTTGCTTTTCCCTCACTGGTTCATGGAGAATCGTTGAACAGTTTTGATGCAAGTATTCAAGTGCCAGACAGTCAGTCTGATAAGAACTTATCTTATTTCGATGTGACTCTTGATCCGGGAAAGGAAGAGAAACTGGCGATAACATTGGTGAATAAAAGTGAAAAAACTCTTTCATTGAAAGCTTCGTTTAACCGAGCAGTGACCAACAGCGGCGGAGTGATTGAATATTCCGGAATTAATGAAGATACCTCTAAATCCGCACCTTATGATATTGAACAACTCGTTACATTAAGCGAGGAAAATATTCAGCTGGAATCAAATCAGACGAAGGATGTTACGTTAACGGTCAAAATGCCTGAAGAAAAGTTTTCTGGAGTTTTGGCAGGTGGTATCTATTTCGAAGAGGTGTCTGATGAAAAAACAGAAGGAAATGTAAAAAATGTCTTTTCAAGAGAGATAGCTTTGCTGATTCATTCAGATGGACAGGAAGTCCAACCGGAGGTGACGATTACCGGAGCAAAAGCTGATCAGGCGAATTACCGAAATGTCATTGAAGTAGGAATTGAAAATACAGCAGCAGCTTATGTGAAAAAAGTGAACATCGACTACACAGTATTACTGGATGGAAAAGAAGTTTTGACAGGTAAAAAAGAACAGCTGAGTATTGCGCCCAATACCTTGTTTCCTTTCAGAATTCCGTTTGATGGGGAAGAGTTTGACGGCGGCGAGTATACCGTAGATATCAAAGTAAGCAATGATCAGGGTGAATGGGAAGGCAGTCCTCAATTTACAGTGACCAAAGAAGAAGCTGCAGATATGAATGAACAGGATGTCACAGTTCAAAAATCCGACTTTGAAATTCCATGGTCAACAGTGGCATTGATAGCTGTTTTGTTGGCATTGGCTGTTGTGGTGATTATCACGATTAACAAGAATAGAAAATTGAAGAAGCAGCTAGCTAAAAAGCATAAAAAGAGAAAAAAACGCCCGAGAGCTCAAGCGGTAAAAACTAAAGCAGAATAAACAGGAGCGTCCTTCAAAAAATTAAGCTGTTTTCTATGGTTAAGTGCAGTTGGTTTTGAGGTTGTGACAGAACACTTCTGTCACAACCTCAAACTCAAGGCAAAGCATTAAATGCCTGCAAGCTTCGCTGCCCGGGTAATTGGCAAAGTTTCTCTTCTCCAAACAGAAGAACTTAAAATAAAACCAGGAGTTCTCTGATTTTTATTCCTAGCTCTGCGCTTTTATTCAGTTTTTTTGTCTTACCAATACAATTTGATGTAGAACCCTAAAAAAAGCCAGCTGAATACTCAGCTGACTTTTTTTATCTATCATTGTTATTATTTTGAAGATTCAGTTGTGCTTGATGAAGATTCTGTTTCTGAAGAATCAGAAGATTTTTCAGAGGAAGAGCTTGAAGACTCTTCAGTTGCTGTGCTTGAGCTTTCTGTCTGCATGTAGCCTGACAACACATTCTTGAATGCATCATCTTTGATCTTCACGTTTGCAGCTGTCAGTTCATCACTGATTACTTTAGAAGTAAATGTTTGGTCAGCCATTTGTGTTTCCTTGGCAATTTCTTCTAATTGTTCTCTGTAAGGTTCAAGATCGTTCCCTTTAGAAGATGTTTTAGTCATTTTCACAAGGTAGTAGATAGTTTGGTAACCAGTACTGTCAGTTGCAGAAACTGGCTCACTCACTTCACCGTCTTTCAGTTTGTAAGCAGCCTCCTGTACAGCTGCAGGGATTGTAGTAGAAGTAGAGTCAAAGGTTACTTTCCCGCCATCTTCTTTAGTTGTATCTGTAGATTTTTCTTTGGCAATCTTAGTAAAGTCACCGTCTTTATCCAATTCAGCTTTAATTTCTTTTGCTTCATCTTCAGTAGCAACTGTAATGATTTGAGCTTCTACTTCAGGATGGAAGGACGTCCATGCTGTTTTGATGTCAGTTTCAGTTACATCAACATTAGCCTCAAGCCCTTTTTGGTATGCAAGCCCTTGTTTGATCAATGCCTTGTAAGATTTAGTAGTATAGCCTGCTTCCGACAAGTAGTCATCAAAATTGTAACCTTGTGCTTCAGCACTTTCTTTTGTTTTGTTAAATTCAGCATCAATCTCTTTATCTGTCACTTTATCCCCATATTTGTCTTCAAAAACTTTGAAGATAATCATGTTTGCTACAGTTGACTGACTTGTGCTTTCATTTTTGATTCTGTCATAGAAATCTTCAACAGTGATTGTTGAACCTTTCATTGTTGCGATATTGTCAGAACCGCCTGAACAAGCTGCTAATGTAAATACTGCCATGGTACTCGCTGCAGCTAAAATTAATTTTTTCTTCATTCGTTTAGCACTCCTAAATAGTCGTATTTTTGCATTTTTATGTAGAAAGGAATTTCTCACGTTTACTACTATACCACAATCCATGCTCGAAAAGAAACATAGATTTGATAGTTTCAATAAATTTTCAAACTTAGGACACAATTTAAATGAAGTATTTGAAAATTAATTAAGGAAGCAGAAAAAAAGGAGAAATTTCCTCGGAAAAGCTTCATGTAAGAGAGGATGGGACAGTTTTTTCCCGATAGGAAGGCTGCATTGAAATAGAGTATTTTCATCGACTTTCTGCAACTGTGGTTCTCACTGCTGGGAATTTCGATCTATTAATTTCTATAGGACACCTATCGATTAGGAAGGACTTCGTTCAGAGCCTCGGTGTACGGAGGCTCTTCAGGCAGCTGTCGCTGCATTGCTGGCCTCAATATCAATTGAAATAGTCTGATAGTCATGGTTAGAGCCGCAACAGCTATTCTTGTTCCTTTTTCTCCTCCAGTTCAGGCATTTCCGGCAGTTCATTCTGGATTTTAGTCAGCTGCTCCTGAATTTTTTCCAGACGAGGCTTCGCCTGAAAATTAAAATTCGTAATATCTTTATTGATTCCTTTTACAAATGGAGGAATCACAGTTTCAGCAGTTTCCTGGAAATCAGCCAGGTTTGTTTTGAATGTTGCCAGTTTTTCGTTGAAATCATCGTGCAGATACTTCCAGTCATCGATTTCATCAATAATTTTCTGCTTGGTTTCTTTTCCACTACGAGGGGCCATAAACAGTCCGCCGATTCCGCCTACAACAGAGCCGAATAATAATCCTTTGATAAATCCTTTCATTTAAACATTCACCTGCTTTTCAACAGCTGCAGCAATTTCCTGCAGTTCTTCCTGTGTATAATTTTCCTGATTATTAGCAAAACGCATACTGAAACCGTCCTCTTTGGTATATCTGGGAATAAGATGGACATGGGAATGGAAGACAGACTGATAAGCCAGCTCTTTATTATTGTTTACGATATTTAATCCTTCCATTTCTGGAAAAGCTTTTTCCAGTGCCAGAGCGATTTTTGGAATGCGGGCAAACACTTCTGCCGCCAGATCAGCATCATACTCAAAAATATCCGTCACGTGTTTTTTTGGGATTAACAGCGTATGCCCCTTTGTTGTCTGACTGATATCCAAAAAAGCGTAGACTGTGTCATCTTCATAGATTTTATAACTGGGAATTTCTTTATTGGCAATTTTACAAAAGATACAATCTTTCATGATAAACCTTCTTTCATAAGCATTTACTTTCCTTTTACTTTACCATATCTGTCTGAAAATGTGTAAGAGTTCCGCAATTGTCTACATGATATAAATGAAAATTTTATTTTTTTGAAATAATAAGCTGATTAAGGTCTGTAGAGAGTGGTGTCTTTCAATTATCTTCTTACCGGACTCAGCCAAGTGAGAAGGATTCAGCATCGGTTTTTGCTCAATTTTCGGGAAATCTTATGTTTGGAGTAGTATGTTGGTTTAAAGACCTTTTTATCGATCTGTTTTGATAATGATCAAAGCAAAAATAGTCAAAAAATAGTTTCTTTCTATGTAAAAGGAAGGATAGAAATAGATAGTTTAAAATTATTCCTCTCAGAGCCATTTTATCTTTGCCTCGTGTTATAATAAAATCATTAAAAAATTTGGAGGCAATAAGATGAGCTTGAAAATTGAGCATTTAACAGGGGGCTACGGTCATGTTCCTGTTTTGAAAGATATAAATTTTGAAGTAAAAGCCGGAGAAATGGTTGGACTGATTGGGTTAAATGGTGCCGGCAAGAGTACGACGATTAAGAATATTATTGGTTTGCTGACTCCTCAAAAGGGAAAGATTTTGATTGATGGCCAGACACTGAATCATAGTCCGGAGAGCTATCGCAAGAAGATAGGCTATATTCCTGAAACACCTTCTTTATATGAAGAATTGACGTTGAAGGAGCATATTGAAGTGACGGCAATGGCGTATGATATATCCGTAGAGGAAGCATTTCGCAGAGCAGATGTACTGTTGAAAACCTTCCGCCTTGAAAATAAGCTGGAATGGTTTCCGGCACATTTTTCAAAAGGGATGAAGCAGAAAGTGATGGTGCTCTGTGCCTTTTTAATTGAGCCAAGTCTGTATATTATCGATGAGCCATTTTTAGGTCTGGACCCATTGGCGATTCATGCGTTGCTGGAATTGATGGATGAGATGCGGAATCAAGGAGCAGCCATTTTGATGTCCACACATATTCTGGCTACTGCGGAGAAATACTGTGACCGTTTCGTTGTGCTTCATGAAGGTGAAATTAGAGCAGTTGGTTCGATGGAAGAACTGCGAGTAGAATTCAATCTGCCGGACTCATCATTGGATGATATCTACCTTGCACTGACTAAGGAAGAAAAGGTGGGGTAGTATGTCGGAACTGTATCGTATGCGTCTATCCCGTCATTTGAAAAAAATGATGAAATATATGCAGTATGTGTTTAATGATCATTTTGTAATCGTCTGTGTCTTTCTGTTGGGAGGACTGGGCTTTTATTACTCGGAACTTCTGAAAAATCTGCCTGAAGAATTTGTCTGGGGCAGGCCTTTGGTTCTTCTGATCTGGCTGGCCATTCTTTTTATCGGCAAGCTGGCAACCTTGACACAGGAAGCAGACAAAGTATTTATTCTGCCGAAGGAAGCGGAGATGCCGGGCTATTTTAAACGAGCATTGAGCTACTCAGCAATTCTTCCCGCCGTTTCTATTTTTTTAATCAGCGGGATGACAATGCCGTTGGTAGTAGTGACTACAAGGGAGACCTTTGTATCGTTTATCTATTATCTGTTTATGCTGCTGCTGTTGAAGTTTACTCATCTGAAATGGCAGGAGTTTGATCTCTACCAAATTCCGGGCAATAAAAGTCAGCAGTGGCAGCTGATTTGGCTGTTGGGAAGTGCAGCGGCGATAGCGGCCAGTCTGTATGTGGTGCCTTTGGCCGGACTAATTGTTGCGATTATCTTGTGTGGAATGTTAGGTTACTTTTTACCAAAGTTAAAAGCAGGTATCTCTCTGGACTGGGAAAAGATGATCAAAAAAGAAAACAACCGGATGTACCAGATTTACCGGTTTATCAACTTATTTACAGATGTTCCAGAAATCACAGGAAGTGTAAAAAGAAGAAAAGCATTTGATCCTCTTCTTAATAAGATTAAAAAAGAAAATAAAAATACGTATTTATATCTGTATGCCCGCAGCTTTCTCAGAGGCTCTGAATATAGCGGACTATTCCTTCGTCTTTTGGGATTGGGCGGTGTGATTCTTTACTTTTCCAATGACTTCATTATGTCATTAGGTGCGGCTATCGTATTTCTGTATTTGATGGGTTTCCAGATGATACCGATTTACAGTCAGTTTGACTACATGGTGATGACCCAGTTGTATCCAGCGCCCGCAACTCAAAGGAAACAGGCGGTCAGTTTTCTGCTGATGGTTCTGTTATTCACGGCCGCCGCAATTTTCAGTATTCTTACCTTAATTGCATTGCCGAATAAGCCGGAAGCACTGTTGGTTGTGGCGGCACTGGTTGTTGAAGTAATTGTATTTACAAAGCTCTATGTTCCGCAGCGTTTGAAGAAAATGGAGGGATAATGAATGAAGGTTTTATGGAATGATCAAATCGTTGATCGTGGAGAAGTCAAAATTGATATGGAAGACCGCGGCTATCAGTATGGTGATGGTTTGTATGAAGTAATTCGTGTGTATAACGGGAAGTTATACATGAAGGAAGAACATTTGGAACGCTTGTGGCTGGGAGCCGAAAAGATTAAGCTGGTCCTTCCGTTCACGAAAGAAACACTCAGTCAAAAGCTGGAGGAGCTGGTTGCTGTAGAAGAAATTACAGAAGGAAAGCTTTACTTCCAAATTACCAGAGGGATTGATTCTCCACGTAATCATGTGCTGCCCGATCCGTTAAATGTGACAGGTGTGCTGACTGCGAATGTTATTCCGTATGACCGTCCTGTAGAAAAGCAGCGAAAAGGAATCGGTGTTGGAATTGTTCCGGATACCCGTTGGCTGCATTGTGATATAAAATCACTGAGCTTGCTTGGTAATGTAATGGCACTGGAGCATGCAAGAAGCAGAGGGTTTGAAGATGCGGTTCAGATCCGTGACGGTAAAGTGACTGAGGCTTCTGCAGCGAATTTCTGGATGGTGAAAGACGGCACGATGTATACACATCCAGATGGTAATCTGATTTTACCAGGTATCACGAAAAAGAAACTGGTAGAGCTTGCAGGAAAACTAAGCATTCCGCTTAAAGAGGAAGCATTTGATAAAGAAGAACTATTTTCAGCAGATGAATGCTTTATCTCTGGTTCACTGATTGAAGTGGTCCCTGTTGTTAAAATCGAAGACCATGTCGTTGGCAGCGGACGGCCGGGAGGAATCACGCAGAAGCTGCACAATGAATATATGGCTGAAGTGGAACGTATCTGTAATTAGAATACCATTGACAAGTGAATGAAAAGAACGTATAAATTTAGAAAGAACATAAGCCTGAGAGATCCACCATTCTCAGGCTTGTTGTATGTTTTGAATAGATGTATTATTTATAAAATATAAAAGATCATAGTAAGTGAGGAATCCTGAAATGCGTGTAAGAAAAAGACCGGGAGCAGAAGAGCTTTTAGCTGCACATCCGGAATATGTAGTAGATGAACCTGAAAAGTGGCAGGGACGTTGGCACGAACGATTTGGCAATGACTATCCGATTCACATTGAAATCGGCACAGGGAAAGGACAGTTTGTTGCAGGTATGGCTAAAGCCAACCCTGAGATTAATTATATTGGTATTGAAATGCAGGTCAGTGTGCTTTCAATCGCTCTGGAAAAAGTACTGGAAGAAGAACTGCCGAATTTGCAGCTGCTTCATGTGAATGGTGAAGCCCTGACCCAGTATTTTGCTGAAAATGAAGTGGATCAGATTTATTTAAACTTCTCCGATCCATGGCCGAAAAAGCGTCATGAAAAACGCCGGCTGACATCAAGACCATTTTTAGCGGTTGATGAAAAAATCTTAAAACCAAATGGCGAAATTCATTTTAAAACGGATAATCAGGGATTGTTTGAATACTCGCTGAGCAGTTTTTCAAAATACGGCATGATCATTGAACAGGTTTGGCTGGATCTCCATAGCAGTTCTTATGAAGGCAATATCATGACAGAGTATGAAGAAAAATTCTCTGCCAAAGGTCAGCCGATTTATCGGGTGGAAGCAAGATTTCAGGCAGAAGAATAAATAAGTAAAGTTAAACCATCAGTAAAGGCAAAAGCTGCGATGAGCTCAAACAGATAAAAGCAGCCTCTGTCTGTGTGGTGGCTTATTGTACCTCGCCCAATCTGCTGATGGTTTTCAATTTTAATGTAAGCCGACACCTGCTGAATTGTTCACCGTCTGTGTCTGTTGTTTAACGAAGTCGCTGGCAACAGCTAAAGAAATAATGGTATGCTCCAGCAATTCATCAAGTACATTTACATTTATTTCATAAAATCGGTCTTATTCTCAGTATGCCTACAGCTATTTCTTTGTATATGGAATAAATTCTGACAAATTTATCCCCATCAGAGCGTTGCATACTATCCTGCTAATACCACCTAGATGAGCTACCCTCTATTCAAGGAATACTTATCGAGGCTGCGCATACAGCATGTCTTGTATGACCAAAAGACATGCGACGAGCATTCGAAGAAGCGTAGGAGCAAGCTCTTACACATGTGACGAGCATTCGAAGAAGCGTAGAAGCAAGCTCTTAAAATATAGTATAGTAATGAAGTTTTCCAAACTCACAGGATTGAATAGGCTACACTTTGTTTGACAATTTTTCTGTGGAAAATAGAGCGTTAAAAAACACGATCTACGGTGATTTGTTGGCGAAGCGAACCATTGATAATGAGTTGGGGGATGTTATCCGGAGGGAATCGTCTGTGCCGTTTCTAGGCTCAGGCGACAAGACAAAAACACATACCCCAGAAGGCTCATTGTCAATGGCAACCGTAACAGAACAAACGGATGTGCCTCAATTATTTATAGAAACTGTCAAAAAATTGTTGCCATTCCAGGATTGTCAGTTCGCATACTAGCAACCTCTTAAGGATGAACATAAATGGCTGTCCATTTATTTCAATCAGAGCAGTGTATACCACCCTACACCTTTTCTTTGGTAAACAACTTTTTCGTGTTTGTTCTTCCTCCGTCTCATTCTATAAAAAAAGAAAGGCCCACGGAGAATGGCCTTTCATCTGTATTCCAATGTTTATAAGCGATTGACTTCAATTACCGTACCAGTCTGTGCATCTGCGACAAATGCATACTGAACCAACGAACCGTCCTCAACCCGAGAAACTCCACCGTTATATGTTTTGGAATGAATCGCAAATTTTCTTAATGGTTTTTTTTCAAGTTCAATCCAAGAGCCTTCAATAGGACCTTCTTTTAAGAACGCAGCCTTTACATTCTCCAGTACAGAATCTGCATCAATCGTTCGTTTTTTTTGATACCATAAAGCAGACAGAACACCGCTGATAACGCCCAAACCGGCGCCCAAGGCCAAGCCGCTCCTAAAATAGTTTAATTCGTTTTCTTCACCCATCAGGAACACCCTCCGTTTATTTAAGAGTATTGTTAAATATTATCATCCTATATAATACCATTCTAACACAGAGTACGCCAAAGAAAGAACCGAAAAAATGTGCATTGCCGTTATTTTGCGTTATAATTAGAAAGAATTGTAAAAATGACAGGAAAAAATGCGTGTTTGAATCCCACATCCGTTCTGATTTTGACGGTGCTGAGGAGGTATTTTTTTCTGAGCTTAAAACGACGATAAGGCAGGGATTGAAATGGAAGAAAAAACATTCCAGCGTATTAAAGAATTAACAGAATTACAGGGGACCAGCGGAGCAGAAGAAGATGTTCGTGCGTATATGAAAAAGCATATCACGCCTTTAGTTGATGAGGTTCAGTATGATGGATTGGGAGGGATTTTCGGTCTGAAGCGCGGAAAAGAGTTGGATGCGCCAAGAGTCATGGTGGCTGCACATATGGATGAAGTCGGATTTATGCTGACACAGATTAAAGACAACGGACTGTTTGAAGTAGTCCCTCTGGGCGGTTGGAATCCTTATGTTGTTTCCGCACAGCGTTTTACTTTAAAAACGGGGAAAGGCAACTATCCTTGTATTTCTTCGTCTATTCCGCCGCATTTACTGCGGGGAACAAATGGTCAGAAAACACTGGAAGTAACAGATGTCCTGTTTGATGCTGGTTTTGAATCAAAAGAGGAAGCTGAAGAATACGGCGTTCGCCCAGGTGATACAATTGTTCCTAAAACGGAAACCATCAAAACAGCGAACGGTAAGAATATTATCGCAAAATCATGGG
Organism: Enterococcus sp. CWB-B31; assembly: GCF_020567645.1. Classification (NCBI taxonomy): domain Bacteria; kingdom Bacillati; phylum Bacillota; class Bacilli; order Lactobacillales; family Enterococcaceae; genus Enterococcus; species Enterococcus sp. CWB-B31. The sequence continues at coordinate 416,291 of NZ_JAJDJW010000001.1, forward strand.
ACAACCGTTATGGCTGTACATTGGTGCTGGAAGCATTAGAGGCGCTGCAGAATGAGACTCTGGGACATACGCTGATTGCTGGAGCAAATGTTCAGGAAGAAGTTGGTCTGCGCGGATCAAAACCTTCTGTTCATAAATTCAAACCAGAATTGTTTTTTGCGGTGGATTGTTCAGCAGCGGATGATATTAAAACAAAAAAAGGTACCTATGGTCATTTAGGTGAAGGTACATTGCTGCGGATTTTTGATCCGGGAATGATTACATTGCCGCGTGTACGTGAGTATCTGCTGGATACAGCGGAAACAAACAACATTCCTTATCAGTATTTTGTTTCCAAAGGCGGAACAGATGCTGGTGCAGCGCATACAACAAATAACGGTGTACCAAGTGCAGTGATTGGTGTCTGCGGACGTTACATTCATACACATCAAACCATGTTCAGCATCAAAGATTTTGAAGCGGCAAGAGAGATGCTGATTCAGGTTCTAAAAGGACTGGACCGTACAACAGTCAATACAATTATTTATGGAAAGTAGGTGAAAGCTGTGATTATACCTAAAAATCTGGAAGAATTAGCCGGTTATGTGGAAAATGGCAAGAATGTCTTCTTTTTTACTGCAGACTGGTGTGGAGACTGCCGTTTTATAAAGCCTGCACTTCCTGAAATTGAAGAAGAATTCTCTGATTATCAGTTTATTCAGGTGGATCGGGATGAATTTATCGATGTTGCCGCTCAATGGAATATCTTTGGGATTCCAAGCTTTGTCGTTGTGGATAACGGTAAGGAGTTGGGAAGACTGGTCAATAAAGACCGCAAAACCAAACAGGAAATTGCAGACTTCTTAAATGGATTGGAAAGTTCCAAATAAAAGACCTCAGATAAAAACTGACAAACAGCAGAAACGATACAACAAATAAAACGAAACCGGTGAAGACTGAAAAGGTTTTTCCGGTTTTTTTGAGGGACTGCCGACCTGTAAGAAAAGATAGGCAGATACCGGCTTTTTTGTTAAGATAGTACAGGAACAGAGTGGAGGAGGAAGATAAATGATTTTTTCATATAATAAAGAGCATGTAGGTGATGTGCTGCTGATTATTGTTGCGGATGATCAAGCAAAAGAAAACTACGTGGAGCGCAAAGGCAATGTAGCCAAAGTCACTGTTGACAAGGGTGAGGTGGTTGCGTGGAATATTTTTAAGGCATCAACCATTCTTGGTGAGATCAAAGGGAATGGACAAGTAGAATTAACGGAAGAACAAATTAATCGTTTAAACAAAGAATTGGCTGTCAATGGTTTTATAGAAACTCTGGCTGCAGATACAAAACCAAAAATTGTGGTAGGCTTTGTAAAATCCTGTAAAAAGCATCCGGATTCTGATCACTTATCTATTACAAAAACAGAAGTGGACAATGGAGAAATCCTTCAAATTGTCTGTGGTGCGCCAAATATTAAAGCCGGTCAAAAAGTAGTGGTAGCTAAGCCCGGTGCGATGATGCCTGACGGAATGATGATCTGGCCCGGTAAGCTTCGCGGAGAAGAAAGCTGGGGAATGATCTGTTCTGCCAGAGAGCTGAATATTCCTGATGCACCACAGAAAAAAGGTATTTTGGAGCTGTCGTTCGATGCGGTAGTGGGAGAAGCTTTTCCGATTGGCGGATAAGAAAGATTAAAATGCAAGCAAAATAAAGATAAAAAGAAAAGGACGCAGTCGCGGTGATTGGACTTTTTCGGTTAGAAGCTGTATGACAGCATCTGATAGAAAGACGAGTAAATCAGCTTCTAGACTGAGTCTTTTTTTTGACATTAAAGGGATTATAAAATTGGGGGTTAACAAACTCAGTAATAGCAAGGGATAGAGAAGAAATCATTCAGTAAAAAGAACTGAAGAAAAAATCTGAATCCAGACAAAAGACCTCGGGTGTGTGTACCGAGGCTTTCTTACTGGAGACTACAGTCTCGAGGATCATACCATCACAGCTGCAAAACTGATTATTGTAGCAAGTGCGAGGAACTGCAAAGAGGTTATGACAGAAGTGTTCTGTCTCAAGAACCAAGTAGGCATCATGCATCATCTACTCTGACAAGTCAATCGTAGTGATTTATTTCCAGAACTACTGTCTCTATGAGTCTAACGATTCTCGAGACAAACCATTACGCTGTAGCCGTTTTTCTGTGTCTACGGTTCTCACTACACTACACTTCGTTTCGATCTCATCAATTTCTAAACGGCAGAGCCATTAAGAATTGAAGGACTTCGTTTCGATCCTCGAAGCATGGAGGTACGCTTCTACGAATGCTCGTCACATGTCTGGGAGGCATGTATGAACTTGCTCCTACGCTTCTACGAATGCTCGTCGCATGTCTGGGAGGCATGTATGAACTTGCTCCTACGCTTCTACGAATGCTCGTCGCATGTCTGGGAGGCATGTATGAACTTGCTCCTACGGTTTCTACGAATGCTCGTCGCATGTCTGGGGGGCATATATGAACTTGCTCCTACAGTTTCTACGAATGCTCGTCGTATGTCTGAAGGACAAGTAAGAATGTGCTCCTACGCTTCTTACGAATGCTCGGATCATACAAAGACTGGAACACCATTTATTTGGTTTTAGGGATATCAGACATATTTATGTCACAGTTACTAAATTGTTTATTATAGTCTGGATGAAGTAAAAATACTTCCAAATTGAGAAGGATGAATGATACTGGGTGATAATAAGAAGTTTGGCTGAAGCTCTGGATATACAAAAAAGCCTCCGGAACGAATGAAACGTTCCAGAGGTTTGTTCTATGTCTATTCTTGGGTGTTGTTCAATGCTTCCTGATCAATCGTCAGTTCAACAGTTACTGTCTGTTCTTTTGAACCACGGTAGAAGGTTACCTCAATAGAGTCACCAACTTTTTTCTTGTAAAGAGCACTTTGAACGTCTGTTGATGTTTCAACATCTTCGCCATCAATCTTAGTGATAACGTCATATTTTTCCAGACCTGCTTTTTCTGCAGGTGTAGCGGACTGGATGCTGCGAAGTACGACGCCGGTTGTTAAATCTTCTGGTGTGTTAAGAATTTGTTCTCTTTGCTGAGCAGAGATGTTTGCCATATCAATCATTGTTACACCCAAAGCCGGACGAGTTACTTTACCGTCTTTTTCCAGCTGGTTAATAATGCTGACTGCATCATTACTTGGAATAGCGAAGCCCATTCCTTCTACGCTGACAGAGTCGCTGGATTGAACAATTTTAACAGAATTGATACCGATTACCTGTCCTTCAATATTCACTAGAGGACCGCCGGAGTTTCCAGGATTAATTGCTGCATCTGTTTGAATCGCATTAATGTTGATAGGATCGCCATCATCATTTGTATTTGTGATATTTCTATTCAGAGAAGAAACAATGCCCTGTGTTACAGAGTTCGCATAATCAGAACCCAGAGGAGAACCAATGGCAATGGCTGGTTCACCGATCTTCAAGTTATCAGAATCACCGAATTCAGCTACAGCATCCACTTTATCAGAAGAAATTTTGATAACAGCCAAGTCTGTATAAGAATCAGTTCCTACTAGTTCACCCTGTACTTTTGTTCCATCATGAAGAACAATTTCCAAAGCTTGGGCACCGCTGACCACGTGGTTGTTGGTCACGATGTAAGCTGTGTCTCCATCTTTCTTGTAAACCACCCCACTACCTTCACTGGCAGCTTCCAGATCTGCATCGGAACTGTCAGAAGACTCAGAGTCACTTTGTGTTCGGTCATCAAACAACCCGCCATACATGCTGTTTGAATTTTGGCTGACGCGCTGCATATTAACTACAGAAACTACTGCATTCTGTACTTTTTCCACAGCCTCCGTGATATCACTGTTGACATTCACGCTGACATTGCTGACGGTTGTATCACCACTGTTATCCTGTGGGGTTAACTGCTCAGAAGAGCTGGGTGAATTATTTAAATTATTTCCGTTCACTGCATATAGACCACCAAAAGCAAGTGAACCGCCAATCACCCCGCCGGCAATACCAATACCGAATTTTTTTAATAAACCATTTTTATTAGGTGTAACATCTTTTCTATCCATTATAAATCCTCCTGCGTACATTTCATTTTCTTTATTCATAGTATAACTTTCTTCAACACATTTAGTCTATAACACAGCTTTGAACTTTCTATGAAAAACTTAGGTAAAAATTCATCTAAATGAGAAAACGTAAAGTCAATTTATGAAAAAATAAAGAAGAATTGTGTGGAAAAAACCGACATGAGTTATCCACAGGTTTGTGGATAATGTGCATAACCTGACAGGGGAATATTTGTTTGTATTTAAAATTCAGTCAGAATAACCATAAAAAGAGACTGAACCTGTGGATAAGTCTGTGAATATGTGTATAACTATGTGGAAATACTGTGGAAACCCTATCCACAACATGATAAAATTGGTGGAAAAGATTAGATGTGTCTGAGAATGTCGGTGGCAAAAGAGTCAAAAATATAAGGGAGCGTATCTACAAGAAGGTTGGGTTGGGAAGAAAAACTGTTGTTTTTACTGAATTATACTAAAATTATGGAGAGCACGGACATCATCGCTAGTTTCAGACAGGCTATAATAGAAAAAAAGAAAAGATGTGGATAAATGAAAATTAAGATTATCACTGTGGGAAAATTAAAAGAAAAATATCTGGTTCAGGGCATCAATGAATACCTGAAAAGACTGCAAAGCTACAGCAAAGTGGAAATTATAGAAGTCCCTGATGAAAAAGCACCAGAAAAACTCAGTGAGGCTGAAATGCTTCAGGTCAAAAACAAAGAAGGTGAACGAATCATGGCGAAGCTGTCGGATGCCGATTATCTGTTTGCCTTGGCAATCAACGGCAAACAGCCAAGCAGTGAAGAATTTGCCGGAGATATCGAACAGTTGGGCATCTCCGGTAAAAGCAATCTCGCCTTCGTGATTGGCGGCTCGCTCGGACTCAGCGAAAAGGTATTAAATAGAAGCAATCAAAAAATCTCCTTCGGCAAAATGACCTATCCACACCAGCTGATGCGGCTGATCCTGATGGAACAGATCTACCGGGCATTTCGAATACAGAAGGGGGAACCGTATCATAAATGATGCGATTCGCTTGAATAAGAACGTTGATTTAAATGGCTTTTGTTTAGCGAAATGTAGGTTAATGATTAGGTGGGAATTTTGGAATGCGCTAATTATTATATGCAAACAGGATGTTTATAAAGCTTATAGAATAGAAGGGGTGCATAATGAATGTATGTAAATATAGATAAAGTGTTAAGCAAACTTGAGCAAAACGGTTATACTATTAGTAATTTTGAACAACAAAATAATAATGGAGTATTATGGTCTTTTAATATAAAAAACTTAGATTGTAAGGTTACAGTATATGATTCTAATCCGGATATGCCAAATACAAATATTCAGGGTAATATATCTAATGATGATAAATATCATATAAAAAAGATGATAGATGATACAAAAATCAAGAATTTGAAAGTCGATACAGATATTATAGAAGAGCAGTACATGGAATGGGCAGCAAAATACCAAGGTGAAAAGGTTGGTGTATGGTATGCTCCAGTATTAAAAAAACTAGGATATACACTAGAGAAGATTGATTTTCCTTATGATCAACGTATAGTAAATAATTTTTTTGAATATGATAGTTTTGATTTGTTTTTACCGATATATAAATCGTTTTTTAAAGAAAAAGATGAAGATATTAAAAGAATTATCTCAGGAGTGAATGTTTGGTATCCAAGGGATGAGAGATATAAAATTAAACTGTTTACAGCTAATATTGCGAAAAAAGAATACGATGAAGGGACTAGGTCGAGAGAAACTAATCTTGGTGGAATACCCAATCTAGGGTCTCTATTAAGATCATATCTCAAATTTTTGTATTTTAATCATAATAGTAGCTCTGATCAAAAAATCGCAATGCCTCAAGTAAAACATAAACAAGAGGAAAGCTTAAGTAATGATAAAATTAAGTTAAATGATTTACCGACACTAGAGTTGGAAAGAATTGAATTATACAATATAAAAAGATTTAGAGAAGAAACAATATTTGAATTTGGTGAGTTAAATAAAATAAATACAATAAGTGGTCATAATGGATCTGGAAAAACAACAATAATGGAAGCAATAATGTTGGTAGAGAAAGTGTACTTTTTATCTATTATAGAAGAGAGAAATATATACTTTAATTCAATCGCGTTAGAATTTTATGAAATGTTTAATGAGAAAGATTCATTTATCAAATTATTTTTTAACAGTGAATTATTTGAAGAACCTCAGGAAATTAGACTAGAAAGTTCAGATGAAAATGAACAAGATTTTTATAGTATTCATTATTCATCAAAAGAGCTTGAAAAATTAATAGTTCAATCTTGGAATATAAAAAATCCTAAGAATGTTTTTGTATATCTGCCAACAAATAAGTCGGTAATAGAAAAGGATTATACATTTGATAATGTAATCTTAAACAATGAAAAAAAATATTCATCAGTACTTGAAGCAGTATTAGATCCTAAAAATACATATAGCCATTTATATGATCTAATATTTAATGATTATATTACAGACAGAGTGATACCTAGAAAACCACCTAGACTGTCTTATTTTAATAATACGAAAGAAGCTTTCCAAGAATTAATACCACATTTAGAGATAGATAATTTTTCTACTAAAGAGGTTGAAGGACAAATATCATTATTTATAAAGTCACCTTGGGGGAAATTTGATATAAGAAAATTGAGTGCAGGAGAACAATTAATTTGGTATAGTTTGATTTTCATCTATTATATTGGTGAAGATAATACAATAATAATTGATGAACCTGAGAATCATCTTCACGAAAGTTTGTTACTCAAGTATGTTGACTTCTTAAAAAATAGAATAAAGGTTAGAAATGTATTATTACTAACGCATTCTAAAAAATTGATTTATTCAAGTTTTAATGATGGAAGTAATTATCTTTTTGATGATGAAAACAAATTAATCAAATTAGATACTCATTTTGAAAATGAATTAAGGAAGGTTGGTATAAGTTCTATAAATGAAAAAATGTTATTTGTAGAAGGAATTACAGAAAAAGAACACTTGAAAAGTTTAGAGCAAAAGTATGGAATAACAATTTATGAACTAAACAATTGTGAGGATATTATAAGAACATGTGGTGTGATGTCTAGTATGGACAAATTATTGTACAATCCATGTTTTGTATTTATGATAGATAGAGATACTAAGACAGATGAAGATATAAAAAAACTTATGGAAACTGACGTAGAATATTATGATACTCATTTTATTGTGCTAGAAAAACATGAAATTGAAAATTATCTATTGGATGAGAAATGCTTTTGCAAGGTATATAATGATATTGAAAAAAATTTGTCTGGAGAGTCTCCAAATTTCATAACTGATGAGGACATTTCAAAAATATTTAAAGAAGAAGCAGACAAGTATGTGAGCAATGCAAAATCTAAATTTATTGATTTTAGACTAAATGAAATGTTAGGAAAGATAGCTAGAATTTCAAAATATAAGGAAGTAAAACATAAGATTGAGAACAGTGATACAGGATCAGGATTAAGAGAATATATTTTAGAGCTAAAAGAGACTATTAATGACCAATTAAATAATATAGATGAATTAATACTGAATGAAGTAGAAAAAACTTACATTTCAAATTGGGAATCAGATTGGAAGGACTTGTCTCCAGGAAAAGATGTTTATAATCAATCAGTAAATAAGATTGCCAAAAAATTAGGGGTAACCAGAGAAAAATTTGTTAAGAATATTCTTCAAGAGTTATATGTAAATGAGGAAAGTGAGCTTAACTTGCTTAAAAAAGAAATATTAGTTAAATTCGAAAAACAAATTAAATAAGTTGTTTGTGTTAACAGGTTATTGGAAATATTTAGGAACGTTGATTGTAAAATGATTAATTTTTAACTTTTTAGTTGTTTATAACTCGATTAGAATCCGGATAAACGGTGGGAGCAGGAGCGCAGATCATAGTTGCGACGAGTAACCGCAGAAACAAGCCTTTCAGAAATAGGCTGAAATTCACAAAAAATTGAAGAACAATTTTCGTGAATTTTGGCCTACTTCTCGAGACTAAACGCCTTTGGCACATCCTCAGGTAAATGAAATTTTTCTATTTTGCTTTCCCGTATATCTCCCTTCTAAAGGGTATAGGACTTTTCTTCAACTTCCTTCTTTGTATAGCTTTTCTAGAGTATGTTCTATTGATTCCTTGTTTCTCGGATAAGATTTGTTTGTAAAATTTTTTCTTATAGGGTTGCCAAGCCCAATATCTGTAATAATACTCTTCTCCACCGCCAATATTGCTATTGAGCGTTCGATAATAATATTTATTGACCTGATAATGATCTTTTCTTAAATAGTCAATTATCCAACCGACAATAAAAAGAGCAACTATCATTAAGGCCAGGTAGAAAAGAAAAATAATTAAAGGTCTTAGTTCTGAGGGGACGTTTTTAATAGGACTGTTCATTTTTATTTCCTCCCGAAATATTTGCAAAAAGCTATTTTTTTAGTGATATATCAATAGTTGTTTTTTTCTAGACCAATAGAAATTTTTTTGCTTAGTAATAAAAAAATTTTTTGTTGGTCATATTTGAACTGATTCTCTACAGAAAAAACAAACTATATATCCATGATGATTGATTTGTATTTATGCCGTGAAATAAATAGAGCTTATTTTTAAATAAACTGTATTGATTATGATTATTGTTACTCAGCATAATATTGCTTAATATATTCTATGCTTGATTTATCTGTTACTAGACAACTGAGCTCTTTTTGCTTAGTTTTGCCGCTGTTCATTAGCCAGTTTAATGAGTCAATAAATAAATAGGTATTGTCAATCAGCAGCAGTTTTACATGTGATGGTGGATTATAGACAAGATTGTCTTTTAATAATTTACGTAGAGCAGTTATTGCTTTTAAGGCCTCTTCTTTTCTCCAAGGTATATCTTTATCTACTATCTCATCAATTTCTGTCTCCAGTGATCGTTTTTTACCTTTGTGTCCAAAAAAGATTTGGACGGTAGTGTCTTACTTAAGCTGATTATCTATAATCTGTAAAAAGTTTTCGTTTACTACATAAGCACTAATCCAAGGAGAGACAATGGTGATACTTTTCTGGGTCAGTTCAATGAGTTTCATCAATAGTTCATTATGTTCTTTACCACCATAAACGATATTCTCTGGTATCGTTTCACTAAAGTAATCAGCAATAAGAGATTGTTGATGTAGTGGAGAAACTCCAGATAAAATGTTTATAACTTTTTTTAATTCCTTTTGGTCCTCCGTAATTTCCATAGAATCAAATAGACTATAGGTATTTCCATGCTTAACTATTTCATCAACGCAACTCTTCTTATGGTAGAGGAAAAGCAATCGAAGAAACAGTAAAAGAAAATTTATTGAATCGACAATTTGAACAGAGCCAAATCGATGCTGTTTGGGTGACGGATATTACTTATATTCCTTGTAATGACGGTCTCCTCTATTTGTCCACCTATATTAACTTGGCAACTCGTATTCCACATTGCTATATGGTGGATTCAACCATGAAAAAAGAAATTGTCGTCTATCCATTACACATTTATAAAGGAGAATTGCCTACGGTAATTCATTCCGATAGAGGTAGCAATATCGGTCTCTTATCCATCAAGAGCTGTTGACCGACCACCACATCACACATTCAATGAGCCAATCTGGGACTCCTGTTGACAATGCAGTAATCGAATCATTTCATCGATCGATCAAACGAGAATTAATCGAACCCAACAAGCATAAAAGTAAAATAGAGATGAAGGTGTTAATCCAAGATTATTTAGAAGACTACTATCCAAACAAAAGAATCTATACAAAATTTATGATGACTCCTCGACAATTTGAGGCGAAGAAAATAAGTAATCTAACCGACTTTAACTAAACTATTGCAGGTCCCTCTCCTGTGTATTTTTTTTATTTTACACACCTTATTTTTTCTGTCTAGTCTAGCCGATCCAGAGTTTTACTAAGAAAAAAAGACTAAGTTTGAACTAAATAAATCGGAGCTGAGTATTATTTAAGTTTCCATGTATTGAAATTATCCAGCTATTTGGTCTTTAAAACTTTCTGATTTTAAGGTAGTTAGTTCTTTTAACGGTCTAGTTTTAAAACCATAGTTTATCGTTCCATCCCAAAATTCTGTTGATAATTTTTTGTTTGAAGGTGTCCAATAGAACATTTGGTCATCAGGAGCAATGTTTAAATCTATTGTATTTTTTTTAGTTACAATCAAATCAAATTCAATTCGGCTATTCATAAAATACCGAATAATTTCTTCAAGCGTATTGAAGGAATTAGTTTCTATTTTTTGAATAGGAAAACTGGATGTAACTGATTTATTTACGTGGTTTTCGGTCCAAGACCATAATGTGTACATGGCTTTTTTTTCAATAAGTGCCACTTCATTCAACAAATTCTCTATTTCACTGAAAGCCTGTTTTAAAGAAGCTGAGTGAATATCTATGGAAGCAATTTCTTTTGATACATTTTTCCACTTTTTTTGAGCAATCTTATATAAACCAATAATTTTTTTAAGAATTATTGCTTCTTCCGGATAAAGAGACGCTACTTTTTTTAAAAATTTTATATAGTCTCTTCTATAAAGACCGCCATTTCCAGCAAGGATACAGAAGTAATAGAAGAGCTTTTTATTTTTTTCCAGATGTTCTTTTTCTGACAAGATATGTTTCAATTCTTGAGACATGTGATCGAGACCATTTAACCCTTTACTCTCCCAATTAGACAGAAGAAATAGCTCTGCTGTGTGGTGGATAGCCTCTAAAATCATTTGCTTAGACAACGGAGCCATGTTACTTTGTTTAGTCATATTATAGTAAAAAATTCGGCCTTCAGAAGGATAAAAGACATTGGTGTCTTTTGGATAGACTGCACAAAGAAAATCTGAAATAGACAGTTTTCTCATTTTGAAACTGAAATTATCATAAAAGTAAACAAACTCAGAATCTATTTTATGAACCGTTACATAATGATTTACATTACTTTCTTTTACATATGAAAATAATTCTTTGCTTTGAGGATCCTTCATATATTCTCTTACAGAGATTTCAATAATTGCAGACGAGTGGTCATTGAGAATAGTTGATAGAGTAGCAAGATAGTTTTCCTCCTCAGCCAAAATAATACTGATCTCCCTGTTTAGCAACGTAGAGAGTGTAAATATTCCCTGGTGGGTTGAACCTAGTGCTGAAAAGGTCCATCCGGATTGGGGCAGATTGGTGTAATTATACATGAAACTAAAACTTTGACTAATCCCAAAGAGAAGTTCATCTGTGATTGATGGATTATTTTGAGCAAGAAGATTACTGAATGATGCAATATAGCACGAGCTGTGCATTGAGTGTTTCATTGAATGCCCCCCATTTATTCTTGATACTGATAGGTTTCTTTATTGTCCAGCGATAAAATATGATTGGCTGCACGGATACCTTCTTTCACTGCACCATATGTACCGCCGGCGATCGATGTCCATTGGCTGCAGAAAAATAGATTTTTAATGCTGGTATTGGTAGTTTCATGTCTTTGACTACTGATGACAAATTCTTGTTTTTTTTCAAAACCATACATGGAACCTTTTCGATTGTGAGTATAGCGCTCATAGGTTAACGGTGTCGCAGAAGCCTTACAGATAACTTTAGTTTCATCAATAATTGGAAAATACTCTTTTAGAAGAGCGATGAAAAGCTCTTCAATTTCTTTTTTTACATCTTTATAAATGCCGTGTGTTTGACATTCTTTCATAAAATCAAAATTCATAGCAAAACCTAAACATAGCTGTGACTTATTTTCAGGCGTACTTTTTGAATCTTTGGAATATAGGAAAGAAACCATTAAAAATTCTGTTTCTACAGGAATTTTTTGCTGGGCCACTTTGCTGTAAAAAGTTCGGTCACCGATGTAAATGCTGTGATAGGTTTCGCTGATCCCCAACGACTCAAAAGGTTGATCTAGTCCTAACCAGATACCAAAACTAGAACTGGAAGGAATAAAATCATTTCTAAGTTTTGGGTTCCAATATTGTTCATTATTTAAACGATAAAAATTGTTATAGTCGTTCGCCCAAACCACATAATCAAAATTAGAATATGTTTCTCCATTTTTGAATTGAAGCTCTGTCAATGATCCATCATCTATCAGTGTGGCACTCACTTCTTTTCTCCGATGAATAGTCCCTTCAAACTGCAAAAATAATGTTTCTAAATCTGCAATTACTTGTTTGCCCCCGCCAAAGACCATCTTATTTTCAGGAGTATCCTTTCCAACACAAAGAGTAGCAGGGATTGTGATTGCTGACATGTCTGCGGTTAAGTCAAATAAGGCATAAAAAACATTTGCGAATAGAGCATCTTCTCCAAAGAATTCAATAAGAACAGTTTCGATTGTTCGTTTTGTGAATATCAGGTATTCTTTCAAACGTTCTACAGAAATAGATAAAATGTTCCCGCCAGATTGATCAATTTCGTTGAGAATATCTAATACATCATTCATTTTTTCTTTGAATTGTTCCACATTGACACGTTGGTGGGGGAACTCTCTTCTGAGGACATTCAACAGGTCATCATCAATTAGAATTTTGCGATCATTAATATGGTATTGCATATAATAATATAAGAAATTGTCATAGGTTAAATCTAATACTTGATCGAGGATCGTATAGACAGTGGAAGGAAAACGATAAACAGAGGTATGAAAAGTAAAGCCTTTTTTCTCAAATCCATCGCCATATCCGCCAAGAACAGAATGTTTTTCAAATAATTCCACGTTGTATCCTTGTTTTGCCAGTAATGCAGCACAGGTCAATCCTGAATACCCACTGCCAATAACAGCTATTTTTTTCATTTATAAGTAACCTTCTTTCGTTTGCTGTTTATAGAAATAGTATCTATGAAAGTGAAATAGAATGTTTTGATAAATCATAAAACACGGTTTTCTTATCAAATTTGAGTCTATTTTATTCGATTAGAACAGAAATGACAGAGTTATTGTGAATGAAGGATATTGAGTACAGAAGTTGTTCGTATCGAAAAAATGATTTATTTGACTTTTATTTATATTAGGTAAATAAGTTTTTGTTCCTACCATTTATTAGGATTCTAACTATCTGCAATATAGTTCAAAAAGTGATGTTGCGAACGCCGACTTCATATTTTGAAAAAATTTTTTTCTATTTAATCATCTGCTTGATGTGTGTTGCTGCAATTTTTGTTATTTTATATAGCTTCAATGAGCTACGTGGTAAAGGAAACGACGAAAAAGATAGCAAAAGTGCTGTTGTTCGTGGAGAAAAAAAGCAAAAATGTATGATTTGGACGATTGTATGAAAAACCGCATTGTAGTGGTCCATTTGGCGATATAGTTAATGCAACAAATACATGGTGTTAACCATTATTTGAAAAAATAGATTTATTGGAGGAATTTGAGATGACAGAACAAAACGTAAAGGTAGCAAAGGAAAGTTTGGAAATGAAAGTATTAGAAATGATTATTGACAAATTGGATCTTGATGATGTAGATGTAGAAAATTTTGATTTCGATGCTCCGATTTTTGAATCTTATTCTGATGAAGAAGTTGGTTTAGGCTTGGATTCAGTTGATGCTTTAGAATTAGTTGTGGGATTGAACGAAGTATTTGAACTGAAAGTAAGCGATGAAGACATGGCGATTTTCCGAAGTGTTCAAAGTATTGCTGATTATGTAAGAGAAGAAAAAGGAATGGAATAATATGACGAAACATCGAGTAGTTGTAACCGGCATCGGCGTTATTTGCGCAAATGGTGATAATAAAGATGAATTTTTTGAAAATACTATAAATGGTGTAAGTGGATTGAAGGAATGTTCATTATTTGATGGTTCAAAGCTTAGTACGTCCTTTGTAGGTGAAATTGAACGGGAGATGCCATATCTTACTACAAGTTCTGATGAACCTGAAAGAATTGATTATATCGTTAAAAATTCTGTAGAAGAGCTACTGGAAGATAGTGGGTTAACAAAAGAAAATATTCAGCAAATGGAAGATCGAGCGTGTCTTTCATTTGCCACTTCTTTGGCATCTAATGGCCGGATTCTTGGATATGTGAATGACAAAGAAAATGGCAAGAAAAATGCAGACTGGTTAGTTAAGATTCCTCAATTTGTTTCAACAATCAAAGAAGAAACAGGTGTAGAAGGTGGCTGTTATACAACCATGTCAGCTTGTGCAGCAGGAACAACAGCAGCTGGGATTGCTTTTGATTTAATCCAACAAGAAAATGCTGATTTGGTCATTGTTGGTGGAGCAGATCCAATGACGGAGTTTTCTAATTATGGTTTTCATGCACTACGTTCGTTGAGTAATAATCAGTGTCGCCCATTCGATAAACAGCGAGATGGTATCAATATTGGTGAAGGCGGAGCTTTTTTCACTTTTGAGACATTAGAAAATGCGAAAAAAAGAGGCGCTAAAATTTATGGTGAAGTTTTAGGCTATGGAATTAATAATGATGCTTATCATATTACTAGTCCAGATCCTAAGGGAGTTGGAGCTACGGCTTCTATGAATATGGCGGTAAAAGATCATCCATATGTGTTGGATAAAATTAACTATGTGAATGCTCACGGTACAGGAACAAAATTGAATGATGTCATGGAGGCTGGAGCCGTTGATCGATTTTTTGAAAAATCTCAAAAACAGCTGTATGTATCATCAAATAAATCAATGATTGGTCATTGTTTGGCTGCCGCTGGTGCATTGGAATTGGCTTCAACAATGTTATCGATTCATCATCAAATCGTACCACCGACAATTCGGTTGGAAGATAAACTGGACGAGTGTGGAGCGAATCATTTCAACACTTCTAAGGAAGAACTGGTTGTAGATTATGCACTCTCTAATTCATTTGCATTTGCTGGCAATACAGCAAGTATCTTTGTAGGAAGAGTTCATGAATAAGCGCATTGGAATTATTGGCAATAATCTGTCAGGTGATTTAGCTGCGTCATTGTTGAAGAAGAAATACGAGGTCCTTCGCTTTACTGACCAGATCGAGGATGTATCTGTGTACCCTTTTTTTGGAAATGATTTAAAAACAGGGATCATGAAACAGTTTTTTGAAGACACTGTTGAGGACTCGCTAGAAATAAGAAAAAACGCTGTTCAGCTATCCATTGTATTAGATAAAGAAGAATATGTGTATGAGATGAACATTCAGAGTTTTCAAAAAAAATTAGAAAATGATTTTCCGAAAGAGGTAGAAGGAATTAATTATTTCTTTTCAGAAATAGAACGAATAGGAATTGAGTGGTCTGAATTTATTACAAGCAGATTTGATGGGAAGAAAGTAAAATTTTCTGCTTCTGCAAAATATTACAATAAAAATGTTGAGGAAGTAATTGAGTATATTGGTATTCAAGATCCGACATTTATCAGGATTATAAAAACGCTTATACCAGTTAAAGAAGTTACATTTTCTGTTTTTGCAGGATATCTCTATACTCAATTCTTTGATATTTGTGCGTTACCATTTGATGCTTTGGCGTATTGTCAGAAAGTAGGTAAACAATCCTCAGAGCAAAGAATAGTTCATGATATATCAGAGTTGAAGATAGAAAAGTTTTCAAATGATACGGCTGAATTTGAAGAAACTATGGATGCCGTTATTGATTTGAGACAGGTTACTAAAAGTAGTGAAAATTCAATCAAAGTCGGATATTTATCCCCTCAGATAACGTTGGCTTCGGATACGTTATATCTGATAAATCAGGGAGATCAAATCATCACGAAGGTCTGGAACAGTCAACTACTAAATTACAATGCTCCATCTCAATGGTGTTTTGAAGGAGTCTCTTATAATCGAGAAACTATTTCCATGGGTCAAGTAGAAGAATGTTTGACACCTTTTGTGACAAGTAGCAGCGAAACTGAGGTCGTAGATGATTCAAAAATAAATCAAAGGTTTGACGTAGTCAATGGTGCAGGATACGCATGGGCATTTAGCAAAAAAGAGTCGCTCAAAGATCCTACTAATTTAATTAGAAAACATACTTCTACAGATTTTAGCTGTACTCATTGGGGATTTGCCTGGTTTTCAGCAGCCTATCACATTTTGAACGTTGTGGATAATCAAATGAATTTTACATCCGATAGATACAAAATCAGTGAAATGAGGTGAAAAGGATGAATTATGAATATAGAAATCAAGTTCGTTTCAGAGATACTGATGGTTATGGGATTGTTCATCACAGCAACTATTTCTGCTACTTTGAAGAAGCTAGAATGGCTTTTTCAAGAAATATATTAGGATTTAGTGGCGATATGTTGAATGGACGAGCGTTAAAATTTCCGGTAATCGAAGCCACATGTAAGTATCGTCAGGCGGTTCAGTATAATTTTGAGAAAACACTGATTCAATTGGAATTTTCTATTATAAATAATTGCAAAGTCCGATTTACCTATAAGATGAAATCAGCTTCTGGGAAAGTCATCGCAACAGGTGAAACGATTCATGCCATGGTAGACGATCAAGAACAACTACTTTTAAGTGTTCCAAAGTGGATAATGGAAAGAATCGAAGCTTATGAAAGAGGTGAAATTGGTGAAAAGATGTTTTCCACGTTTAAGTAAGTCTTGGATTAAAAGCCACGATTTAGAGTTGAACACCTATTTCAATGTATTAAAATATGCAGGTTCTTACGTTGATCAGGATCTATTATATCTAACTTATGGTGGCTTTCTTGTGAAAAGCGGAGAGCATCAGGAGTGTAGAATCGGTAAAGAAGCCAGTATGGCATACAGCTTGGGACTTTACTTGGAAAGTTTTCATCACGATGATCCGAAATTATTTATGGAGAATGTAAAAAAGAATATCAAGATGAGATTAGCGCCACCAATTGTTTTCGTAAAAGGAGAACTACTTGAGGAATCAATACAGCAAGTACCCGTTGTTTGTTGCGGTTACTCAGAAGAATCATTATTGATTATCAATCCTAAAACTGGAAAAGAACAATGCTTAGCTATCGAAAGTTGTATAAAAACAAACAATCAATGGGAAATGATCATGTTGAATGTTCCCGGAATGAGCAGGATTACAGATGTTTCGATAAAATTCTCAGTTCAGTCAGCGGTGTCTTACTACTTGAAACGATTTAATACAACTATGGCGAATAAGAAACAAGAACAACTGTTAAAAAATCTTTATGTGAGTCAAGGAAATTTGCAGCAGTTAAAATGGCTGGAAATCGCAGAAGGCTATCGAGAACTTTTAACGAAAGAAACTAGAGCGCAGTTGAAGAAAATCGCAGCTGATTATGAAACCATAACAATGGTGAAAGGAGATATAGTTGCTTGAGTATGTTGACAGTTGATGTAGTAAATACACACACACCAGGATCAAATTGTGGTACAAATGCTTCAAAAGTGCTGCTTCAGGCGCAAGGCTATCCCTTTTCTGAAGCCATGACCTTTGGTTGCGGTTCTGGTTTAGGCTTCATTTATCAGTATTATAAAGAATCGGATGAATGCTTTTTATCAGGAAAAAATGAGAGTCTGGAATTGAATTTAGCTACATTATTGGGTGGAGAGTATGTTAGTGGAAACTTTGACGATCCAGATAAAGCGTTTGACACAATCATTACAATGGTCGGTGAAGGAATTCCAGTTATTTTAGACCTATCGATCAAACATTTACCATACTTTAAACCTTATTTAGCCAGTTTGAATAATATCGGTTTTGGCTTACATAATGCAATTATTGTAGAGTGTGATCGAAAGAACCAAATTGTGACACTATTGGATCATCGTTGGGCAGAACCAAAAGTTATTTCTATTGAAGATCTTAAATCAGCAATGGGAGCAACAGAAAGTGGAGTAAATCCAAGAAGTAATTATAGAAGCATTATTTTACCCTCTTATTCAGGTTCGTATCATCAGGAAATGATTCAAGCAGTGGAATTGAATATTCACAGAATGAAGTATCCGTTTGCTTTCAAAATGGGATTGAAAGGACTTGGTACATTCCGTAAAGAGCTACTAACGATTGTATCAAATAATGATCTTTATGAGGAAAAACAAGAAACTATAGCAACCTTCGGGATTTTAATGGAAAAATTAGGAACTGGCGGAGGTAATTTTAGACGTATTTATGGACGTTTTTTACAAGAAGCGGCAGAAATTACTGGAGATAAGCAATTTTTAGAATCTGCAATTCATTATAAAGAAGCTGCCAAAGAATGGAAACTACTTTCAAAGATTTTGACAGGTTCAACAATGAATCAAGAACAACAACAACAGTTAGACCGTTGCTTGACAAAAATCATAGAGATAGAAAATCAGGGAATCCAACTATTAGAGTGGATAGTAAAGGAGTAAATGGATGGAATATAGCAAAATTTTAGAAACCTTACCTCACAGATATCCAATGCTGTTTGTTGATGATATTCAGGAAATAGATTTTGGAAGATATGTACGAGGAATTAAATGTATCAGCGTAAACGAGCCTTGGGCACAAGGTCACTTTCCAGATGAGCCGGTTTTTCCCGGCGTGTTATTGATTGAAACGATGGCCCAAATTGGCGGCTTTATGTTTTACAGTGATGATGAACGTTCTTTAAAAGCTTATTTATCAAAAATTGAAGATGTTAAATTTCTTAAAAAAATTCGCCCTGGTGATCAAGTCATTGTTGAAGCAAAATTTGTACAAAAAGTATCAAAATTTGTTCGAGTGAAATGTAAAGCAAAAGTTAATGGAAAAATTGCTGCCAAAGGAATTATTACCTACTATTTTGATACTAATTTTGAATTGGAGTGAACACATTGGAAAATATAAAAGTAATGGGAATTGGCGTTATCAGTAAGCTTGGAAATGATCTGGATGAGATTTGGGCGAATTTAGATATGAGAGCTGAATCAACAGATAGTCATGGCAAAATCGACTTTGAATCTGTCGTTCCTAAGAAGAAAAGACGGAGAATGAACCGTTATTCAGAAATGACTGTTTACACAACACATAAAGCATTGGAATCAAGCCATATTGATACGGAATCTTTAGATAAAACTAAAGTAGGAACTATTTTTTCAACAGGATATGGTCCAATGGTTTCTAACTTGGCTTTTGCTGAAATGGTTCATGAAGGAGATCAGGATTTATGCAGCCCAACAGTTTTTGCAAATACAGTTTCTAATACCTGCGTAGGACATGTGTGTATGGAATATGGATTCCAAGGTGTGAGCACAATTTTGATGGGCAGCAATAATATTGCTTATTCCAGTTCATTATTGAGAAAAGATGTAGCAGATCATATTGTTACTGGATCAGTTGAGGAATATTGTGAAGAACTCTATGAAGCCTTCAATCAAAAAGAGATCACGAAAGCTGTTCCTGTTCAGGAAGCCTCAGTTACCTTTGTTTTAAAGAAATCAGATGAATCAAACATGGGATACTGTGAAATTATTGAAACGAAAGACTGTAATTTAGGAATCTATCCATTGATCGAAAAAGTGAACGAAGCAAGAGTGAAGCAAAACCTCACTAAACTTTTGAAGCAGGTGAATGGAGGAAATCACTCTGAAATTGATTTGATTATTGATTCCAGTAACGGCTCATACTTTGATACATTAGAAAGTGGTATTTTGAAGGATATCTTTGGAACGCAAATTCCTCGCATTGACAATGTGAAGAAGCTATTCGGTGAAACATTAGGCTCCTCGTGTAATGTTGGACTCTTAGCAGGAGCATTGATTTTGAAGAACGGATATGTCCCAACAAAATTGGGGGGAAATATCAAAACAGACCGTTTAAAAACCATTCTAATCACTGGATATGATGTTTCAGGAAATTATACAGCAACGGTTATTACAAAGGAGAAATCATGAGATTAGATGATAAGAAAGTCATTGTTACTGGCGGATGCCGGGGAATAGGCAGACACATTACAAAAAAGTGTTTGGAACTAGGTGCAACGGTTGCTGTTACATATATACATTCTAAACAACATGCAGACCAGTTAAAAGAAGAATTGCCAGAATTTGAGAAAAACCTTCACATTTTTCAATTAGATGTTTCTAAAAAGGATGCTGTGAAAGCTCAGGTAAAAGAAATGATTGAAACCCTAGACGGGGTCGACTGCTTGGTGAATAATGCAGGAATTACAAAAGACAAACTGTTTTTCATGATGACAGATGAGGAATGGGAAACTGTTATTGAGACAAATTTAAATGGAAGTTTTTATATGTCCAAACAGGTGATTATGGAAATGATTAGAAATAAATCTGGCTCGATTATTAATATGAGCTCAGTCAGCGGTGTTATCGGAGTTGCTGGTCAGGCCAATTACTGCGCCTCTAAATTTGGAGTAAATGGTTTAACGAAGTCTTTATCAAAAGAGCTTGCAACAAAAAATATTCGAGTGAATGCTATTGCTCCAGGATATATTGATACGGAGATGGTGCAGCAAATTCCAGAAAAGAAGCTTAAGGAACTAAGAGGATCTATCCCGATGAAACGATTGGGAGCACCGGAAGAAGTGGCAGATTTGGTTGTGTTTCTTTGCAGTGATCATTCAAGCTATATTACTGGACAAACAGTGGTGATTGATGGCGGCTTGACATAAAAGGGATGGGGTAACTGAGATGAAAAAAAAGATACTTATTTTCGGTGGCTCTGGCGGGATTGGCTCAGAACTTGTGGTAAAACTGACTGAAAAATATGATGTTATCGTTTTTGATAAGAATAAAAAAAAGCATTTAGCATATCAGCGTGCGGGTATTAAAAGCTTTCTGGTTGATTTAACAGAAGAAGCATCAAAAAAAGTGGTGTTGGATTATGCTCATCAAGCTAGTGAACTATACGGAGTGATATTTGCCAGCGGATTGATGATTCCAGGGAGTGTCACAGAACTTTCGAAAGAAGAATGGCTGCTGACAATGAATGTTAACGTAAATCTAGTGTTTGAATATACTAAATTACTATTACCTTACTTAACGAAACATACACATGCCCATATTATTGCTTTAGCATCTCACTTAGGCGTTGTTGGCACCTATAATATGAGTGCGTATTCGGTATCAAAAGCAGCTGTAATCGAATTGATTAAATGCATGGCGTTAGACTATGGTGATCAAGGTGTGTTGGTAAATGCTGTTAGCCCAGGTTTCGTAAAAACAAACATGCTGTCGAATGCAATGAATCAGCTTTCAAAGAATAAAAAATGGATGTTTACAACAGGCGGTCTTCCAAAACAATACATTCAAAACAGTGATATTGCCCAAGCAATTACCTTTATTTTAAATCAAACGAGCATGACTGGAGAGAATATTGTGATTGATGGCGGTTATACAGCTAGATAAGCAGTATAGAAGGGAGAAACAATGAAAAAACGGTATAAGAAAGAACAAGGAAAAGCTGTTTGGAATTCATTTAAACAAATGAAATCATACTTAGATAAAAACTTTCAAATATTAACAGAAGTTGATAATGAAAATAATTTTATCAATCAAGATGGCAAAAAGGTTTATGATGGAGTTTCCAATCTCTTAAGTGCAAATGTAGGACATAAAAATCTACGTGTTATCAAAAGCATTGTAGATCAGTTGAATACGTTAGATAATTCTACGCTGTATACAACGACAAATGATCGAGCTATTGAATTTTCTGAAAAAATGAAGGAACTGACAGATCAACATTTTCATAGCTGCTTTTTTACAAACAGCGGGTCAGAAGCCTGTGATACAGCCATTAAGATTGTTAGAAAATATCGATATAACCAACAGAGTCGCAAAACAGGGATTCTTGCATTAAGTGGTGGATTTCATGGGGCAACGATTGCTGCTCAAATGGTCGCACAGGATTGCTATAGCAATGAAGAATATGCACTTTCACCTCAAGGCTTCTTTCAAGTAGAGCCTCCTATCCTTTCATGTAATGACTCAGAGTCGGAAAAAGAGCAAAAGATTACAGAAGCTGTCGAACGATTTGAGGCCTACATAAAAAGAGAAGATACTGCAATAGGTGCGTTTATTTTTGAATTGATACAGTTGTCAAATGCAGTTAATGTGTTGCCCCAAGACTATGTTGAGCAAGTATTCTCTATTTGTAAAGAAAATGATGTGCTAATTATTGTTGATGAAGTAGCCACAGGATTTGGTCGCACAGGTAAGATGTTTGCTTCGCAGCAATACGAGGTATACGGAGATCTAATGATGGCTGCTAAAGGGATGACTTCGGGCTATATACCGATGGGGTGTGTCATGGTTACCGAAAAGATTTTCAATGAATTTTGGAGTGACTCAGAAGGTGCAATGTTGGATCACGGCTATACTTCTGGTGGTCATCCGGTTGCTTGTGCTGCTGCGTTAGCCACAATTACTGAATTAGTAGAGCAGAAGCTTTCTGAGAATGCAGAGAAAATGGGGAGCTATTTGAAAGAACAGTTGACATTTGAATTGAAAAATAACTCTTTATTAGAAGAAGTAAAAGGCAGCGGTTTGATGATTTCATTGATTTTTAAAGAAATTCCTATGAAGGGAATGAGTGAATGGGGAATTGCCGAAGTTGCATCTAAATTTATGCTAAACAAAGGATTGATGCTTTATCCAGACGATACGAATGTCTTGATTGTAGCACCACCATTAACAATTACTAAAGAAGCTTGCGATCAAATGGTAGCAATCATTACTGAAACAATGAAAAAAATTGAATTATTTGCAGAGACTTAGCATTTGGAAAGGAAGTCAGTAGTATGAAGAAGAAAATCAGCGTCATCGGAGGTGGAATATCCGGTTTAGCAGCGGCAGCGCTAATGTCCAAGGAAAATGAGGTTATTGTTTTTGAAAAAAGTGATTTATTGGGCGGGTTATGCCAGACGATCACTTCTGGAACAACGAACTATTATCTAGGCGCTCACCATCTAGGTGGAATATCTAAATCTGGACCCATTGGAAAAATTCTTAATCAGTTGGCTATTGATTATGATGAAACGTTCATTGAAACAGAATATTTGACGATCCTTCTTGATGGAAAATCACATCAGCTACCAGTCAAACTTTCAGAGTTGTCCGTCTATATTACAGAAAATTTTCCAGATGAGACAGCAGTTGAAGCGTTTATTCAAAAACTAATCAGCTATCAGCAGGCTTTTATTGTGAATGATGATGCATTGCTTTTAAAGATGTTTATGGAAACATCACAGAAAAGTTTTAATCAGTTTTTATCAGAGTATTTTACGAATGAACTACTGAAGAAACTGCTGCTTTCATTTGGACCAGGATATGGTGCCGTTTTAGGAGAAGATTCAGCTTTTACAGTTTTAAGTCTCGTTATTTCTTATAGTATTGGTGCTTGTTATGTAAAAGGTGGACCACAAAAACTAATTCACAAACTTGAACAACAAATAATCACAAATGGTGGGAAAATTCAAAAGAATGTGGAGTGCTTAGAGCTACTTGTAGATAAAGAAACTGCTGTTACAGGAATCCGTTGTAAAGAATTAAAAACAGAAACGATTTTCGAGATAGAAACAGACAAAATTATATCTACTGTTTTTCCATTTAATATTCTGCCAGAAAGCTGCCAGAAACTAAGAAATAGTACAAAAATGAAGAAGTTGGAAAAGGGTCCATCTGTTTTTCGGGTTTTTGCAGAACTATTAGAGGATGTCCTAGGTCTATCAAGCGATAATACTTACCTTGGAAAGGACACATCACCTTTGATGAAGGAACAACTATATCTGGCACCTTCCAGTGACAAATTACCGATTTGCATGATTAGCCTTCCTCACAAAGCTGACCCCTTATTTAATGAATCTAAAAGAACAATAATGTTTACTTTTCTATTACATAATCATAAAGAAAAAGTGGAACTGGTAGCTGTTTTAAAATTGATTAGAGAGGCAATGCCAGAAGTCTCTGATAAATTAGAGGCCCCATTTGCTTTGGAAAATGATGATTATTCTAAAGTTGTCTCTGTAGATGAAGGTTCTGTGTTTGGCTGGATAAGGACAGGAAAATCTGTTCAGAATACGAATAGCTTTTCACCTGTTTTTAAAGGTATCAACGGTCTGTATATCTGCGGCAATTGGTCAACAGACTTTGGTGTCTATGGAGCATTTAGAAGTGCATATAAAATTTATACAATTTTGGAGGAGAACGCGACATGATCAAAATAAATAATCTAGTGAAAAAGTACCTTAATGGAGAAAATAATCTTTATGCAGTGAACAAAGTGACGTTTACAGTGGAAGACGAAGAATTTTTAGTTATTTTAGGTCCTTCCGGTTCTGGTAAATCAACTTTAATGAATCTTATGTCGGGCTTAGATACAAGTGATCAAGGAAAAATTATTTATGAAAATAAAGATATAAGCAAGCTTTCTGAAAAACAACGGACAAAATTCAGAAGAGATGAAGTTGGTTTTATCTTTCAAGGATATTATTTGATGTCAGAACTGAACGTATTAAACAATATTAGAATGGGAGCAAATCTGGTTAATAATCGTGATTTCTCTAAAATTATACAGTCTTTAGGTCTGGATGATTTGTTGGATAGAATGCCTCATCAACTTTCTGGCGGTCAACAACAGCGGGTTGCAATTGCCCGAGCATTGGCCAAAAGACCAAAATATCTTTTTTGTGATGAACCAACAGGAGCATTAGACGAAAAAACCAGTAAGCAGGTACTAAAACTGCTAATTGAACTTCAAGAGCAGCTAGGCTTTTCTATTATCATGGTTACCCATAATGCTGGTATCGCTGATATTGGAACAAAAGTGATGAGAATGAAGAACGGAGAAATTGAAGAAATTTATCAAAATACAAATAAAAAGTCAGTCGATGAGATTAGGTGGGGATAATTATGAATTTTTTATCACATTTCAAGAAGAATAAATTAGATACATTATGTACGATGGTTGTTGTATTTCTGGCGATCACGATTGGTACGATATTTATAGAAAGCAATCTTGATTTGAAGCAGTCTTTGGATAAAGTGAAAGCAGAAGGTGCAGTCAGTGATTTTAGCTACTATCCTTCGGTAACTGAACAGGACGTGTTAGAAGCTGGAGGTGTGACTAAGTCCATTGAAGCGAAGAATCAAGAGCTAGCTAAAAAATACGATTTTACCTGGGAAGAACATCGGTATTCCATAGTAAGAGAAAATAACCTTATTTACAGAGTAATAAGTGCTGATAGAAAAATGGATCGATTTCTTTTAGAAGAAGGGGAGCTGCCAGTAAAAGACAGTGAACTGGTTGTAGATAAAAATTTTGCTAAAACAAATCAGTTAGAGGTTGGTCAAACCTATACTTTAAATGATGAAGAATATAAAATATCAGGAATCGTTACGGTTTCCAATATACTATCACCGATAGTAGACGATGCGGGGGAACTTTATGATGAAAAGAGTCAAGGAATAATCGTTCTATTCAAACAAGAGTATGATCAGAAATATTCAAATAGCAGTAGTAGCACATTTGTTGGGAAGTTTTTTGGAAAGAAGTCTAATTTTAGTGAAATGCAAAAAGACACACAATTTTATCAACTGGAGTCCAATGAAGAAAATCCAGCAGTTTATGGCACGATTACTTCTATAATGAATATGAATATGATTATTGCTGTATTTGCAGTGAGCTTATTGCTGCTGATTGCGTTCATACTAATCATGGTTTCAACAAGAAAGCAAATTGATCATGATATTGTCAATATTGGCGTACTGAAAGCTATGGGCTATTCAAGTTTAGAGATTGTAAGAAAATATTTTGTGACATTTTTCATCGTGTTCATTCCAGCAGGAGTTGGCTATTTTGTTGGGTATTTACTATCGCCAATTTATTATGAAATGATGTTTCATTCTCTGCTTTTGCCTAGTCATGAGGATGGGATAAAGCCCTTGCTTTTGATTATGTTGGTTCTGTTACCTTCAATTTGTGCTGGATTATTTTCTGTTGCTACTTGTCTTTTAAAGATAAAAAAACCAGCTCTACAATTAATGAAAGGTCAAGTGAAGACAAAAGTAAGCAAGCGGATTATTAAGGCCAATATTAGAATAAAAGAACATAATTTTCTGGCAGGTTTGAAACGTATTATTGTACGTTCTAGCATAAGTACACTATTTTTTGTCGGTTTTGGTGGATTTGCATTAGGTGTTCAAAGCCAATTTGCGTATATGACGTATTTTATGACTGAAAATATGGTGGAAAATGCCACAGAAGGCATTGCTTATGAGAGAGAGGTTCATTACACAGAAGAATTGAAACCCGATGCAAACTTAGCAGATACCGTTTACTACTACTATTTATCTGCTTCTTTAAGTAAAGGAAATCAAAATCTGACGAATATCACTTTGAATATCTTACAACAGGAATCTGCTTCGTTGTTGACCTTACACAAGAGTACGGGTGGACAAAAAAAAATTAACTTAGCCGACGAAAACGGATTAGTCATCAATCAATGGATGAGTCAAAGGTATGACTTAAATATTGGTGATTCAGTATCTGTCACATTAAGTGGTAAGAAGCATGAATTAAAAATCTCAGCAGTGGATCAGAGAAACTACGGAAAATCTGTGTATCTTTCACAGGACATAGCTTTGAAAACAGGGCTACTTGATAAAGAAACGTACAACAGTGTGTTGACGAATCTAGCACCTGAAAAGATTCAACGTAATCCTGTAAGCACCATTGAAACCAGTAGCCTAGAAGACAAAATGCGTTCTGAGAACGAAACCTACCAACTGTTAGCTGTGTTCTTATTTATGTCTGGTTTAATTATGGGCTTGGCAATACTGATTCTAGCATTCTTAAATGTATTAAAGAGCTATAAAAAATATATTGCAACAATGAAAATGATGGGTTATTCAGCAGAAGAGTGTAATCAAGCAGTATATAGCGGTTTTAGAAAAGTCGCTTTTATTGGCTACGTTATATCCATCCCATACTCAATCCTTTTATCCATGATGATGTTTGGATTCTTATCTAAAACAACGGATATGCTGTATCCAATGGATGTTAGTCCACTGTCTGTAGTTGTATGTCTCGTACTGACGGCTATATCGATTGAATTATCTATTATGATTGCTAAAAGACAGCTTAAAGAAGTATCGTACAAAGAAATACTAGAATAAAATGGCATGAAAAAGACTGTTCATCAGGAAGAAGTGAGAATAAATGATTATACAAGGAGAGATTACATGCTTTGAGAAAAGGCAGGATAAAATTGAAATTTTTGAAGGTATCTGGCATAGGTATGCATATACCTTCAAAGAGGAGCTGGAAGAGCACAGCAGAAATTACGAAGAGTTTTTAAGTGAAGAAGAATTGTCTATCTTAAAAAAGAAAGAACGTTGTAACAAAGGTCAAGAATATGTTTATAGCCGTACGTTTGCAAAAGAGTTTTTCCGTCAGATGATTGACAGTGAACATTTATTTCTTGATATGAAGGACGTTGAGATTCGAAATGATACCGATGGTCCAACCAAAGGGAAACCTAGAATTCATGTCAATAATCGCAGCATCAAAGGATCAACCTCACTTTCCCATAGTGATTCCAGTATTCTTATCAGTCATGGTAAGAATTGCTGGATGGGGGTTGATGTACAGGAAGTGATTACCAGTGAAGCAATAGTAGAAAATGAAAGTATCTTTTCTTTTGAGGAACGCAGAATCATTGATTCTGGAGAGTGTTTTCCCAAAAATAAAGCTTGGACAGCAACGTTGATATGGAGTATCAAGGAGGCTGTTGGTAAGGCTCTTGGCGTAGGCTTAAGTTTAGGCTTGAAATCAATCAGTGTGATGGATATTCGAAACGGGCAAATCTGGATCAATCTAATTCCGGAAGTTGAGAATGTATTGCTTAGTCCAGATAATCGACTGATTATCTATTACAAACAACATGAGAACACATTTTTTGTTATATGCTGTATGTTTGAAAAAGTGAAGCTGGAAGCGTAAAGGGAGGGGAGTTATATGACGACGTATAAAGTCAAACCAAAGAAAAAAATATACAGGCAATTAAAACAAAGAGATCAGACAACCATTATTGAAGATTGCTATATAACTTGTAAAAGTTGTAGTAGTTGCTTACTGCAGAGCGTTTATCAAGAAAACCACTATGTCTGTTATAAATGCGGATGTCACCAGAACATACACGGGAGAGATCGAATAGCATTATTATGCGATAAAGGGTCATTTTTGGAATTTAATCAGATGTTTAAAACCAAAGATCCTCTAAATTTTGATGGATATAATGACAAATTGATTTTTGATAAAAAGAAGAGCGGGTTACAAGACGCTATCATTACAGGTAAAGGAAAGCTTCAGGGGCAAGATTGTGTGATTGCCGTTATGGAAAGCTCATTTCGCATGGGGAGTATGGGCGTTGTTGTTGGAGAAAAAATATATAGAGCAATACAAACCGCCTGTGAACTTGAGCTGCCATTTGTAATTTTCACAGCTTCAGGGGGGGCGCGTATGCAAGAAGGCATGTACAGTTTAATGCAAATGGCAAAAACAATTCAAGCTTTTGAGCTATTAAGAGCGAAAAAATTATTGAGTATCGTTGTAATGACTCATCCAACTACAGGCGGTGTTTCTGCCAGCTTTGCCAATGTTGCAGATATTATTATCGCTGAGCCTCAGGCGACGATCGGTTTTGCGGGACGAAAAGTGATTGAGAAAACACTGAAGGAGCAACTGCCAGAAGATTTTCAAACCGCCGAATTTCTTTTCAAGCATGGGCACGTTGATGATATTGTCTCAAGGAAAGAACAGCGTGACTATTTGATAAAGCTCTTTCAAGTGTTTGGTAAGAAAGGGAAGCTTTCTCGAAAAGGAAAAACATTTCGAGCAAGGGCAGGAATGCCCTTAGATAAGAGTGGTAGTAATGCGAAGGAACATTTGGATTTGGTTAGAAAAATGGAGCGCCCGAATGCTGAAGATTACATTCAACGGCTATTTCCAGATTTTATCGAATTGCATGGTGATCGAACATCTGCTGATGATCAAGCCGTTCTTACAGGGTTAGCTGTATTTCATAATATTCCAGTAGCGGTCATTGGGCAAAACAGAGGGAAAAACTACAAAGAAAATAGTGAGCGAAATTTTGGAATGGCTTCCCCGGCGGGATTTAGAAAAGTGAAACGGATAATCGAATTAGCAGAAAAATTTAATTGCCCTGTTCTCTCTTTTGTAGATACGAAAGGGGCAGATCCTACTGAAAAATCTGAAAAGTCTAACCAAAGCTGGGCAATCGCGCAATGCATTCAGACGATGTTAAGAGCAGATATTCCAACCCTTTCTTTAGTGATTGGAGAAGGCGGCAGTGGGGGCGCACTAGCGGTGAGCGCGACAGACAAGCTATTCATGCTAGAAAAATCCGTTTATTCGGTTATTTCTGCTGAAGGGGCAGCTTCTATATTATGGAAAGATAGTAATCTAGTTGCTAAAGCAGCTGAAAGTTTAAAGATAACAGCTGCGGATTTGGCGGAACGAAAGATTATTGATGGAATCATACCTGAGATTACCCCAGATGCTAGTCAGGATATCGATAAACAAGTAGGAGTGATTGATACATTTTTGTTTCATGAGCTATCAAAATTATTATTGCTTGATGCTTCTGAAAGGATGCAACGAAGAGTTGAAAAATATTTATCGATGGGAACGGATCAAGTCATAGGTGGCAAAAGTGAAGAGGAGCTGATAAAAGATGTTCAATAGCACAAAATTACTATTTGAAGCGATGAAGTATTGCGAGCAGACAAAAGTCAAAAGTTTTGAATATGAAGCTGAAGGCTTGCGCATCATTATCAAAAAGGAACCGCAAGGGATACTAGTTCAAACGAATGACAAAGAGTCACCGAAAAAAAGTATATCAGAAGCAACTGTTTTCGAAGCAGAGGAAAAACTGTATCAGAATACGGCTACTATGAATAGTAAAGAACTGATATCAGAAATGACAGGTATTTTCTATGATCGTTCAGCACCTGATCAGGAACCGTATTTAAAAATCGGTAAAAAAATCAATGTAGATGATGTTATTGGTTTGGTAGAAGTGATGAAGTGCTTTATGGAAATTAAAGCTGCAGCTTCAGGCACTGTTCAAGAAATCCTGATATCTAACGGAATGATGATTGAGTATGGACAGCCTTTAGCGGTGATTGAGGAGGCATCAGCATGATTCAAAAAGTGTTGATTGCCAATCGCGGTGAGATAGCTATCCGAATTATCAAAGCTTGTAAGGAACTAGGAATTGCTACGGTTGCTGTGTATTCAGAAGCTGACAAAGAAGCGCTTCATGTGGCGTTTGCTGATGAAGCTTATCAAATTGGGCCGGCTTCGTCTATTGATAGCTATTTAAAAGTAGAAGCTATTGTTAATGTTGCTAAAATTACTGGTTGTCAAGCTGTACATCCAGGATATGGTTTTCTATCTGAAAATATGGAGCTATGCCGTATATGTGAAGAGGAAGGAATTACATTTATTGGTCCATCCTTAGATAATCTATCACAGCTGGCAGATAAGTTTGAGGCCAAAAGACTTGCAAAAACTGCAGGTATACCAGTAATTCCAGGAAATCATCAGGCGATTGAAACATCTGAACAGCTGCAAAAAGAAGCTGGAAAATTAAATTTTCCGATTCTCCTTAAGGCTACACATGGCGGAGGTGGGAAAGGAATCAAACGTTGTGAAAACCTAGAAGAGTTGCTTCATTATTATGAGATTATCAAAAAAGAAGCAGAAAAAGCCTTTAATAACCAAGGCTGCTATATTGAAGAATGCATTCAACAGTTTTTACATGTAGAGGTTCAAATACTAGGCGACTCTCAGGGAAATATCATCCATCTAGGAGAACGAAATTGTTCGATTCAAAGAAAGATGCAAAAAATTATAGAAGAGACACCCTCTCCGTTATTGGATGAAAAAATTCGGACGGAATTGTGTGAGGCAGCCTGCCGTTTTAGTGAAAGTCTAAATTATCTTGGTGCTGGTACGGTAGAGTTTGTATATAATTATAAAAAGAAATGTTTCTATTTTATGGAGATGAACACGCGTGTTCAAGTTGAACATCCTATTACAGAAATGATCAGCGGGGTAGATATTATAAAAGAACAGATAACTATTGCTGCTGGACTTCCACTTAGCTGTACGCAAGAAAATATTCAATTAACGGGGTATTCCTTAGAATGTCGAATTAATGCAGAAGATCCGGAAAATAATTTCTTTCCATCTGCAGGAAAAATTGATTTTCTAGTATTACCCACAGGATCTCCAGGTGTTCGAGTAGATACATTCATTTATTCAGGGTATCAAGTACCTCTATTTTATGATTCAATGCTGGGAAAAATTATTGTTCATGATAAGACTAGAGCAGGAGCTATTAAAAAGCTTAAAGTAGCATTAGAAACAACAATTATCAGCGGAATTAAAACGAATGTATCTTTTCTTCTGGCCGTTTTATCCGATCAGGACTTTATTAGTGGTCACTATGACAATCACTTTATAGAAGAAAATCTTCAGAATGCGTATTCTAATCCGAAGCTTTTAAAAAGAGCATGAGAGGGATAGATACAGTAAGGATGTGAATATTACTGAAAGCAGAAGTAATATCAATGAGAGAATTGCTAAAATCTGTCAAGCTTCAAAGTATTGATAGAAAGCTCTTAAATGAGTTAGTTCAAACAGGTGACTTTCGTCCGTTCCTGTTTGACATTTTTTTCAAAAGTGACTCTTTATTTGATTTATCTGGTGATTGTGCACTGATATTTATCAATAAGAATATTTTTTACATAAGAGAAGAAGAGAGGATTGATATACTAGAAAATGTAGATTTTCCAGAATTCACTGCAGGTAGTTATTTACTTATAGTCTCTGCCAAGGATGATTTAACAACAGAGTCTGGTAAAACTGAAGGAGTCCTACAGAAATTTGTTAAGCAATATTTAAAAGACAATGCCATAGACTATGAAATTCAGGAAATACCTTTGGCTAATAATCGGCTATTTAAATTATGTGCTATTTACAAAATTGAGATGGAAACGATTTAAATCAGATTAAAAAGTATATAGGGAATACGCACTTTTGATTACAGAAGTGTGTATTCCCTATATGCTTTTTTGCAGTTTCGCTCTTTTTGTGTATGGATAAGAAAAAACACACAGTTTGTCCGAGTTGATTGTTACTATAAATTCAAGAGGTGAGCAAATAATATGGAAAAAATTAGTCAAAAGTTGTCATTTACAGATCGGCTTGTCGATCAGAGCGCAGAAGCAATTTGTCAAAAATGCAATCTGGATAGGATTGAACAGTTGAAACTGAAACTTGGGTTAAATGTATTTATAATCAATGTAACAAAATTAGTTATTATTTATTTTCTGGCCTACTTGTTTCAATTATTAACAGCTGTCATTATTTTCCATGTTGGTTTTATGATGATTCGAACATTTTCTTACGGTGCTCATGCTAAATCTAGTCAGCTTTGTACGGTATTCAGTACCATTATATTTTTAGGTTGTGCTAAATTTTGTATGATGGGTCCTTTTTCAGTCTATGTTCTCATGATGTTGTTTGCAGGAACCAGTTCAATTTTATGGATCTATGCACCAGGAGTAACTAAAAAGAATAAGATCTGCTATGAAGAAAAGAAAAGACTGTTGAGACAAAAGGCGTTGTGTTCTAACGTGCTAGTTTTCCTTATTGCTTTAGGTTTTAATCAAACGTATATTGCGAACTTGTTAATGACAGGTGCTTTTGTGGCAGCACTGCTGACCATGCCTGTACTATATAAATTACTAGGAGATGAAAGAATATGATGGGAAAATTAAAAGGAAAAATGATGGATTTGTTGGCGGTTTTATTAGTATCAGGTGGGGAATTATCGATTAATCAGTGTTGTATTGGATTTGGGTATGAAATTGAGATTCCAGAAGAATTACTTCAATGATCTTTGTCACTATCTACTTCATATCTAAAAATATTGTTGGATAGCACTTCGTACAATTTAAAGAGAGTTGTCTTAAAAATAGTTGGAGAAGCCCGAATAATCTAATAAATGTCTAAAAAAAAGTATGAAATTTATTGAATTACTAGATAAATAGCATTGATTAAATTGTTTTATATATGATATCATTAACAGACAACTATTAGTTCGTTTAAAATGAACATTTTGAAGTGTATTTGTATATTTATTGGCTATGTGAGATAGTTCAATATATTATTTTTTGACTTTTATTATGTTAATGAAAAATTGGGGGTAGGAAAAAAATTATACTGGCATTTTTTGCTAATATACTAATTCTTATTTTATGTAGTTAACCCATAGTGCTAGTTAAAATAGTTTAAACATGCAAAAAAAGAAAGTTCTTGCTACACTAGCCTCAAATCGGTTAAGAAATGAGATGAAAAAGCATGCAAGAACCTTCCAACTCTCATTTTACTATAACTTTCGAAAATTTACTGCTTCGAGTATTACGGTTGTATGAAGAATATACTCCTGATACAGTCAAAAACCGAAAAAACAAACAGTTAGCGAAACAATCAGATGTCGTTATTCTAACTTGTTATCTTTTTGGCATTCTTCATTTATGTACAACGCTCATTGGCATTTATCGTTTAGTTTGCTCTATTTATGGAAATGATTTTCCTAACAGAACTCGTTTTATTCGAACCCGCAATAATCTTCAACCGACTCTCGCATTAATCAATTAAGCATTTATGAAAGGGAATTCAAGTGAAGTGGATGCAGTTGGGCTAGTGGCTAGTCTCCCAATGCCTTTGTGTCAGCCAATTCGTAATAGAAGAGCCCATTCTGCTCAACCACTTGCCAATATTGGTTATAATGCAACGAAGAAACGCTGGTTTTACGGGCTAAAGTTTCATGCGATTGTCAGTAGAAATGGTCTGATTTTAAACTTTTTACTGAGTTCTGCTACTTTACATGATGCGAAAGTAGTAGAAGATGTAACAGAATCCTTTTTCATTCCAACTATTCTAGGTGATGCAGGGTATGTTGGAAAGGAACGAGCAAATCGTCTATCTAAACAAGGGATTACCTTGCTTGCGATTCCTAGAAAATCTATGAAAGAAGCGAATAAAATAGATTATTCTCTCTTCAAAAAACAAAGAAAAGCAATTGAAACCGTCTTTTCTTCTTTAGAAATCCTTGGAATAGAGGGGATTCACGCACATTGTATTCAACGTATTATGACAAGAGTACAACTAACGGTTCTGCTTTATAATCTTTTGTTGGCTGAAGCACATAAAGAAGATAGTGAAACATTAAAATTTTCAATTGGACTTGAGAAATTAAGTGCTTAATTAACCAGCACTGTGGGTATAGTTATATCGGGTATATATACAAATCTTAGATGTTTTATAATTTATATTTTAGAAAAAGAGGATGACTTTGATCGGTTGAAAGACTACTATTTATCAATCGATCAAAAAAGCTCAGCAGCTGATGCAGAAAAATGATTTTAAGTTGTCAGAGATCAGTCGTTTGGAAGTCACAGAAATCAAGAGTATCGTGATTTCAAAATTGTTGCAGTCTCAATGGGCTGGAATTGAGACTGAGCTGGAGATAAAAGAAGTAATCGATGAGATTAACATGGACCCAGTGATGTTGATTCGTTGTTTAGGGATTATTTTAGACAATGCGATTGAGGAGACCAAAGGAAACGCGGATGAGTTTATCCGAATGGCGGTCATCAAAGAGATACACAGTATCAGTTTTATTGTGCAGAATACCATTAAAGCAGATCATCCAAAGCTTTTTGAAATGAATCGCAGTGTTTTTTCTACAAAGGGAGAAAACCGAGGCTTAGGTTTAAGTAATTTGAAGGAAATGATTGACCCACAGATGAATGTGACACTAGAGATGCTTATTGATAATGACTGTTTCATTCAAAAAATTGAAATAGCTTAGTGAGATTTTGATTATTTTACTAATATATTGGTTTGAGGAGGCAGTAGATTTAAGTTAGGGGGGACTTATTTTTGATATATATAATCATTTGTATTCAATATTTCATTGTATTGTCAATGAATTCACACTTCATTAGTGAAAAATTTCTAAGCTTGAAAGGAACGCTATTATCACTTGTTTTTGGTGTTATACTTGGATACGTATTTGGATATATAGGTATATATATTCAATTTTTAGTGTTTTTCTCTGTTCTTATATTGAATTATTATTTGAAAAAAACGTGGAATAAGAACCTGTTGTACGCTTCCTTAAGTTGTAGCTTAATCGTATTGTTTGATCATATTGCATCATTCATACTCTTATATGGTCAAAATGAAATAATCAAAGAAGTAGAGATAGGTTCACAAATGCTCTTTTTATTACGAGTGTTTTTCTATTTTATGTTTGCTGGAATAACCATTTATGGTATTAAAAAAATTCAAAAACGCGTGCATCTGGATGATGTTGGAACTTGGCTGGTTACTTCATTATCACTAGGCCTATACATAATATTATGTACAATTATTTTTTTTGCGAATGCTGAAGGGAATCTATTAAGTACAGTTTTACTTAATAGTTTCTTCATTACTTTGTACTTTACGTTTACAGTAGTTTTGTTATTTATCACCTATTTCTATATGAAAAAAAGAAGTGAAGACAAATACAAAGAGAAAGAAAAGCAGAATCTGAAAGAATACACAACATATCTTGAGAGTAATTACAATGAACTGAGAAAATTTCGTCATGATTATCAGAATATTTTGACGTCGTTAGAAAGCTTTATTGAAGAGGATGACTTTGATCGGTTGAAAGACTACTATTATCAATCGATCAAAAAAACTCAGCAGCTGATGCAGAAAAATGATTTTAAGTTGTCAGAGATCAGTCGTTTGGAAGTCACAGAAATCAAGAGTATCGTGATTTCAAAATTGTTGCAGTCTCAATGGGCTGGAATTGACACAGAATTGGAAGTAAAAGATAGAATCAATGATGTGAACATGGATTCAGTTTCTTTGATTCGTTGTTTAGGAATTATTTTAGATAATGCAATCGAGGAGACAAAGGAAAATAAAGAAGGGTTCATACGAATGGCAATTATAAAAGAGATGGAAAGTATTAGTTTTATTGTTCAGAACACAATTAAAACAGGGCACCCGAAGCTTTTTGAAATGAATCGCAGTGGTTTTTCTACAAAGGGAGAAAACCGAGGCTTAGGTTTAAGTAATTTGAAAGAAATGATTGATCCACAGATGAATGTGACACTAGAGACGCTTATTGATAATGACTGCTTCATTCAAAAAATTGAAATTACTAATTAGAGGTGAACTATGTTAAGTATCTATGTGTGTGAAGATAATCCAAAGCAGTTGGAGAATTTAACCACTGCAATAAAAAACTACATATTGATGAAAGATTATGATCTAGAGTTTACTCTGGCAACTGCTGATCCTCAGGAAGTATTGACTAAAGTGAAGGAACGTCAGACAACAGGATTGTATTTTTTAGATGTAGATTTGAGTAATGAAATGACAGGGATTGGCCTTGCTGTGGAATTGAGAAAACTTGATACGGCTGGGAAAATTGTTTTTATCACAACCCATGCTGAATTATCTCATTTGACATTTTCTTACAAAGTAGAGGCGATGGATTACATTGCAAAGGATGATCCAAATTTAACTAGGAAAATTCAGGATTGTATCAATGTAGCACATGAACGTTATTTGAATGATTTGAATCCCAATAGATCATTTTTCCAAATCAAATCTGGTGAAAAAATTATCAAATTGAATAAGGAAGAAATTCTATTTTTTGAATCTTCTTCAACGCCTCATAAGGTTGTTGTTCATTTAGAAAATCGTCAAATAGAATTTTATGGCACAATCAAAGAGCTGGCTGAGAAAGATCGCAGTTTCTATCGATGTCATCAATCATTTGTCATCAATTTAAATAATATCAGCGAAGTGAAAAAAGCAGAGCGGATAGTTATTATGAATAATGGAGAAACTTGTTATGTGTCAACACGCTATTTGAAAAAACTATTGAATTTACTTGATCAAAAATAGATTAGATAGTGTGTCTCTTCTTATAAATGTGGGACAGGAACAGAAAAAAGTTAACAGTTTTAATTACTCAAACCAGTACATCAGGTGTGCTGGTTTTTATGTTGTGCGCCAGGCATGGCGACTATCTAGGTGGTGAAAGTCCACTGCGAGGGTACACATCGACCAATCGCTAGAGAAACACAAGGTGGCATTCGTGAGGATGTGGCTGAAGGAAGCGTGTATCAAATTCTTGGCTCGACGAACAGAAACCTGATACCAAGGCTCGGTAAGTGGATAAGGTTCCTGAACAAACCAAAGTCCAAAAGATGTGCGTAAACTTATCGGATAAATCAGGCGAGTAAAAGAGGAAAGTTAGTCGTCTTACCCTGGGAGGTCTCACGGACGACTGAGGAGAACCCTAATAAGAAAGTCGGTCGAAAAAGGTTTATCGTGAGAAGTCAGCAGAGGTCATAGTAATGGAATTTTTTTTTTCCCATGAAGGACCGAACAATTTATAATGTTTCTACACCACGAATGCGTGAAAGAGTTAATTCTGAATGTGTTAATGAGGAAAGTATGAGCGTATCTCAAAGGATAATCAAAAGAGAATAATCTTTCGCTACGTGACAGGAAGGAAGAAACGAGTATGGAACTTTTAGAACAAATCTTGAGTAATCAGAACATGAACCAAGCTTACAAACGTGTTTACCGTAATAAAGGGGCAAGTGGAGTAGATGGAATTACAGTGGAGGAATTGAAGGAGTATCTTCGTGAACATAAAGAGGAGCTGCGTTCTCAAATTCGCCAACGTAAGTATAAGCCACAACCAACATTACGAGTAGAAATTCCAAAAGAAAATGGAAAAATGCGTCAATTAGGTATTCCGACTGTAGTAGATAGAGTGGTCCAATAGGCAATCAGCCAAATACTAGGTCCAATGTTTGAAAAACAATTCAGCGAATACAGTTATGGATTTCGTCCGAAACGTAGTTGCGAAATGGCGATTATTCAAGCAATAGAGTATCTGAACGATGGCTATGACTGGGTAGTTGACATCGACTTGGAACGTTTCTTCGATACGGTTCATCAGGATAAACTCATGCGAATCATTTCCTACACTGTGAAGGACGGGGACGTCATTTCACTGATACGTAAATACTTGGTAAGTGGTGTGATGGAGGATGGAAAGTATGTGGAGACGCCTGTGGGTACACCACAAGGAGGGAATCTCAGTCCATTATTAAGCAATATCCTGTTAAATGAACTGGATAAAGAGCTGGAAGCAAGAGGATTGCGATTTGTCCGCTATGCCGATGACAGTTTGATTTTCGTTAAGAGTGAGAAAGCGGCAACACGAGTATTGAACTCAATGACACACTTTATTGAAAAGAAACTGGGACTGAAAGTGAATGCCGAGAAAAGCAGAATCTCCCGCCCCAACAGGACCAAGTTCCTTGGATTTGGCTTCTACTTTGATACAAACACCAAGAAGTATCAGAGTAGACCTCATAAGGATTCAATCAAGAAGTTTCAACGAAAACTCAGAAAACTAACGAAGAGAAACTGGAGCGTTTCGTTGGATGAGAGAATCACCAAACTGAATCAGGTGATAAGAGGTTGGGTGAATTATTTCCGTATCACGAAGATGAAAGGTAACTTGGTAGAAATTGACCAAAAACTCCGCTCGAGGCTCCGTGTTATTATCTGGAAACAGTGGAAGAATAATGGTAAACGCATTCGATCACTCGTTCAACTGAGGATTCCAGAGGAAGAGGCCAAAGGGCTCACCTATTGTCGAAAAGGGTATCGCTATATTGGGTTGTCCAAAGTTGTTCAACGAGCACTCTCAAATAAACGGCTTGAGCAGAGAGGAATACCGTCTGCTCTTGGACATTATCTAAAAGTACACACTGAAATATAAATTGAAACGCCGTATATGCGAACCGTTCGTACGGTGTTGTGAGAGGGGCGGAAAGTTAGCTAACTTTCTCCTCTACTCGATTTAGAGAAATATAGACTGATAGAGTGAGTCTGAATATATTCACTTGTGATACGCAGAACCCTATCATAACTCAGTATGGTTTTTAAGATGATTAAGACCCTGATATAGCAACGATAAATTCAATGTTTTCAAGAGAAGCTGTGAAAGTGGGTACACTAAAGCTGTAATAAGAAAAACTACCAGCTATTTTTATGATATAGTAAGAGCATCTGGAAAAATGATGGAGGAAATGAATGAACAATAATGACATATTGCTGCGTCTGAGATATGCCTTGGATATTAAGGATACAGATATAGTGAAAGCTTTTGAACTAGGCGGGATGACTGTCTCTAAAGAAGAAGTGAGGGCAATGCTGACCAAAGAAAATAATCCACAGCAAGAAGAAAATGATATTTTTGAAAAAAATATCTATGTTAAAACTATCAATAATCAAGTACTGGATATATTTTTGAACGGATTGATTCTTTTAAAACGAGGAGAACCGAAGGATGGATCAACAGATAAAACGCCATTAAAAAGTAGTGAAGTCCGGTATATGAATAATATTTTATTGAAAAAGGTGAAGATTGCTTTAGCTTTGACCAGTGAAGATATGCTGGATATTTTGGCTGAAGCCGGTGTCTATCCTTCAAAAGGAGAACTGGGGGCTATTCTGAGAAAGGAAGGACATCGTAATTTTAAACCGTGTGGAGATAAATATGCGCGTAATTTTTTGAAGGGCTTAGGCGTATGTTATCGCAGAAATTAATAGAAACAGGACATAGTTGAAATATGAGGCAGCAGATTTGGAAATGGTTCATTCGCTTCAGGAGAATCTAAACAAAATCGTTGTACGATACGAATCAAATGTTGCGAAACAGTGATAGAACGGATTGTTACAGCGCGTGATTCATTCAATACAAATGAAAAAGAGACAGTTGGAACAGAGCTTGATAGGAAGAAACGCTTTTGGTAGATAGATTCTGATGGAACAAATGAAAATCATAGAATTGCAAATGTTTTACTTGGTAGGTTAGTATTGAAGGATGCTCAAACAGTCGACAGTGAATACTAGAGGAGAAGTTATATAAAGGTCAAGGAATAAATGCATTCCGGTTAAGTCTACTTTGAAATTGAGGAGCTTCAAAAGGAGCAGACAATTTATTGGGATATGCGTTTGAAGCCTAACCACATATTCCCAAAATGTAGTGGCCTATGGATCGCCATGCATAGTGAAGAAAAAACTAGAAGGATAATGATATAGTCAGCTATCTATTGAAATTAGAAGGATCGATCATCATTAGTGGGTGATTGATCTTTCTTCTGTATTGAAAACCATTCGCATAGCGGATTGGCTAAAAAATCAGGGACTGTGACATTAATATGTCTGAATCCCCTAAAGCCGAATAAACAGTATTCCAATCTTGTATGGTCCGAGCATTCGTAAGAAGCGTAGGAGCAAGCTCTTGCATGACTACTCAGATATGCAAGAGCATTCGAAGAAGCGTAGAAGCAAAGCCCCTCCATGCTTCGAGGATCGGAACGAAGTCCTTCAATTCTTAGCGGCTCTGCCGTTTAGAAAATGATGAGATCGAAACGAAGTGTAGTGTAGTGAGAACCGTAGACGCAGAAAAACGGATACAGCGTAATGTTTTGTCTCGAGAATCGTTCGACTCGTAGAGACAGCAGTTCTTCTACGCTCCGCATACAGTTCTACTACATCAAGTGAGCTAGTTTCATTCAAGGAATACTTATCGAAATTATGCATACCATTCTGCTAAAGTACGAATATAAGCAGAAGTGGCAAAGTAGAACTACCATCTCGGAAATAAGTCGAATAATACTGAAAATATGAGCAGCTCAAGGTAGGCAAACGGTCAATGCGTAATGTTTTGTTTTCTCATGCAAGCGCATATCGCAGTTTAGAGCTTACTCGGCGTATGGAGAAGCCTTGTCACAACCTTGTAAATAAGTGTTTATTAAGATTTGCCCGATCAGCTCTCTACACCTGTTCATACATTTCTTTTAGGTGTTCCAGAGTTCTTGGCAGATGCTTTTCAGGGGTTGCTTCCAGACTGGCAAACATCAGGGGTTTGTCGTATTTTAGGAATTTCAGGATTTGTTCATAGTTCATCCAGCCGGTGCCGACGGGGACGATTTTGATTTGTCCGTTTTCAACTACAAAATCTTTTAAGTGCATGGAGCAGATATCATCTTGTAGCTGGTTCAATGCCTGATTGATTACCTCTTCCTGTTTATGATAGTTTTCTACAGATATCAGATTCGCACAATCCATAATGATTCGCAGATTCGGCGACTGGATTTCCTGAATCAGCCGTTTGGCCAAATCAGCGGTATGGAGAGGGTGATTAATTCCAGCTTCAATGCCGACAGTCACACCCAAGCTTTCGGCATAGGCAACCATTTCGGCAACAGATTGTCTGGCAGTCCGGTAGGCATCTTCTGTATAATTCTTGGTCGTATAGCCGGTTCCTACGCTGCCTGTTTCAGTTCCGACAACGGCTGCCTGAAAGCTTGAAGCCACTGCAATGTGCTGTTTGAAGTCGTTAATTGCCTGCGTTCGAACGGTAATATCTGGACTGGCTAAGTTTACATAACAGCCTAAGACAGAAACCTTGATGCCCAGCCGGGAGAAATAGTCTCCGAAGTAATGTCCTGTACCGCTGGAGATGCTGTCCAAACTGGGAAGTGCATCGGGAAATGATTTCTTTACTGCCAACTGAATATGAGAAAAGCTGTTTGCAAGCAGCTTTTCTCCCAGTTCTTCACGTGAAGCGGCAGTGATGTCGTGTGCACGAATGCCTAAATTTAATGGCAGCATAATAGATTTTTCCTCCTTTTTCTTCCTTTATAAATGGCAGGAATCAGACTAAAAATTGAAATAGGTTTCTGCATTTGTATAACTGATTGCTTCAACTAAGTTTCCTAACAAGATTCCATCCTCCGGTGCTTCTCCTCGTTCGACGATTTCTCCGATGAATTCGCAGAGAACGCGTCGGAAATATTC
Organism: Enterococcus sp. CWB-B31; assembly: GCF_020567645.1. Classification (NCBI taxonomy): domain Bacteria; kingdom Bacillati; phylum Bacillota; class Bacilli; order Lactobacillales; family Enterococcaceae; genus Enterococcus; species Enterococcus sp. CWB-B31. Next base: position 458,380 of record NZ_JAJDJW010000001.1, read on the forward strand.
GTGGCGGGTGTAGGACAGGAAACTGCGGGAATCCGTCAGCATACCGACAAAGTTATGAAGGGCACTTCCGTTGGCGAATTGGCTTAGCTGCTGACGCATGCCGTCTCTGGTATCGTTATACCACCAACCTGAGCCCAGCTGTATTTTTCCTTTAACCTCTTTTTGGAAACAGCCGATTAATGCGGTTAAGGCTGGATAGTCATTTGGATTTAAGGAATAAACAATTGTTTTCGGTAACTGGTCTGTCACTTCTGCCCGATTCAACAGCTTTTGAAGCGGGATTGTAATGGATAAGTCGTTGATACCGTCATAGCCTGTATCAGGTCCTAATTGATCAAACATTGTCTGATTACAGTTGCGGTACGCATGGATATGAAGCTGCATTGTCCAGTTATGCTGGTGGTAAAAATGAATTAAGCGTATTAGTGTTTCTGTGCGATGGGCATTGATTTCTTCTTCTGACAGCGGCTGTCCCTGACAGGCTTTTTGGAAAATCCGTTCCAGTGTTTCTGTATCTGCTTCCTTATATCGTAGAGTATCTAGTGCGTGATCAGATAAGCGTCCACCCAGTGAATGAAAAAATTCAACTCTGCTGCCAAGTGCGGCAATCAGTTCTTCATAGGTAGAAATATCCAGTCCGCTGCTTTCAGCCAATTGTTTTACCCAAACTGAAAAGCCTTTTTGATCGATGTTCAGTGCTTTATCTGGGCGAAAAGAGGGCAGGACTTTAAAGGCAGGTTCATCTTCTGCCAATAATTGGTGGAAGCCCAAATCATCTACAGGATCGTCTGTTGTACAAACCACTTTTACATTCGAATTTTTAATGATTTCTCGTCGTTTAAAAGCCGCACTGGTGATTTTTTTATTCGCCTGTTCCCAGATCGCTTCTGCATTTTCTTCGTTTACCAATAAATCAATTCCGAAGAAGCGCTTCAATTCAAGGTGCGTCCAAGTATACAGAGGATTGCCGATTGTTTTAGGAACAGTTTGACACCAGGCCAGGAATTTTTCATAATCTGAGGCATTACCTGTAATCTGAGACTCTGGAACACCGCAGGCGCGCATCAAGCGCCATTTGTAGTGATCACCTTTTAGCCAGGCCTCTGTAATGGATGTAAAGGCTTTGTTTTCATAAATTTCCTGAGGCTCTAAATGACAGTGATAGTCAATGATCGGCATTTGGGCAGCATGATTGTGAAACAGCTTCTTTGCCCAGCTTGTAGAGAGTAAAAAATCATCGTTTAAAAACATTTATTTTCCTTCTTTCTAAGGGAATCGTTCTTTTTTCTGTTATCTAAAGAGTGACACCTGTTTTGAAAATAGCCACTTCTCTTACATCGTTTTCTTCATTTCTTGTTGATTCACCGCTGGCTACAGCAATGATCTTCTGAATGAATTCTTCTAAGACAGCTTCCATCGGCTGTTCCAGTAATGTGCCGGCATTAAAATCCATCCAGTGACCTTTACGTTTAAAGATGTTGCTGTTGGTTGCCACTTTCACAGTAGGGACATACGCACCAAATGGCGTTCCCCGTCCTGTAGTAAACAATACAAGATGACAGTCGGAGGAAGCCAGAGCAGAAGCGGCAACTAAATCGTTTCCTGGTGCCTGCAGCAGACTTAAGCCCTGTGTTTTGAGTTTTTCTCCATATTTTAAGACATCAACAACGGGGGCTGTTCCTGCTTTTTGTGTACAGCCAAGTGATTTATCCTCCAGCGTAGTGATGCCACCGTCTTTATTTCCGGGAGAAGGATTTTCATAAACAGGTTCTCCGAATGCCAGAAAATACTGTTTGAAGTCATTGATCAGCTGAACAATTGCGTCAAAGACTTCTTCGTTTTCAGCACGAGCCATCAGCATGTGTTCTGCTCCAAACATTTCAGGGACTTCAGTTAGAATCGTACTACCGCCCTGTGCAATTAAAAAGTCAGAGAAAGCTCCTAATAATGGGTTTGCAGTGATCCCTGAAAAGCCATCTGAACCGCCGCATTTCAAGCCGACATTCAACTCAGACAGTGGCACATCTTCTCGCTGATCATTTTTCGCAGCCTCAAAAAGCTCTTCCAGTAAAGCGACACCAGATTCTACTTCATCGTAAACATCCTGAGCGATCAAAAACTTCACTCGATCAGAATCATAGTCACCCAGTTTTTCTTCGAACGCGTCAACCGTATTGTTTTCACAGCCAAGACCAAAAACGAGGACTCCTCCTGCATTTGGATGTTTGACAGCATCAATCAGAACCTCACGTGTATTGGCATGATCAGTTCCCAGCTGTGAACAGCCATAGGGGTGCTTCAAAATTGTGATGTTGTCAAAGGGTCCCAAATCTGGATGATTCACTGTAAACCGCTTTAACATCAGTTCAGCCATCCCGTTTACACAGCCTACTGTTGGGACGATAAATAAATCATTACGAATACCGACTTTTCCGTTGCTTCGGCGATAGCCTTTGAACGTCAGCTCCTTTTTTGGATAGTGTACTTGGTGGAGTTCAGGTGTATACGTATAGTCTAGTTCCCCGGATAAATTTGTTTTTACGTTGTGCGTATGCAGCCAGGCGCCTGTTTCTGCAGCAGAAAGCATATGACCGATCGGATAGCCGTATTTGATGACATCCTGATTTTCTTTCATTGGCTGCAGTGCAATTTTGTGTCCCTGCGGGATATTCTGTTCAGCGGTTAACTGGATGCCGTCAATGTTGATAGACTCTCCAGCAATAATGGGACGCAAAGCTACGGCTACGGTGTCTCTTGGATTCAGCTTTAATAAAGCTGCTTTTGTTTGAGTGTTGATCATGAGCTCATTCTCCTTTTTTTAGTTGAGATCAATCCTTTGCTAATTAATTATTGGATTGTTTTTATTTTTAAGGTCCGATATCCCCATTTCTAAGCGATTGAAATAGCAAGAACTGCGGTTCTCCTTTTCTTAATTGAGATCAATCCCTTGCTAATCAATTATTGGATTGCGTTTATTTTTAAGGTCCGATATCCCCATTTCTAAGCGATTGAAATAGCAAGAACTGCGGTTCTCCTTTTCTTAGTTGAGATCAATCCCTTGCTAATCAATTATTGGATTGCGTTTATTTTTAAGGTCCGATATCCTCATTTCTAAGCGATTGAAATAGCAAGAACTGCGGTTCTCCTTTTCTTAGTTGAGATCAATCCCTTGCTAATTAATTATTGGATTGCGTTTATTTTTAAGGTCCGATATCCCCATTTCTAAGCGATTGAAATAGCAAGAACTGCGGTTCTCCTTTTCTTAATTGAGATCAATCCCTTGCTAATCAATTATTGGATTGTGTTTATTTTTAAGGTCCGATATCCTCATTTCTAAGCGATTGAAATAGCTGAAACTAGAATTAACCTTTGTTTAACTGTTGTATCAGTGCTCGAGTCCCTTGTCTTTCTATAAAGGCACAATCTTGTTCTACTTGCGAGATGAGTTCTGGAACGCTGGTCAGATCTTGTCCCCATAGAGATTTGTTGCTCAAAATGGTTGAGACTGCGGTCTCTGGGGTGTTCCAGGCGGTTTGGATCGCAGCAATTACTTCTGTGTCGTCTTGAGGAGTGATTTTATCTCCTCGATAACTTAGGAGTAAGGAAGCCAGAGCAGCGGTCATATATGGCGGCAGCATCTGCTTTTTTTTCGCATATTGCAGAAATACCGGCAGTAAGCGGGCCTGAAATTTTGAGATACTATTTAAAGAAATTGCCGACAATTGGTGATTGGCAAAAGGATTCAGGAATCGTTCCTTGATTTGTTCCGAGTAGGCAATCAGTTCTTCTTCCGGAAGGGAAAGTACAGGAATCAACTCATCTGTAAACAGGTTGTCAATGAAGGTTCGAAAATCGCTGTCTTTCATGACTGATTCAACAGTATCCAGTTCAGCCAGCATAGCTAACGGAACCATCGCTGTATGCGGACCATTCAATAAATGAACTTTGCGTTCTCGATAAGGAGTCATATCATTTGTAACAACAACATTTAGACCGGCTTTTTCCAAGGGGAGTGTCTCTTTTAGTTTTTCAGGTCCTTCAATCACCCAGAGCAGGAAAGGTTCTGCTTTTACCATTAAATTATCGATGTAGCCGTGTTTTTCATTTAGCTCTTGGGCTGTGTCACGAGGATAACCGGGAACGATTCGGTCAACAAGACTGCAGCAAAAGGTATTTTCTGTTTCCAGCCACTGAATAAAGTCATCCCCCAACTGCCACTCTTCGGCATAGGTCAAAACAATTTCTTTCAACCGCTCGCCATTTCGATCAATTAGTTCGCAGGGAATGATAGTGAAGCCTGACTTGTTCAGTTGAAATCTCCTATATAAAAGAGCTGTCAGTTTTGCCGGGAAGCTTTGCTGCGGACCATTATCCAAAGTGTCATTCGGATTATACTGGATTCCGGCTTCTGTTGTATTGGATATAATAAATTCGGCTGCATCATTTTCGGCTAAAGCAAGATATTTTATCCAGTCTTCATATGGATTAATAACTGATTCGACAGAGGAAATAATCTCTGCTTCATTAATAATTTCTCCATTCATTAACCCCTCAAGAATGACGGTATAAAGGGAATCCTGTTCTTTCAACATAGCGCCCAATCCCTGAGCGATTGGCTGGACAATTGTTGCCCGCCCATTGAACAGGTTCTGTTTATTCATTTGCTGAAGCTGCCAGTCAACAAAGGCTCTCATAAAGTTGCCTTCACCAAATTGAATGACTTTTACAGGGAGTGGGAGCTCTTTTTTCAGTACTGCTGCTGATAATTGTTCCATTAGAATGACATCCTTTCTTTGTGTGCACACGTGAACATTTTTATTTATAATAAGAGGAGAGGTTGTGGCAAAGCTTCTCCATGCGACGAGTAACCGCAGGAACAGAAGTATTCCCCTCAAGAACCAAGTAGGGTAACATGCATCATCTACTCTGACGAGTCAATCGTAGTGATTTATGACAATAAGAAGGATAATCCGAAAATTGTTATGGAGCACTATTCATGAAATGAATAGCTGTGGATTGTTACCTACTTAGCGCTTTCTATATTTTTGAGATTATTCGGTTTATTTTCGAGGGACCTGCTTCTAGAACACCATTTATTTGGTTTTAAAAGTTCTGGATATACTAATGTCACAGACTCCTGCTCCAAAAACCAAGTATCAGTACGACTAAAATATTGGCCGTATCTTTTTGTTTATTCTGATTCAATAGCGGATATGTATCCGTACGTTCATTTTTCAGCTGTTAAAGATTTTTTTCTGTTTCCAGCTTGGCTACTGATTTTCTGATTTCCAGTCGAGTTGGGATCTTGACTTGTGAGCTTGTTGTCTGGTTGCCGGCAATCAAATTTAAAAGCAGCTCAGTTCCTTGCCTGCTGATTTCGTTAATTGGTTTATGCACAGTGGTTAATGGCGGATTTAGATAAGCAACGAATGGAATATCATCGAAGCCTATAAAAGAAATGTCCTGTGGAATATGAAGTCCGCTTTCCTCAGCTGCTCGAATGGCTCCGATTGCCATGTCATCATTTGCGCAGAACACCAGTGTCGGCAAATCTTTTAATAAGAGAATTTTCTTCATTTCCTGAAAGCCGCCTTCGATGCTGTAATCTCCTTCAAAAAAATAAGTCACATTGATCGGCAAATGGTGTTTGGTTAGACTGTTTATCAGTCCGGCTTTCCGTTCTCTTGCAGAGCGAAAGCCCTCTATCCCGCCGATACAGGCAATTTTCCTGTGACCCTGACTGATTGCATAATCGATGGCTGTTTCAACACCGGCAGCGTCATCAGCACTGATATTAATAATATGTTTATCCTCCAGCTGCCTATTGAGAACGACAAACGGGATTTGCTGTTGTTTGAGGAAGTCAATGAAGCCCTGATCACTGTCACTCTGACTCATGATAATAATCCCATCGTAACGCTGAAAATTAATCTGCTCCAGGTTTTGAATTTCATCAATTCCCTGAACTGAAAGACCATAGCTTTCGTCAAGTCTGGAATGGATTCCTTTGATTACATCGACAAGAAAACTGGAACTGGTTCCTTCTTCGATACTGGAGAAGAACAGACCGATCATATAATTTTTCTGGTTTACCAGACTTTTTGCATTGAAGTTTGGAACATAATTCATTTCAGCTGCCAATTCATGAATCTTTTTTCGTGTTGCTTCCTTGATGAGCGGGCTGTTATTCAATGCTCTGGAAACCGTCGTATGGGAAACGCCGGCAGTTTTTGCAATATCTTTGATTGTGACCATAGCGCACCTCGAATTATTTTTGTTAACGTTCACATTATAAAACCTGTCGTCGCTTTTGTCAATCTATAAAATGATATGAAATGCCTGTATAAAAGCATTGCACACGTTAAAATTAATTGTAGAATTTAGTAATTTATGTTATCTTAATCAAAAAAAATTTGTTTAGATCAGCTGGTGACGATACCATTGGCTTCCTTTAAATCTCAGCAGGAAAATACTTCCGCGAATGAACCACTCTATTGTCATAACTGTATAAATTCCTGTTAAGCCAAAACCAAAATGAATGCCAATCAGATAGCCCACGCCAATTCTGAAGATCCACATTGAGAGTAGTGAAACAACTGTAGTGAACTTAGCATCACCCGCAGCCCGCAAAGCTGCCGGAAGAACAAAACTAATGCTCCAAGAGATAAAGTGCATGACCAGAGCAATGATAAACAAGCGGAAAATCATTGGAAGGATGATTTCCGGAGGATTGAAAAGCTTCATTCCCAGAGGAAACAAGGGCAGCAGGGTCAAATCAACTATTAAGAACGCAATCATACTTAAGATAACAAAAGACTTTGTTAGCTTTTTTGCATCACCGATGTTTCCATTACCAATGCATTGTCCTACAATAGGGACTAGGGAAATGGCCAAGGCATTTGGAATAATCTCAGCCAACTGAATCCATGAAGAAGCGATGGCATTAGCGGCAATGGCATTAGTTCCCAAGCCGACAATCATGATTTGGACGATGATTTTTCCTCCATTAAAAAACATGGCTTCTGCAGCAAAGGGCAAACTGATTCTGACAATTTTTCTGATGAGTGAAAATCGAATCCGAGTAAAATCTTTTTTCTTTAGGAATAATCGTTCACGGTTGGCATAAAGAGTATAGAAAGCAAAAAGCATACCTATACAACGGGAAATATTTACTGAAACAGCTAAACCACGTATACCCATGTTTAATTGGTTAATAAAAATGAAGTTAAATAAAATATACATTGCATTCATCAGCAAAGAAAGCTTTAGTGATGCTTTTGTCTGCCCAATTCCTCGTAAATTTCCATTTACTCCTTCTACAACTGCCTGCATAGGATAGCTGAGAAGCAGTCCTACTAAATAAATTTTTGCATTTTTTAATACAGCAGCTTCTGCATTTCCAAACAGCAAATTAAGAATACCTTCATGAAAAATAAGTAAACTGCCTGTGACAATCAACGCCATTATTACAGCACTAAAAATGGTCCCGCTGCAGACTTTACTTAATTCCTTGTAGTATCGGCGACCGTAATATTGGGCAATCAACACAGTTCCTCCTAAACCAACGGAGGTGAAAATCTGAACGAGAAAGAAATGCAGACTTCCCACCATGTTTACAGCACTGACAGCTTGTGTTCCGGAAGAGCTGATCATAGCAGTGTTGATGAAATTGAACCCTACAAGAAAGAATTGATCAATAATGACCGGAATGACAAGTGAAACAACAAAAGAAAAAGGGATTGCTTTTCCGGAGAAAAGAATTTTGATTTTTTCAGATAATGAGTACAACAGGCATGATCCTCCTAAATTATTTTCATACGGTTATTTGCAAAATGCAATGCAAGTAAGTTAATTCTATGGCTAATTACCTTAAGCACTGAATAGAGTTTGTTATTAACAGGTGGTTGATCTGGCAAGGAGAGAAAAAGCTGGAAATTTCCTGTTTGCCTTTTGTACTTTTATTATAGGACATTCTCTAAAATGATTGCTTTATGTTTTTATCCAAGCGGAGCTTGCAGGCTGTTTATTTTTCTAAAATCAATGGTTTGCTTATTTTAAGTATTGTTCTGGCTAGCCTACCTTTCCACTGTGATTGCCTAAAAAGCAGTCTTCAAAGGTAGCAGTGACAAAAGGCAAGGTCTGCCCAAATAGGTATTTGTTCCTCCTTAATCGCTGGTCAAAAGACAGAAATAGGAATGAAGGCCTGCTTGTTGATCTTTCGGTGTTGAGGTTGCTGCAATATAATCTGACTCAGAGCTTTCATCGCTGTGAAGTCGGTAATGAAAAGCTGACTTCACAGCAAAAAATAAAATTGATCATTCCTTCGATAAAGCAATACTCATAAACTTATCGGCAATAGTCTCTTTTTTCTGTATTAATACCACAATCCCTCCTAAATCTAACGTAATTTTATTGTGTTTGTTCTGTGTCGTCCTGCATATAGGTTGTTAGCTGATTGATGATTCATTGACAGGTTTTACCAAACCGCGATAGAGCAGGAGCTGCTTCAGACCATTTAAAAATAGTCAATCAAGGATTGTATTGATTTCTTCTATCAACTGTTCATTTTTTTCAGAATTGTAAGAGCGGATTTTCTTCAGCTGTATATTGTTGCAATTGACAAGCTGGAAGGCTGATCCAATGTGATTTTCGATGGAAATACGGTCAAAAATCAGATCCTTTGAGAAGCCAATGTAAAAGCCTTGATTTTTCGTCTCAGAGATTCCTGCCATCATTGCAGGAACACCGCCTCTTGAGTTTTTTGCCATGGAGATATCGACGGAGCTGAATGTAATGTCGGAAACGTACTGTTCGGCCAATCCATAGATAAAACCTGCAGAAGCCTGAACATTTCTAGCCGTAATATTTGCAAAATGAATCCGGCGGAAACGTGGCGTTCGTTCATCAAGTGGATAGGGGGTTTTATCCCAAACATAAGACTCATTTCCTTTTGGTCCGCAAAAATAATACAAATTAAGAATAAATGGACAGAGAACGTTATCCATAACAATATTGTTTACACGAATATCTTCTATTGTTCCTCCTCTGCCGCGGCGGGATTTTAAACGAATTCCCCGATCCGTATCTTGAAATATACAATTAGTGATCGTCACGTTTCGGATATCTCCGCTCATCTCACTCCCAAGCACGACCCCGCCGTGTCCATGAACCATTGTACAGTTGGAAATGGTGATGTTTTCACAGGAAACACGTTCAGGAGTATCTTCTGTTCCTGCTTTTACAGCGATACAATCATCCCCTACATCAATATGGCAATTGCTGATTCGAACATTTGTACAAGATTCTGGATTGATTCCATCGGTATTGGGCGAATTAGCAGGATTTTTAATAGTTACATTATCTATGGTTACATTTTCGCATAATAAGGGGTGAACGGTCCAGCTTGGAGAGTCCACCAAGCGTATATCTTTAATTGTGACTCTTTGACATTGATGGAAGCTTATCAGTCTGGGTCTGGGATATTTAAGGATGTCAGAATCATCACGAAAAATTTCCCACCAGCTTTCTCCGCAGCCATCCAAAGTACCGAATCCCGTGACAGCAATATTAGTCTGATTTTCTGCGTAGATACAGGGCGCATAAACTTCGCGCTGGACACCTTCCCAGCGTGACTCAACCACTGGATAGTCATTTTGTGAGGTGGAAAACTGAAGTGCTGCCCCAATCTCAAGATGAAGTTCCACGTTGCTTTTAAGAAAGAGTGCACCTGTCAAATATGTTCCATGAGGAATGATGACCTTGCCGCCGCCGGATTCAAAGGCGGTATCAATTGCCTGTTGAATAAATAGTGTGTTCAATTTTCCTTCTTTTGCACCATAATTTGTGATGTAATACATTTGATATTCTCCTGTCTTAAATTGGTATTAAAAGGTCAACAAAAATTCTTGCCGACTAATTTTGACAAATACTGTCATAACAACTGTTTTGTTAACGTGTGCATGCTTTTGAAAGAGAAAAAACTGATAGTAGCTAGTTTTTATTTTTGTTATTTTATTGAAATGTACGGAAATTAATTTCACAAAAGAGTGTTCATTAAAAATATAGTATTTTTGTTAAAATAAATTTATTTGCCTTTTGCAGTATCGTATTTTTCACTAAGTTGATAAATGATTGATATACCAATCATTGTAGCGGTTACTAAAATAAAATCAAGGCTGTTTCAAAGATAATCCAGTATATTTTTTTAAAGTCAATATAGTATAAAAACGATTAGTTTTAGCCACTAACTTGTCTTGATACTCAAGAAATGTTGACGTGAACAATTATTGATATATAGTTATTGTAAACGCATACTTAAAAATAATTTTTTGGAGGAAATAAAAATGAAAATGAAATTATTTGGACGGACACTTGTTTCAGGTATAGCACTTACAATGTTGTTGTCTGGCTGCAGCGGAAGCAGTTCAGCTGGATCGAAAGTAGAGGGAGCAGGTGTATTGACAGATGAAGAAGTGACTATCAAGTTTGCCTGGTGGGGAGCAGATATCCGCCATGAAGCTATGAAAAAAGTTGTTGAGTTATATGAGGAGGAGCATCCGAACGTTACTGTAGAAGTAGAATACGGCGCTTGGGAAGGCTGGCAGGCTAAAACCTTAACTCAGCTATCTGGTAAAACAGAAGCGGATGTTATGCAGGTGAATTACAACTGGCTGTTCTCTTATGGAAAAGGAAAGAATGTTTTTTATGATTTAAATGAAGTGAAAGATTATTTGGATTTATCCAATTGGGATAAAAAATATCTTGAAGCCATGCAGGTGAATGGCGAACAGGCAGCTGTTCCTCATGGTATGACAGGACGTGTTCCAATGTACAACGAACAGCTATATAAAGATAATGGTTTGGAGCTGCCTCAAACATATGAAGATCTGATTAAAGCTGGAGAAGTTATCGGAAAAGACAATACAGCAACCGGGGAAGACAATAAATATGCTTTCGTCAACATGGGTAAAGTTTCTAAAGATCTATTTATCGCTCAAATGCTCTTTAATAAAACTGGAGAAGTAATGCAGACAGATGGAAAAGTTAATTACTCTGAAGCAGATGTAAAAGAAGTTCTAGAGCAATATCAGGCATTTGAAGATGCAAATGCTTTTCCAACATTTGCACAAGACGGCTCTATTGATACAAATGCCAATCCAGAATGGGTGGAAGGGCAAGCCGGCGGTGTATATGAATGGGCGAACTCATTGGCACAATGGGCAGAGTCCTACAAAGGCGGTGAAGCGAAAGATGAGCTGCTCGTTGGAGACTATCTTTTGCCAGCTGCTGATCAAAACGTGAGTATCTACGTTAAACCGAACTTTGGTTATGCAGTTTCACGTAATTCAAAAAATCCGGAAGTTGCGGCAGACTTTATCAATTTCCTGCTGACAGATGAAGATGCAGTGAAAGAAACTGGCGATACGTTGGGCATCTCCAGTAATAAGATTACGAATGAGCTTCAAGTGAAGAACAATTTGTTGGAAGGTGTTGTAAAGGACGGTTATGAAAAACTGGATCAATACGAACAAACAGTAATGGATCCATATTTTGAAGATGAAAATGTACGTAATGAACGCTACACAGTAATCGAAGCATTCCGTACAGGTAAGCTGACCGCTGGTGAAGCAGCGAAACAGTATATCAGCAAACAACAAGATGCATTAGATAAGCATTACCAGAAATAATTTGCTGGAAAGAAGAGGTTGTGACAGCCCCTCATGAGTGTTTGTCACAGTCCCTTCTTTCTGCTTAAAAGAACATGGGGGCGTGTAGATACTTTAGTTTATTGAGAGGATTTATGAACGATTTTTTTCAACTGATGCATTTCGGTAATTTTCAGCTGGTATTTGCTGCAAAACTTGAAGAGGTTTTACATAATCGTTTAAAAAAAGAAAACCTAAAGGCGAGCAGTCATTCTTTTAAAGTTCCCCGACAGCTGCATCTATCCTATGTGAATCCAAAGGTTTGAGGCTATCCGAATCCCGCTGGTTCATGTGCGTGGTTGACAGGTTTTCTGTTCCACTGAAACAGAAACTATTTCATTGTACACATAAGCCTGCTTAATCAATCCGAGTTGTCTGCAGGAGATATAATTATAAAAAATACGATTACGTGATATTGATAAGGAGTTGACACAAAATATGAAAACAAAGAAAAATTATCTGATGTATGTGATGCTTCTTCCATGGCTGATTGGGTTTGTCATTTTTAAAGTTTATCCAATCTGTGCATCTTTCGTATACAGTTTGCAGGAATACCCTATCTTGGGAGATCCGGAGTTTGTCGGACTGCAAAATTATATTGAAATTTTTACTAAAGATGAAACCTTCATGGCGGCGTTGGGTGCTACTTTAAAGTATGTATTGATCGGGACACCTGCTGTGGTGATTGTTTCCTTCATTGTTGCTGCAATTTTGAATTTTAAGTTAAAAGGAGTAAATTTCTTCCGTACAGCATACTACATCCCCTCTATTCTTGGCGGGAACGTAGCGGTTTCCATTTTATGGACAATGCTGTTTGACGTAAACGGGCCGGTCAACACGGTCCTGAGTATTTTTAATTTGGGTGGAGACGTGGCAATCAACTGGACGAAAGATCCAACCTTTGCTATTTTCACTCTAGTTATTTTGAAGACCTGGCAGTTTGGTTCAACGATGCTGATTTTCCTGTCAGCACTTCAAGGCGTTCCACAATCCGTCTATGAAGCAGCTTCCATTGATGGGGCAAGTCGTATCCGCCAGTTATTCAGTATTACGATTCCGATTATTACTCCGGTGATTTTGTTCAATGCAGTCAATGTACTGGTCAAAGCTTTCCAGGAATTTAACTCAGCTTATTTGATCACTAAGGGCGGACCGAATAAATCAACCTATTTTTTAAACTTATATATTTATGACCAGGCTTTTCAAAATGGAAACTACGGCTATGCCAGTGCATTGACATGGATATTACTGGCAATTATTGGTGTCTTCACGATTGTCATTTTCCGCAGTTCCAATCACTGGGTTTACTACAACGATTAAGGAGGAAACAATAAGATGGAAATGAGCAAGTCAAGAAGACGCATTAATGAAGCTATCCGTTATGTATTGCTGATTATTGTCGGGATTATTCTGATTTATCCACTGCTGTGGATGATCGGCTCTGCCTTCAAGGAAAACCGAGACATCTTCGGTACGTTAACCCTTTTTCCTCCTGCAGGAAAAGCTGTTATGACAAACTTTCAGGAGGCATGGCAGATTACAAAGGAGAATAATATTTGGTTTTATTTTACCAATACATTGAAATTTTTGATTCCTAAAACAATTTTCACTGTTATCTCTTGTACACTGACTGCCTATGTTATTGCACGTAAGTCATTTAAAGGGAAAAAATTTGTTTTTGGCGCAGTTATTGTTACGTTGCTGATGCCGGAATTGGCATTTCGGATTCCATTATATCTATTGTATCGACAAGTAGGTTTGCTGGATAGTTTTGCTAGTTTGTATGTCAGTGATATTTTCGCCTCCTCTTCCTTCTTCATCTTTATGATTGTTCAGTTTATGCGGACGATTCCAAAAGAATTGGATGAAGCAGCTGTTATGGATGGCTGTAATGATTTTCAGATTTTATGGAGAGTGATTGTTCCGGTAATTAAACCAATTTTGATCACTGTTGCATTGCTTAGCTTTATGTGGGGAATGAATGATTTCCAGGGTCCATTGATTTATTTAAACAGTGCAGATAAGACAGTCCTGTCTGTTGTGCTGAAACAGCAGTTGGATGGAGAAGCGATGGTCAATTACGGTCGAGTCTTTGCGGCTTCTTGTTTGGGACTGCTGCCGATGATTGCACTGTTCTTTGCAGGTTCGCGATATTTTGTTGATGGCGTTGCAAGTACAGGTGGTAAAGAATAATAGGTCAGGAAAGGAATAGAAAGATGACATTCTTAATAAAACGAATAATGGCACAGGCAATTGATTTCTTTTTAGGTATTCTGCTGCTTTTTGTATGTTTCGGTCTGCTGCTGCCTCAAGTAAAGCTGATTATTTCAAATGATGTGGTTCGATCAATTTTAGGGATGCTTCTTTTCGTTCTTGCCTATTTTTTGATTCAATATCCATTTATGATAAATGGACAGACAGTTGGCAAAGGCTTTTATCGCCTGCAAATTATTTCCACAGATGAAGAACGGACGGATGTTCCTGCAGCTGTCGTATTTCAACGGGAAATCCTGTGTAAGCTGATGAGCTGCTTCTTTATCTGCGTACCGATGCTGACTGGCAAATTAGGCGGGCATGAGGAAGCAACGCATACGAAACTTATTGAACTGAAAAAAGTTCGGGTAAAGAGAGAAATAGAAGAAGTGCAATGAAAGAATAAGGAGCAATGTGATGGAAATGATTAAGCAGTATTTTGATGAACTTCTCGCTGATTCTTCTCCGGAGAAATCCGTTTGGAATCAGGAAGCGATTTTGGAAAAGAAAAAGCCTCACTGGAGTTACATCGATGGCTGTGTATTAATTGCTGTTCAACGAATGTACAATGTAACAGGAGAGAAACAATATATTGACTTTCTAAAGAAGTTCATTGATTATTTCATTAATGAAGAGGGTGAAATTCTAGGTTATTCGCTGGAGAGTATGAATTCAGATTCCATCAATGAAGGGAAGGTTCTCTTCGACTTATACGATCAGACGGGGGAAGAGAAGTATCGGAAAGCACTTGACCGATTATACGGTCAGTTGGAAAAACAGCCGCGTACTGAGAGCGGCAGCTTTTGGCATAAACTGATTTATCCCAACCAAATATGGTTGGATGGGTTGAACATGGTTCAGCCCTTCTATCTGGCCTATGGTCTGCGGTGGCTGGCTGGAAACAATCTGTCAGACGTATTAATTCAATTTAGAAATGTACAGAAATACATGAAAGACCAGCAAACTGGATTACTTTATCATGGCTATGATGAAAGTAAAAAGATGTTTTGGTCTGATCAGAAAACGGGCTGCAGCAAGAGCTTCTGGAGCCGTTCAATCGGTTGGTACGCAATGGGATTGATTGACACAATTGAACTCCTTCAGACCACCTGTTCGGAAGCTGCCGAAGAGCTGTCTGTTTACCTGGTTGAATTAATCAATTCTATAATGGTGTATCAGGATCAGGAAAGCAAGCTCTTTTATCAGGTGACGGATCAGGCAGATCGACTAGGAAATTATCTTGAGACCAGCGCCTCGTGTGCAATTGCGTATATTTTGATAAAGGGTGTAAGACTTGGAATTATTGATCAATCATATGTGGAAAAGGGTGGGGAAATTCTTAGAGAGGTTATGAATCAAAAGATGGTTCAAGAGAATGGACGGATCAAACTAAAGGACATTTGTCTGGTTGCCGGCTTAGGCGGAATGCCTGGAAAGGGAGAGTATCATGAACGGGACGGCACTTATGAATACTATATTTCTGAGCCTGTAGTAAGTGATGACGGCAAAGGAATTGGTCCCTTAATCTATGCTTATTCTGAATATATGGAGGCAACGGTTGATTCGCTGTTTGAATGACTGGATAAGTGATATATGCTGACTATCTAATTCCAGTATAACAGGAATGGATAGCCTCTTCCGGTATTGGAATATTTTTTTGAAAAAGTATAGGGAACCAAGTCAAATAATCCAGTTTTCCCTAAAGTTTGCTTGGAGAATATCTTAGTAAATGATCGAGCTGTTCCCCCTGTCTTCATTAGTTTGGCAGGAAAGAGGGAATAGCTCGATCATTTTCACCGTGTTTGGATAGGAGCAGGAGTGTTCAGGGGAGCCCGACCCTTCTTTGGATCGAACAGTGTTTTTGAATAGCTGTTGCGTATAGAGGAGCAGGGTGTTTTTTCTGCTGTACATTTCTCGTCATTAATGAGAACATATTTCCCCTCTGTTAGGGAATAATACACTTGGTCTCTTGATTCATCTGAATAAATGATTACTATTGAATTTGATATTTTATCAGTAATTGCTTGTATACATAATGTTGTGCAGCTCTCAAATGCTAATTTTATTTCCTTAATACTAGAAAATTTTACATTTTCAAAATAAGAAAACAATTTTCTTATTTTTTCTTTATTTATCTTCATAAGATTTCCTCTTACTGATCATTTTTGAAAAGCCGAACTATTTTCAGATTTAGGAATTTTGACTGTTCGCCTTTTGGAAAATTGACCCGGACGATCTGCAGCTGCTGCCGAAAAATTTTCTCTAAGAATCCGAACGATCCTTTTTGCAAATATCGTCTAAATCAAAATATTTAAATGTTTCTTCAAATGAATTAGAGGTTCTGAATCTAAAATATCTCTCATTTAAGTCTTCTGTAGACAATTGCTTTTTATAAACAGCTGCACAATCAAATATTACTGATATAACAAAAGGAATTTGCATATCTGCTATATTATCTGCAATCGAGAACTGAGGCCTATTTAGATTAAGCAGGTGTGAATGGATTATACAAACCAGTGAAGCATACGTCTCATTTACTAATAGTTTATCCTCTAGTAAGAATTGTACATCTTCCAAGTTTCCTTTTTGTTCTGGTTCTGCCCAATGAAATTTATAATCCTGATCCTGATAAATCGCAATAAGCAGTTCCTTGTCTTCATGTTCAGCTACTTGCTTCAGTCTATTCGTAATTTCAAGAAATTTTTTACTAGGAATTTTTTCATAATGTAACAGTTGCTCCGCTGTAATTTCCATTACTTAACACCTTTCTGATCCTTTTTAAGGAATTGCATCCTAGCATCTGGTAAATCTCTATAGAAACTGACAGAACTGTCTTCGTTTACAAGTACACAGTCTTCTTCATTATATACATGATCATAAAAATACTTTCTCATGTAATCTTTATTTTCAATAGTTTCACTATTGATTCCTTTTCTGAAATACCTAACCAGGTTGTATACAAGCTTAAAGAATGAATGGACCATATCTCTTCTGCTTCTTCTAAGGACACATTGCTTGCCAATTTTTTCAATACTATCTTTTATAAATTTCACTTCTACTTCAGTTTCTGAAAGATCAGGAAATTCTTGAATATAATCATATAGACATTTTTCCATTATGGTTTACACTTTTCTTATTGATGATTTTGAATCAAGCCAAAGTGATCCTTAGTTGGAATTGTATGAAACGGATCAACAAGAGATTGACCCGTATCGTTTCCATAATGTTTTATTAGAAAGGCTACATGTTATGAGAAAAAGACTCATTAATTTTACTTCGTAGCAAAGAAAACGCTTTCTTGTTTCGGTATTAAATGTTACAATTAAAACGAATTAAACACCACAGAAAGGAGAATATATATAAATTAGTTACACTAATTATATTTCAAAGTAAAAAAAGAATAAGGAGAGTACTTTATGAAAATTAGTAAATTGAAAGTCGCGCTAGTTATGATTACCATCCCGTTTGTATTGTCTGTTAAAGCAAGTGCTGAAGAAAGCACTATAGCTGGAAATGAAGGTAGCAGTCTAGGACAAGTCATTATGCAAAATGAGCGAAAAAGATCAGTTTCTGATTTCGACTTAAGTTCTAAATTGATAGATTCCGAAACAAAATTACTAGTTGCCGCTAAAGAACAATTAGGGAAAACATTCGAAGACAAATTTAGTTCTGAATACTTCAATTTCCTAAATGAAGTTGCCAATACTGACAAAATTAAAATTGGATCATCCGAAAGTGAAAACATTGAATTTAATGAGTTTGCTTCCATTTATACAAACCGAATTGGTTCGATTACGCCTATTACCGAAATTGAAACATCTACATTAGATATGTTTAACGCGCGCACGTCACTTTTGAACAAAACTTACAATGAGATAAAAGAAGAAAATAGAGCTTCAATTTTAGCAGCTGAAAATGCCGGTAGTAGCCGAATACAATCTAGAACGGGATTTGGTGTTTATAGCGCAACAACATATGCTAAAAAGCATGCTAAAAGCTACAACACTAATTATCGTGCGTTCCCTTCAGACTGTACTAATTTTGTTTCACAAATTGCTAACGCTGGTGGAAAAAGCCAAAGTTACTATCAAAATGCTAGTGGAATGACTTGGTATTATGTAAACGCTTTGTCCTACTCACCAACATGGACTTTAGCACACCAGTTTTTTGTATATTGGACAGCCAGTGGAGCATCGACTTCTCAGTACACAACTAAAACCTCTGCTCAACAAGGAATGACTGAAGGTACTTTCGTAGCTTATTGGAAGAAAAACACCTATGAAATTACTCACGCTTCATATGTTAGCCAAAAATCTGGCACTAAAGCATATATCACACAGCACACAACTGATCGCTTAAATGAAGCATGGGACGGTCTTGACGTTTCTGCTTACAGTTCATTTATTCTATTAAAATTCTAAATTTGATATAATTACAGATAAATGATAGCGTTTATGGAGGAAAATCATGAAGAAAGCAAGCCTAAATACAAAACTTAAAATAATATTTTTCACAGTTATTGCTCTATTTTGTTTCACACATTTAACGCCTGAAATCGCTCTTAGATCCAATATTTTTTTCTCTGGTCATTTTAAAGAAGCTTTTTCAAGCAAAGTAGAGAAGTCAGAATCTACAGAAAAAGAAAAGTTTAGGTATTCAATTTTTTTCAAAGTTTCTCCTCCTCCTTTGGATGATAATACACATTCCTATTTAGAAACATATGAAGTAAAATCAGTATTTGGAATTTTTTATTGGGCCAAATATTTTGGTGAAGCATAAATACTGACTACATCAGCTCTGGTCAACTTCTAATGATCGGAGTCTTTTTTCTTTATTTCTACATAATCTCCAAATTGTTGCACGTACTCTCGGCTATAATGATCACAAGTAAAATAATACTTGCCATATACCTTTTTTGCCAACTCTCCGCAGTCACATTGCACATATACTATCATAGAATCATTACATGGTGTTTTCGGTATCTTCCATTGATCAAATATTTGTCTTCCCATTAAACACTCCTCTAGTCATTTCTTTTTACTGATCATTGATTCAACACAGGTATTTTCCTGTGAAGCCCGATCAGCAGTATTTGATTTTTATTTTAATGATCTGGTTGCGTTTTAATCATCTTTTTTTGTATTATTTAGTTACAGACATCGCTTTAAGCGCAGTTTCTGATTTACTGGATAATTGAACATTTCTTTTAGAGAGGAGAACCGCAGTATCTTAGTGATTTTATTCATTTAGAAATAGTGCTCCTACGGTTCTCTCTCCGTTGAGATCCTCGTCGCAAACGCATCAACTTAGAATAGCGTTGGCTATCGGACCTCTGGGATGCAAGCAATTGATTCTTTAAGAACAGAAATCAATTGGTATCAAAGTAAGAAAGGAGAACCGTATGAGACATATTATTTATAGTGGTATGATGGATGGCTTGGTAATAGAACGCTGCACGCGGCATGAAGAATATAAAATGGTAAAGCATTGGCATCCAGAAGTTGAATTTCAATATTTTCTTTCGGGAAAACGTCTGTTTTTTATTGAAAACAAGGATTATGTGTGTAAGCCCGGCAGCTTAGTGATCGTTGATTCCAATCAGGTTCATAATACTGCTTCTGATAAAGAATTGTTTCATGACCGGGTACTTCTCTCTTTTGAAAAGGAAAAGTTTCAAAAGATTTTAGCAGACACGGATTTTGATATGGATGAATTTTTCAGCTTATATAACGGATTGATTCAGATTCCTGAAACAGACCGTTCCTATTTAGAATGGCTATTGATGGATCTGGCTAATGAAGTGAAAAAGAAGCAGTCTATGTATCAACTGTCAGTACAAGTACGCTTAACGGAGTTGTTTGTCTATCTGACGAGATTAAAGACCAGCGGGCCGCGTGAAAAGAAAGTGGCGAATACAAATGAAGTAGATGAATTGGTTAATCGAGTTGCCCTATATATTCGGGACTCGTATAAAACAGCCGGTTCTTTACAAAATATAGCAAAATATTTCTATTTAGATAAGAGCTATTTATCCAGAATATTTAAACGTTCGACGGGCTATACCGTTTCTGAATTTACCAATATTCGAAGAATCCAACAGTCACAGAAGCTGTTGGAAGACACAGATTGGACGATTGCTAAAGTAGCAGAAGAAGTAGGCTATCAAAATATGACCTATTATAATCGGGTCTTCAAAAAATACATTGAAACTTCTCCGCTCCAATACCGTAAAAAGAAAATTGCTTACAGGAAGAGTCTGCGTGAAAAAAATAATAATTAATTGGACTTGGAGGATATACTTTCACTTTGATCTAATCCTTGCAGCACAGTAGATTAAACGTGACGAGTTGCCAATTAGACATGTTTGTGCCGAGACTCGAACAAAGTCCTTCAATTCTTAATAGCTTTGCCATTTAGAAATTGATGAGATCGAAACGAAGTCCTTCAATTCTTAATGGCTCTGCCGTTTAGAAATTGATGAGATCGAAACGAAGTGTAGTGTAGTGAGACTTGTAGATACAAGAATTTTCTTTAGTATAAAAACTTTTAGTGATGGTATGTGCAGCTCTAATAGAAATGAACTTGTCGACAGTTATTACTGCAGTAAGAGATAGGGGGATGCGAAGCCATTCTGATAAATGTGTAAGTAGTCAAACGTTAATAGGGACTGTACATAAAGACCTTTGAACACCATTTAAGAGGATGTGACAGAAGTATGTTACATCCTCTTAAATGTGTTAGGCAGGAAATTTTCTTAAATGAATAAGCTATCCAAGCAGCTAATCTTGCTTCCTTTACTTTCATAGTAACGCAGCATGTCATCAATTTTTCGCTTATCATAACTGGTAATGCAATCTGATAACACCGTAACGTCATAATCTGCTTTACGCAAGTTATAGCAGGTTGATTTCACACAAGCAACAGCGTCTGCTCCTGTGATATAGAAATCGCTTATTTCATTAGCTGTAATAAACTCTGTAAATTCTTCACTGGTTAATGCGTTGCCCTTATACTTTGTGAAGATATTTTTTGAGACTATTTTTAAATCAGGAGCTAATTCAGCGCCGGAAGTACCAGTTTTAAATGTCCGCGTGCCGGCTGATAAATTTTCATGTCGAATATAAGCAACATGAATCTCCTGTTTGACTGCCCAATCAATAGCGGTATTGATATTTCCGATAATTTCCTTGTAATTTTTTGTGATGTCGTTTTGAATGTCGATGATGACTAAAGCTTTTTGCTTCATGGCTTCTCCTCCTGATTAAGATCTATCTGAAAAATTTGTTTCTGTAATAATTGTCAGACAGATATTAGTAATTGATTTGTTTAATCTTTATTATACCTGGCAATTGTTGACATCAGTATGGCAACAATCTATAATGGAAAAAATAAATTTTGAAAGGCGGCTGTTAGATGAAGGTGGAAAGACTTGTCAGTATTATTATGATTCTTCTTGATAAAGAACGTGTGGGTGCACAGGAGCTGGCTGAAAAATTTGAAGTTTCACCCCGAACAATCTATCGGGATATAGATTCTATCAATCTGGCAGGAATTCCTGTTCGTTCAGTATCAGGAGTGGGCGGCGGCTTTGAAATCATGCAGAATTACAAGGTAGACAGAAAAGTATTTTCGCCAACTGATCTTTCCACGATACTGATGGGGCTTTCCAGTCTTTCCGATATGGTGCATAGGGATGAACTGGTTAATGCTCTTGCAAAAGTCAGGAGCTTTATCCCTGCTGACAGAGCGAAAGACATTGAATTAAAAACAAATCAATTACTTATAGATTTGAGTCCTTGGATGAGCAACAGGAATATACAACCCTATCTGGAAAGAATCAAAACAGCTTTACAGGAAAACAGACAGCTTTCGTTTGACTATACAGACCGTCACGGAAATAAAACCGCACGAACAGTTGAACCCTGTCAGCTTGTGTTGAAAAGCAATCACTGGTATATGTATGGGTATTGCTGTGAAAGAAATGATTTTCGCTTATTCAAACTATCTCGCCTGTCAAACCTGCAAATTCAAGAAGTGGTTTTTTCACCGCGCGACTATCAAAAACCGCAGCTGGATGTTAGTGATGTTTTAGCAGAAATGGGAACACATATTACCCTTCGTTTTCATCAATCTGCTATAGAAAGGGTGCTTGATTATTGTACAGTTGAAGACTTGTTGGACGATGGTGATGAGCATTATATCGTTCGATTTCCCTTTATAGAAAATGACTATTATTACAACATTCTTTTCAGCTTTGGCGATAAATGTGAATGTTTAGAGCCAGCACATGTCCGCACAGAAATAAAGCGCAGAATACAGGATATAGCAGCCATATATAAAAGTTAATACAGGAAATACGATGGAAAAGCAGCCTTAAAAATAGAGCAATATTCCACAAAGTTCGGATGGATTTCTTGCATCAATTACTGAATAATGCATAAGGCAGGATGGATTTTCCCGCCAAGAAGGAGCATATATCCAGCAGAGTTTTTCTGTTGACAGAAATTTTTTCCTATGCTAACCTTTACAACATCGTAAGAACCAAAAAAATTGGAGGAACCGGACATGACATTCAGCAAAACTGTTGCAGTTAAATCTTGCTGTTGTTGTATGGTGCTAAAAAGCAGCATACCATTTTGTCATGCCTGTTAACTGCCCAATTTTTCGATTATTTTTGATACCATGAATAGGAGCTTTTCTATTCTTTGGTGACGACCTAATGGAAATTCAAGGTGCTGATTAATAGTCAGTACCTTTTTTGTTGTTTAAAAAAATGTTAAAGGAGTTTACTATGATTATTGATTCTATCCAAGCAGCTGTCGGTCATACCCCGCTGCTGCGTTTCACCCATCGTGAGTTTGCTGAAATTCCTAAAGGCTCCTCAGTTTATGCCAAGCTGGAATACTTGAATCCCGGCGGCAGCATTAAGGATCGTTTAGGTGTCTATCTGATTGAGGTCGGGTTGGCAAGCGGCAAGATAACCAGAGAGACGACGATTATTGAACCTACTGCCGGTAATACGGGTATCGGTATTGCTATTGCAGCACTTGCTTTCGGTTTGCGGACGATCTTTGTGGTTCCGGAAAAGTTTAGTTTGGAAAAGCAGGCATTGATGCGGGCTCTAGGGGCGGAAATTGTTCATACACCTACCGAAGAAGGAATTATCGGGGCGATTGCCAAAGCTGAAAAGCTTCAAGAAGAATTTGCAGACAGCTATCTGCCTTCGCAATTTGAAAATCCTGCCAATCCCCAAGCCTATTATCAATCGCTTGCTCCTGAACTGGTCGCCGATCTTGGTGAGTCAATCACCAGCTTTGTGGCGGGGGTTGGCAGCGGCGGAACATTTAGCGGAGTTGCACGTTACCTGTTGGAAAGAAATACGGCGATTCGTTTAATCGGTGTAGAACCGGAGGGTTCAATTTTAAACGGCGGAGCAAGCCACAGTCATGAAATCGAAGGAATTGGGGTCGAGTTCATGCCGACCTTTCTGGAGGGGCTGCCTATCACTGGTTATGCCGCTATCACTGATTCGGATGGATTCGCCATGACCAGAAAGCTGGCTCGGGAACATGGGCTTTTAGTGGGCAGTTCGTCAGGAGCTGTAATGGTCGCAGCATTGGCAGAAGCGGCACAATTACCTGCCGGCAGTCAGGTGGTCACGATTTTCCCTGATGCCGGAGATCGTTATTTATCCAAAAATATTTATTCGCGGGAGGACTATTAATATGCATATCAATACGAAACTAATTCACGGCGGGATTTCAGAAGATAAAACGACTGGAGCAGTTAGTGTACCAATCTATCAAACCTCTACGTACAAACAAAATGGAGTTGGGCAGCCAAAGGAATACGAGTATTCCCGTTCAGGTAACCCAACGCGTCATGCATTGGAGGAATTAATCGCAGACTTGGAAGGCGGTGTACAGGGATTTGCATTTGGCTCAGGATTAGCGGGTATTCATG
The DNA here is from genome assembly GCF_020567645.1 of Enterococcus sp. CWB-B31. Taxonomy (NCBI): domain Bacteria; kingdom Bacillati; phylum Bacillota; class Bacilli; order Lactobacillales; family Enterococcaceae; genus Enterococcus; species Enterococcus sp. CWB-B31. Next base: position 482,301 of record NZ_JAJDJW010000001.1, read on the forward strand.
CGATCTTGTCCTTATTTGTACCGGGAGATCATCTGCTTATGGGTGACGATGTTTATGGCGGAACTTTTCGTATATTTGAGCAGGTTTTTGTTAAAAATGGTTTGGAGTATACGATTGTTGATACAAGTGATCTGGCAGATATTGAGAAAAATATACAGCCAAATACCAAGGGGCTTTATCTGGAATCTCCCAGCAATCCATTATTGAAGATTACAGATATCAAGTCTGCAGCTGATATTGCTAAAAAGCATAATTTAGTTGTGATGGTGGATAACACTTTTGCTACTCCTTATTTCCAGCAGCCGTTAACATTGGGGGCAGATATTGTGATTCACAGTGGAACAAAATACCTCGGCGGACACAGCGATGTGGTCTCTGGCTTAGTGACGACGAATGATCCTAAGCTTGCTCAAGAGCTGTCCTTTTTGCAAAATGCGATAGGGGCTGTATTAGGTCCGCAAGACAGTTGGCTGATGCAGCGGGGGATTAAAACATTAGGCGTAAGAATGGAGGAACATCAGCGAAATGCATTAGCGGCAGCAGAATTTTTAACAAGTCATCCGGCAGTCGCCAACGTTTATTATCCTGGGCTGTCCAGCCATAACGGTTATGAGGTGGCGAAAAAACAAATGAGCGGCTTCAGTGGTATGATTTCTTTCGAATTAAAGAATGAAGCTGCTGCAACTGCTTTTGTTGAAGCACTGCAGCTGTTCACTTTAGCAGAGAGCCTGGGCGGGGTGGAAAGTTTGGTGGAAGTTCCGGCAGTCATGACGCATGCATCAATCCCGAAAGAGAAAAGAGAAGCTGCAGGGATTAGAGATGGACTGATTCGTTTGTCGGTGGGACTTGAATATGCAGGGGATCTCTTAGCGGATCTTGAACAGGCATTTGAAAAGTCTGGTGCCTAACTATAGGTCTGGAATTTATGCTGATTTTTAAAGAATGGACAGCAGATTACGATGAGGAGGTCAATGGTGGTAATCCGGAGTATTAGAAAGTATTTACCGGCTATTGAAAAATATTGGATGAGATCATCAAGGCTTCCAGTGAAATAGTGCTGGAGTTTGAGAGTGATATCGGCAACTTGATAGAAAAACCGATCACTGCGGGAAAGACTGTTTATCTGGTAGAGCCTTCTCCGGAAATGCGAAAGATTGCCAAAGGGAAAACAAGCCTTCAAAATTCAACTTTTTATGCTGGTGGTATGGAAAACTTCCCTGAATTACCGGCAGTGGTTGATGTGATCGTTTCAAACAGGGTGTTTCATCAGTTGAGAGCGGCTGAAAAAAAAGGGCCGTTGAGAATTATGGTCAATTGTTGTCAGAGGGCGGAAAAATCATATTTGGTGATACAATGTTTCTATCTCAGGCGACTTATGCTAAAATCGTAACAGAGAAAAAGCTTTGGGAGAATTCAATCTTGCAGCAGATTTGGAGCGGGTGTATTATCCGCTCATGGTCGACCTGGAGGAAAGTTTTACCAAGAACGGTTTTCAGACCATCTACCGCCAAATGAATTGTTTTGTCTGGCTGGTTATCGAAAAAAAATGAATGGAGGAAAAAGCAGATGAAAATGAATGTTGAAAGTTTTAATTTGGATCATACGAAGGTTAAAGCGCCTTATATCCGGGTAGCAGATAAAAAAACAGGTGCGAACGGGGATTTAATCGTGAAATACGATGTTCGTTTGAAACAGCCGAATCAGGATCACATGGCAATGGCAGCATTACATTCTTTGGAGCATTTGACAGCAGAATTGATTCGTAATCATGCGGATTATATTGTTGATTGGTCACCAATGGGCTGTCAGACAGGGTTCTATTTAACTGTCTTGAATCACGACAACATTGATGAGGTTATGGAGGTTTTAGAATTAACCATGAAGGATGTGCTGGTGGCGACTGAAGTTCCGGCCAGCAATCCGGTTCAGTGCGGCTGGGCAGCCAGCCATACACTGGAAGGGGCTCAAGCATTAGCTAAAGAGTTTTTGGATCAGCGTGAGGAATGGGGCAATGTCTTTGCTTAAGCTCGATACTTTGGAGCGGCGAAGATTCTGAGGTAAGAGGATAAATCTGCTTTTAAGGGTTCTTTTATGTATTTTTTTATTGCTGGAAGAGCTGAATTTGAAAATGAAAATATAGAGAAAGAGGTTGTGACAGAAGTGTTCTGTCTCAAGAAATAAGTCGGACTATACGAAAATAGCTACTCATATTTTCAGTATAGTTCGACTTATTTCCGAAGAGACAGCTTCTGGAACACCGTTTATTCGGTTTTAGGGATCTCAGACATACTTTTGTCATAGTCCCTTAATTCTATACCAGACTGCCTATGGCAACGGTTGGTTTTCCTTTAATTACCAGTGTTAATTTTATAGTGTTTCAGCTCAGAACTATCTATTATCAGAGGCTTCTTGTTATTGTTTTTTCCAGTTCAACAAAAACAAATAGAATGATTCCTGCTGTCAGGGAAAGACCGATATGATTCAAATCAATAGCGGCAGTTCCTAAGATTGTATGCATGAACGGCGCATAAATAAGCAGGCTTTGCAAAATGAACAGGACAAGCAAGGAGAGCCAAAGAACTTTGTTGGTCAGTATTTGAGCATTAATGGAAAAATCAGTGATTTCCCGACAGTTGATCATGTAGAAAACCTGACCGAATACGATTGTCATAATCAGGGTAGTCTGCATAACAGCAGCTGAAGCTTCACGAGTTGCCAGGAAATCATTGACAAAAAATCCAAGAGCAGCCAGTAAGATGGAAACATAGATAATTCGAAAAACAGCATACTTGTCTAAAATGTTTTTTTCTGGATCTCTGGGAGGGGCTGCCATTCTGCCTCTTCCCAAGGGTTCAAAGCCTAGTGCAAAGGAAAGGGTGATTGTCGTAACCATATTTAGCCATAAGATTTGTACAGAAGTCAGCGGCAGCGGTCGATCCAATACAATCGAAAGAACCACCAGCAGCCCTTGTGCAAAAGCTGTGGGCAGAGAAAAATAAATAGTTTTCTTTAAATTGTCATACACTCTGCGACCTTCTTTTACAGCACTTGTAATCGTTGCAAAATTGTCATCAGCCAGTACCATATCTGCAGCATCTTTTGTGACCTGCGTGCCTTTTATTCCCATTGCAATACCAATATCTGCCTGCTTTAATGCAGGTGCATCATTGACGCCGTCACCGGTCATTCCGACAATGTATCCATTCTTTTGTATCGCATGTACAAGACGTAATTTATGCTCCGGCGTTGTTCGAGCATAGACATCGTTTTTCAAAACAATCTCTGCGAGTTCATCATCAGACAATTGTTCAATATCTTTTCCTTCCAATGCATGGTCATACTGTTCCAGACCAATCTGCTTTGCAATCGCAATGGCAGTGTCCTTGTGGTCGCCTGTAATCATTTTGACAGAGATGCCTGCTTTTTTACTAACTGCCACTGCTTCGATTGCTTCCGGTTTCGGTGGATCTATGATGCCATACAGCCCAATCAAAATCATTTCATCTTTTAGATCCTGATGTGAGAGCGACTCTTTTTCCTGAGGGACCTCTTTAAAAGCAGCAGCTAGAACGCGCTGTCCTTTTTGCGCCTGTGCCTGAATTTTTTCCTGCCAGTAGGTCTCATTAAATGGCTGTCTTCCATCTTTATGGAGTTGAAACTCTACCATGCGCAATAGAATATCAGGGGCTCCTTTCAAATAAATGAAGCGGCGATGATCCACCTCTACTAAGGTTGCCATATATTTATATGAAGAATCAAAAGGGATCTTGCTGATGTCATGTTCTTCCTCTATGATCGACAAATGATTTGCCCATTCAAGCAGAGCGCCTTCTGTTGGATTCCCAATCACTTCCCGCTGTCCATTTTTATAAGTAATTTTTGTATCATTACAATATCGGGCAACCTCGATCAGTTTTCTTAGTACATCATCCTCTTCTGCCTGAGTTAATTCTTTTTGGTACATTTCAGGCTCTATCTGACTGCTTTTTTCAGTTCCATCTACCGTTACAATTGAAACAACCTGCATTTCATTTTTTGTTAATGTACCGGTTTTGTCGGAGCAAATGATTCCCATACTTCCCAGAGTTTCTACAGCGGGCATTTTTTTGATGATCGCTTTTTTTTGCGCCATTCTGGCAACTCCTACAGATAAAATAATCGACAGTACTGCAGGCAGACCTTCCGGAACCGCTGAAACGGCTAGTGCAATCATGGAAGACAATAATTTGCTTCCTGTAAAATCACGAAAAAAAATACTGAAAACTGTCAAGCCGGTGATTAGAGCAGCTAATGTATAAAAAATTTGTTTATTCAGTATTTTCATTTTCTTAATCAAAGGCGTTTCACTGTTATCAATACTTTTTAAGTGTTGACTGATTTTCCCAATTTCGGTATCATCGGCAACACTGACGACTACGCCTTTACCGGAGCCGCTGGTGACTAAGGTTCCTGAGAATACCATGTTCGTACAATCACCAAGCTCCACATTTTCCGTAATCATCTCACTGTGTTTTTCTACGGGCGTTGATTCTCCAGTTAAGATTGCCTCTTCAACGACTAGGTTATAAGCTGCAAAGACACGCAGATCTGCAGGAATGATATCTCCCGGATTTAAGCAAACCACGTCGCCCTTCACCAATGTTTCAGCATCTGTTACCTGTTTTTCTCCATCACTCAGAATCACGGCGGAGGTACTCATCATGTCATTCAGACTTTTAAGAGAATCTGTCGCTTTTGCTTCCTGAACATAACCAATAATTGAATTAATAAGTACAACGAAAAGGATAATGGTCATATCAATAAAATCGCCGGACAGACCTTTTAATACGGCGGAAGCAATCAATACATAAATCAGCAAATCATGAAAGTGAGCGAAAAATTTTTTTAATTTTCCATCTTCCTTTTCTCCGGTCAGTATATTTTTCCCGTCTTGCTCCAGCCTTTTTTTTCTAACTTCCTGACTCAATCCTATTTCAGATGTGTCCAGCACTTTAGACAGTGCGGTCATATCCATTTGATACCATTTCATAAAGATCTCCTCCTTGAAAAAGTGTAGATATCTTCTCTATTTTACTATAGAGTCAGCCAAACGAATAAAGATATGATTCTTTTTGATTGTAGGAATGCATCTATAGGAATAGTAAACAACAGTGGGCAAATATTTATATTCATTACTAAGGGATAGATAGTATGTGAAGCGCTGATGGGGATAAATTTGTCAGAATTTATTTCACATACAAAGAGATAGCTGTATGCAGATGACAATCTTTGTATGTGAAATATTCATCTCAAGAAATGATAGGATTTATGTTTTAGTCAGTGAGAAACGAAAAGATCGGACGGCCAAGAATTTCCGCAGCATTAAAGGAGATTCGGGAATTAGCAGATGCTTTACAGGGATAGTTGTAGCTGATTTGACTCGATTTAGTAATGGAATCAGGCAGCTGCTTTTCACAGCCGAGTTGCTTGTGGTCTGCTGGCCGAATGCTTGATCCTAATGATTCTTGCAGTTGCGTTTTACAGGAGATAAACCTTTGTTACTATTCGAATCATAGGGGATATATAGGCGATTAGTCTCCGGACAGAACAAAATACTAGGGTGTGTCTGAAAACTCAAGCGGCAAATATTTTGATGATTTTTATCGAACTCCTTGTCATAAATACTCGCTTATGAACCACATAAGCTGCGTTTTCTTCCTTGATTTCAACAAAAATCACTGAAAAATTTGAATACCACTAACTTTTCAGACACGCCCTAGTAGTTTAGGTTTATTTAAAGTAATAAATTTTGTATGGGCGACCAATTTTAGTATAGATAGTTTCAGGCTTCAATCGATTTATTGTTTCTAAATAGCGCAAATATTTACGAATAGATACATGAGAAAGGTCTGTTTTTTTGACTAATTCATTTAATTTAAATGGTTGATTCAGGCTATTGATTGTATCAATAATTAGTTCTAAGGTTTCATTGGACAATCCTTTTTCTAGAACTACCTCAGAAACAGCTGTATTAGCAGAATTTCCCCTTAAATTGTCAATGACAGTTTGATCGATTGTTTCTCTCTTTAAACTTTTTTCTTTTTCAAGAAACAATTGAATACTTTGTTCGAAGCGTTCAAAAGTAAAAGGCTTAATTAGGTAGTCCAATGCTCCGAAATGCAGCCCCTCTTGTACACTTAAGGCTTCATTTGCAGCCGTAATCAGGATGACCTCTACATTGATTTGCTGATTTCGTAACATACGTAAAAATTCCAAGCCATTGTCATCTTTCAAGTGAATATCCAATAGAATTAAATTGATTTTTTTATCGGTAATCAACGCCATGGCGTCTTTAACAATACTTGATGAATAGATATTTATAAAACTATTCATTCTTTCCAGATAATTTCTATGAATAAATTCTACCATAGGGTCATCTTCAACAATTAAGACATTCATATTGCTCCTCCTTCATAGCTGGTTTTTAAAATCAAAATTATTCCCGATGATTGGGTTTCAATCGTAAATGTTCCTTCAGCATCTTTGAGTAGCTCTTTAAAATAATTTTCTTGGAAAAAGACAGATAATTTATCAGTGTTTATAGTACTATCGGTTAAAATGTAGCTTGAAGTCAATAAATTACTTGTACAGTCAATGGTTACTGGCAGTTTTTCAGGTAATTCCTGCTGCAATAAAACATGATGGATATAGCGGTATAAGCTAATGATTGTAATTGTCTTTTTTTGATCCAGATAATCAGGTAATTCAGAGAAAAGTTCAATTGCTAAATCTATCCCATATTTTGAAAACTTCTCTTGTTCACCAACTAAAAAAACAGCGATCATAGGATTTTTTACCAAAATGGAAAGACTGTTTGTAAACGTTTCTTCTGGATTTAAAATGTCATTAAGATAAATTTTTAGTTCATTGTAAGCTGCTAAATCTACTAAACCATAAATAACATGAAGCTTATTCATAAACTCATGGGATTGATTTTGTAACGCTGATACATAGGAAGTGGTACTTGCCAGCTGATCCATAACGAAAAGAGATTCGGTCGCATCTCTAAGAAAGATAATGGAACCTACTGCTTGTTTTCTCACTAATATTGGTGCTATATAAAAAAGATAATCTTGGCCATTTTGCCGATATAATTGCTCGGCATTACGTGTAAAGTTCAGCTGAGCTTTATCCTGTATTAAGGCATCCACTAATTGTCCTTCTAAAGAATCGCTGTTTCCGCCCAATTGAAGATAGAACTCTTTTGCGGCTGTGTTTGCCAAAGTGATTTTACCTAATCTATCGATTACGACAACTACATCTTTCGTTTCATTAAGCATCGCATTTCTCTCTTCTAAAAGTTTTGTGATTTCCTTAGGTTCTAAGTTTAATAATTGGCGTTTTAAATAATAAGCAACTAAGGTAGATGTGAACAAAGCAATTCCAACACTGATGATAAGAGAAAAAGCATAGCGTTCTCTGGAAGCTTTAACTAAGGTATCTAAAGAAGTCAGTTTAATTCCTAAAGCCACAACGCCAATTTGCTTGGAATCCTCAAAAATTGGTACAAATCCTCTTAATGAGTCACCTAATGTTCCTTTGCTGATAGAGATATGTTCTTTCCCTGACATTGCTGTTGTTTCATCTCCACCTTCAAAGGGCTGCCCGATTTTACTTATACTGGGATGGGTTAAACGAATCCCCTCCATATTCATAATGACAACAAAATCAAAATTATAGATTTCAGCTATATCTAATGTATATTGTTCAAGTGCATCCGAGGATTCATTTATTAGTAAAGCGCTTTTAATTTCTGGTTCTAAAGCAACTTGCTTACCTACAGAAAGCAACAATTGCTCCTCTTCTTTTTGTACCCGATCAGTATTTTCCTTTAATATTAATCCGTAAAGAATGGTGTTTGTTGTTAATAAGGTAACAATAAAGATAATCGATAGTAGCAGCCATAAGCTAATGCTCTTTTTCATGATGATCCCTCCATGGAAATTATACCATAGTCTTTTTCCCGGCCATTTCCTTAAATTAGTTGAACTACTTAAATTAGTTAAATAAGCTTCATTACCTGAAATATCATGACTATACTAAAGATACAAATAAATCAGGAGGGAAATTTATGGAAAAGCGTGAATGGTCAAAAACAAATCAGCAAACAGAAAAAAAAGCTACTGTAACAAATCAGCCAGCAGAAAAAGGAAATGCTATTTTAGAGAGGTGGATGAAAATCCGAGTTGGTTCTACTCCTCTGCCAGTCTATATAGTGTTGGCTGCAGTTATTATGATTACAGGTTACTTGCAGCAATTACCAGTAAACATGCTTGGCGGCTTTGCTGTTATATTAACCATGGGGTGGCTATTAGGGACAATTGGAGCAAATCTTCCTGTTTTAAAACATTTTGGCGGGCCGGCAATTTTATCTTTACTAGTTCCTTCTATTTTAGTTTTCTTTAATCTAATTAATCAAAATGTGCTGGATTCAGCAGATATACTTATGAAGCAAGCCAACTTTTTATATTTTTATATAGCTTGTCTCGTTTGTGGAAGTATCTTAGGAATGAATCGAAAAATCTTAGTTCAAGGACTTATGAAAATGATTATTCCAATGATGGTTGGTATGATTTGTGCAATGGGAGTGGGAACTGCTGTGGGTTTGTTGCTGGGAATGGATTGGAAACATACACTCTTCTTTATCGTAACGCCAGTTTTGGCAGGAGGAATTGGTGAAGGAATTTTACCACTTTCCTTAGGATACAGTGCAATTACAGGCACAGGCAGCGAGCAATTAGTTGCGCAACTGATTCCTGCAACAATTATCGGTAATTTTTTTGCTATCGTATGTTCAGCATTACTTTCCCGGTTTGGTGAAAAATATCCTAAATATTCTGGTAAGGGTCAACTGGTAAAAATATCCGACAATGATGACATGGCAGATGCATTAAAAGAAGATAAAAGCCCATTTGATATAAAATTAATGGGTGCTGGAGTCCTAGTTGCATGTGCATTATTCATTACAGGGAACTTGCTGCAGCATTTAACTGGATTTCCTGGACCTGTTTTGATGATACTTGTTGCAGCTTTCTTAAAATATGTAAATATCGTTCCTAAGGAAACACAGACAGGTTCAAAACAATTATACAAATTTATTTCCGGCAACTTTACCTTTCCGCTGATGGCAGGCTTAGGTTTACTGTATATTCCTTTAAAAGATGTAGTTGGAACACTAACATGGCAGTATTTTATTGTTGTTATCAGCGTTGTTTTTACTGTAATTGCGACTGGTTTCTTCATCTCTCGTTTTATGAATATGAATCCTGTCGAAGCAGGGATTGTATCAGCCTGCCAAAGTGGTATGGGAGGAACTGGCGACGTTGCAATTTTAAGTGCTACTGATCGTATGAACTTGATGCCTTTTGCTCAAGTAGCCACACGTTTAGGCGGTGCTATCACGGTGATAACCATGACGGCTATTTTAAGAATGATTTTCTAAAATCTAAAGTATTCAGACAAACCCTAATTTAGTTATGGAGGAAATAACAATGAAGAAAGATGTAAAAGAATTAGCATTAGAACAAGCAAGGAAATACGGCGGGAAATTATCTGTTGTTTCTAAAGTTGAGATTAACAATCGCCACGATTTGAGTGTTGCGTATACTCCAGGTGTTGCAGCTGTTTCTTCAGCGATTGCAGATAACAAGGCATTGGCACATGAGCTAACAATTAAGAAAAATATGGTTGCTGTAGTTAGTGACGGCTCTGCTGTTTTAGGCTTAGGAAATATTGGCGCAGAAGCAGCAATGCCTGTTATGGAAGGGAAAGCAGCTCTGTTTAAACAATTTGCAGATGTCGATGCTATACCCATTGTATTGGATACGCAAGATACAGAAGAAATTATTCAAATTGTTAAAGCTATTTCACCGACCTTTGGAGGAATCAACTTAGAAGATATTAGTGCACCCAGATGTTTTGAAATCGAAAAACGATTAATTGAAGAATGTGATATCCCTGTTTTCCATGATGATCAACATGGAACAGCAATTGTGGTTTTAGCAGCAGTTTATAACAGCTTGAAGTTAATCAATAAAACATTAGATAAAGTTAAAATTGTGATCAATGGCGGCGGCTCTGCCGGACTTTCTGTTGCAAAGAAATTTCTGGCAGCCGGTGCAAAAAATATTATAATTGTTGATAAAATTGGCATTATCAATGAAGATGATTGTGCAAGTTTGCCGCCACATCACGCTGAAATTGCAAAAGTGACAAATAGAGATAAAGTTTCTGGTACATTGGAAGATGCTTTGGTTGATGCAGACATCTTTGTCGGTGTCTCTGCGCCGGGGGCTCTAAAGCCAGAATGGATTCAGAAGATGGCGGATAAGCCTGTTATCTTTGCAATGGCAAACCCAGTACCAGAAATTTTTCCTGATGAAGCTTTAGCAGCGGGTGCCTATATTGTTGGTACAGGTCGTAGTGATTTCCCGAATCAAATCAATAATGTTTTGGCTTTCCCAGGGATTTTCAGAGGTGCGCTGGATGCACAGGCAACTAGAATTACCGAAGAAATGCAGATTGCTGCTGCATTAGGTATTGCTAGTTTAATTCCTGAAAATGAACTGACTACTACCAATATCATACCAGATGCTTTTGAAGCCGGTGTAGCAAAAATTGTTGCTAAATCAGTTGTTGAGGCTATAAAATGATGATTCAATAAAGTAAATCTTTGTTCAATAACCGCCAGATCAAACTGGTTCCCCTGGTATTATCAGGAAAATATTCTCTTTATAATTATGTTCTCTGTGTTTGAATATCAGTAAGCGTTCTATCTCTATATATAAAGAGACTTTTTAGCTAAAGCTGACTTCTGTACTTAGTAAGCATATTTTTAAATTTCCTTATGGGCCGGGGTAACCAAAGAAAAAAATCTTTCCGAAAATAAAAATCGGAAAGATTTTTTTTCGATGTTAAAGGAGCTATAAAAGTTTTGGTTAAGCAAACCCGGTGATGCCAAAGAATATAGAAGAAATTATTCGGTAAAAAGAGGCGCTATAATTTTGGAGACTGATAGAGAAAATTCTATCGGTTCCAGTTTTTTATAAAAAAACAAAGAAGATACACAACTTTTCCGCTAGAATAGAATCACCACAACACTAACTAGTAAAGGAACTATTTAATTAAGTATATACAAAAAAATCAAATTTTTTGACTGCATTTTTACGACAGACTATACTCAACTCAGTGACAGCTGGGTGCAGTTTTTGTTGTTATCTTAGAAAAACAGCTAAAAGAGCAGACAGTTTTCTTCAGTCCTTTATGAAAAGATTGCTCTCAAAATAGATGCTTTGTTTGTTATAGTTTATTTCGAAGCAGGGAATAAGAACGGTATTTCTTTTGAGCGACAGGTAGGATTATCATGAGTAATTCCAAAGAAAGAAATAAATATAGAACCAAAGCTGAACTCATACCATAAAGCTGTCAGGGGAAGGTGCAATTCTCGACAAAAAGACAGACTATGCGAGTTCATTAATGCGGTACTCAGTCGGACGGAAACGATAAGAAGAGTACTACTGCAAAAAAACTATTCCACTAAATCAAATCATAAATGGGGAGAGAGACCATGAAAAGCAAACTACAACAATATAAAATTCTTCTAATCCTGCTGATTCTTGCAGTAGTTTTGCTGGCTGTTTTTTTTAGCAGTTTCAGTTTTATTCTTGGTATAGTTGAACTTTTCGCAATTCTGGTTTGTGGTCAGCTAGTGTTCTTCGATCAGAGGAATGCTGCTTCCAAATTCGCCTGGATACTGACACTCCTCTTCCTGCCTCTGATTGGCATCATTTTATATTTTCTGTTGGGAAAGGAACCGCATCAGCGCAGGCTGCCAAAGAAACAGATAGAGGATGAGCAAAAGCTACAGGACTTTGTGTCGGAGCATTTGCAAAAATATCCCGAGATTATTCAAAATGAACATCCTCTGTCGGAGGATATTTTTCATCTTTCCTCCAAATATCCAACAAATGGGAATTATGTGAACATCTTGAGTGAAGGAAAAGAAGCATTTGCCTCTTTATTGAAAGATATCGGGCAGGCCCAAGACCATATCCACGTTTTTTATTTCATTATTAAAGGGGATGAGACGGGGACAGAATTGGTTCATGCGCTGATAGAAAAGGCAAAAGAGGGAGTCAAGATTCGTTTTATGTATGACAGTCTGGGTTCCATTGCTTTTCCGAATCAGCTGTTGGAGGAGCTGCGCAGTCAGGGGATTGAAGTGCGAACCTATGACCTGTTGAATTCTCCCTGGTTGAGTAACAAAGCCAACTGGCGTAATCATAGAAAAATGGTTATTATTGATGGAGAAATCGCTCATGTCGGTGGAATGAATATAGGAAATGAATACAGCGGGCGAGGGGAAAAATTTGTCTACTGGAGAGATACCAATATTCGTTTACAAGGACCCTCAGTCATTGAGGTACAGGAATGCTTTATTTATGACTGGCTGTTTTTGGATAAAGGGCAGTATACTCTATCTCATTTTCTGGTTAATGATAAACGCTATTTTCCATTAGTGGAGAATGAAACTGCAGCAATAGATTCTGAAATTGTTCAGGTTATTTACGGCGGACCGTATGACAAGGAGCGGGTCATTAAAGATTCATTTGTCGATCTGATCAGTAAGGCTGCTGTTTCCATCAAAATTGCCATGCCTTATTTTGTTCCGGATGAAGAAACATTGGGCGCTTTAAGACGGGCAGCGCGCTGCGGTGTAAAGGTCCAGCTGATCATTCCCGGAAAAGGGGATCGTGGGATTTCGTATCATGGAACAAATTCGTTTATTGACGAGCTGCTTTCAGCAGGGATAGAAGTGTATGCCTATGACCGCTCTTCTTTTATTCACTGTAAATATATGATTATTGATGATCATGCAGCAACAGTTGGCTCGACGAATTTTGACATCCGCAGTTTTTATCTTAATCATGAACTGTCACTCTTTATTTATGGTCCTTCACCGGCGATTGAGGAGTTGACTGACCAGTTTGCCATTGATCTGAACAATTCCGGTCAAGTGAATGAAGCCATACAGGCAAAGAGAACGCTGCTTGAAAAATGTAAGGAAAAAATCAGTGCGTTGTTTGTGCCGATTCTTTAAGGCAGCAAACAGATAAGCCTAGTGTATAATTGCTGAAATCAACATATTTATTAGACAGGAAGGTGAACGAGTATGAATAAAATTATTGTAATCGGTAATGGAGATGTCGGTTCAAGCTACAGCTTTGCTTTGATGGCCCAAGGGGTAGGAAGTGATGTGGGGATTATTGATCTGGATGCGAACAAAGTCGCTGGTGATGTACAGGATCTTACTCACGGACTGGCTTATGTCGGACCCAAAAATATCTATTCTGCGACTTACGCAGATTGTTCTGATGCGGATATGATCGTGATCACAGCCGGAGCTGCTCAAAAAGAAAACGAAACCAGACTGGATCTGGTGAAACGGAATGCCGCTATTATGAAGTCCATTGTTGAAGCTGTTATTCGGGAGGGGTTTAATGGAATATTTCTGATTGCCAGCAACCCGGTGGATGTGTTGACGCATTATGTAAAAGAGCTGACTGGATTTCCTCCAAAAAAAGTAATTGGTTCAGGCACGTCTTTGGACAGTGCAAGACTCAGAAGTGCGGTAGGCGAAAAATTTCAGATAGATCCAAGAGATGTGAATATTTACATTTTGGGAGAGCATGGAGACACACAATTTCCTGTTTGGTCGCATGGCAATATCGGAGGGTTGAAAATTACAGAATGGCTGGATCAGCATCCAGAGTTTTCACAGGAGGATCTTTTGAAGCTGTCAGAAAATGTCAAAAACGCTGCCTATGAAATTATCAATTATAAAGGCTCTACGCATTATGGAATAGCAATTGCTCTGGCACGAATTACTCAGGCGATTCTGCAGGATGAAAATTCGGTGCTGCCGGTTTCTGTTCATTTGGAAGGACAATACAACAGTGAAGATGTTTGTATTGGCTCCAATGCGGTTATAAACAGAGAAGGCATTCGGGAAATTATTGAGACGCCTCTTGATGAGGACGAGAAGAAGAGCATGCAGCATTCCATCCAAACCTTAAAAAACATGCAGGACAGTATACTGGAAGATCCGGCATTGAGGTAAAGCCGACTGGTATAAAAGGATGGGTGCTTTCAGCAGCTAAATCGTATAAGATGTTTGGGAAAGAAATCTCATCTTGTAATCGACTTACTTTCCTAAGATTGGAAGGCACCTATTTGCTGTAAATAATTTATCAGCTGTATGGAAAGAGATTGACATTCTGTTTTTGCAACTGTATTCTTAAACTGTTAATTGAATAGATTTCTTCGGGGCAGGGTGTAATTCCCGACCGACGGTGACAAGCAATACTTGAAGTCCGTGACCCGCATATTTGCGGTTGATCCAGTGAAATTCTGGAACCGACAGTTAAAGTCTGGATGGGAGAAGAAAAACTTAGTAGAACTTGACGGGAGAAGTGTATCTTTTTTTGTCATTGTTTCTTTGAGTTTGATTTGTAACAGCCCTGTGTATTTGTGCGGGGCTGTTTTGTTTTGGAAAGGAGGAATTATTTTGCATGAAATGTTTATGAAGCTGGCAATTGAGGAAGCAAAAAAGGGGCAGGGGAAGACCTATACAAACCCTTTAGTTGGCTCAGTCATCGTTAGTGGAAATGAAGTGATTTCGCAAGGCGCACATCTCGAATTTGGACAAGCGCATGCTGAAAAAAATGCAATTGATTTATGTAAAACTCCCGAAAAATTATTCAATTCAACACTCTATGTTACCTTGGAGCCCTGTGATCATTATGGAAAGCAGCCGCCATGTACAGCGATAATCAGCAACTCAGGAATCAAATGCGTAGTCATTGGGCAGCTGGACCCTAATCCGCTGGTTTCAGGAAAAGGTGTGGAAAAGTTAAGAGAACAGGGAATCCAGGTGATTACAGGTATTCTGGAAAAAGAGGTTCGTTCATTAAACGAACACTACAATTATTTTTTTGAAAGGCAGATGCCGTTCGTTACCTTAAAGCAGGCAATGTCAGCGGATGGGAAAATTTCTTTTGCCCGAAGACGAACACAGCTAACGCAGGAAGCGGCTTCAAAAAGGGTTCATGAAGAAAGAGGAAGCTATCAGTCAATTTTAGTGGGAAGTGAAACGATTTTAACGGATAATCCCAATTTATTATCAACAAACAAGTCTCCATTTCCTCCCGTTCGCATTGTGCTGGATCGAAGAGGACGAGTTTTAGTGCATCCCCAATTTAATATTTTTAAAGATAAAACAGCACCCGTACTGATTTTTACTGAAGCAGTTGTAAACACCGAACAATTGCCAGGGCATGTAGAAGTAGTCTCGTTATCAAAAGTCACGATTCCAGCAGTACTCCATGCGCTGCAGGAAAGAACCATTCAGTCTGTTTATGTAGAAGGTGGAGCAATAATCCATGATGCTTTTTTAGCAAGCGATTGTTGGGAAGAAATAATTTGTTATATGACACCGACTCTCTTGGGTGGAAATAGTCTTCCGGCGATGTCAAGTAATCGAGAGACTAGCCATTTAGCTTCAATGAAGTTCACAGAGATAGAAAAAATCGGTGAAGATTTTCGAATTGTCGGAAGGAGAGAGTGACATGTTTACAGGGTTGATTCAGGAAAAAGGAAAAATTATTCGAATGAGCCATATGGGGCAGACTGTAAAGCTTACCTGCCAAGCTTCGGCAGAATTGCTCAGGGACTATCAAATTGGAGACAGTATGGCCATAAACGGGGTTTGTCTAACTGCAATTTCAATCGCTCAACAACAATTTACCGTAGATATTATGCCGGAAACCTATCAGCGGACAAATTTTTCCCGCTTGAAAGTGAATGATGAAGTAAATCTGGAACGGGCACTCCTATATGAAGGGCGTTTGGAAGGACATTTGGTTACCGGACATGTAGACGGCATGACTCGCCTTAAAGAAAAAAGAGTACAGGAGAATGCGCTTGTTCTTACATTTGACTTTCCAGATTCATTTCATGGAGAAATTATTGCTCAGGGTTCTATCGCTGTTAACGGTGTCAGTTTAACTGTTACACAGATTACGAGTTCGAGTTTTTCCGTCAGCTTGATTCCTCATTCAAAGGATCAGACCAATTTAGGGAAATTAAATTGTGGCGATTATGTAAATATTGAAACTGATGTGTTGGGAAAATATGTGAAAGCACAGCTGGGTGTATACCAGCCGACAAACTGGAAAGGACTGGTTTAATTGAGTAGAGAGAAGATTCAGGAAGCCATAGCGTTTCTAAAAAAGGGCAAGCTGATTGTGGTGGCAGACGATGATGATCGGGAAGCAGAAGGCGATTTAGTTGGTATTGCAAATCTGGTGTCGGCTGAAAATGTCAACTTTATGGTTACCTTCGCGAGAGGCTTGATTTGTGCTCCTGTCTCTAAAAAAATTGCGAATCGTTTAAATCTTG
The DNA here is from genome assembly GCF_020567645.1 of Enterococcus sp. CWB-B31. NCBI lineage: Bacteria > Bacillati > Bacillota > Bacilli > Lactobacillales > Enterococcaceae > Enterococcus > Enterococcus sp. CWB-B31. The sequence continues at coordinate 498,798 of NZ_JAJDJW010000001.1, forward strand.
CAGAAATGGTGGGGAATAATACGGACAGCTTTGGTACAGCCTTTACTGTCAGTGTTGATCATGTAGAAACAGCAACAGGTATTTCAGCTTATGACCGTGCCAAAACGATTGAAGCGTTGGCGAACAAGGAGAGCCTGTCGGAAATGTTTAATCGGCCGGGGCATATTTTTCCACTGATTGGTAAAGAAGGGGGTGTACTGGAAAGGCGTGGTCATACTGAAGCAGCCATTGATTTAGCCAAGCTGGTTAACCGGAGTGAAGCGGCTTATATATGTGAAATTCTAAACGAGGATGGAACCATGGCAAGACGGCCTCAGCTTGAAGTATTTGCAAAGAAGCATAACCTTCCGTTTATTACAGTTGAAGAACTGGTGACTTATCTTCATGCTGAAAAAACATCAGCTGTTAAATTGCCTACAGTTTTTGGCGAGTTTGACTTAATGCTTTTTGAAGATCAGCAGCATAAAGAACATTTAGTATTGTCCAAAGGGGACATTCGCCATACAGAGGAGCCGTTAATGGTTCGGCTTCATTCTGAGTGTTTAACGGGGGATATTTTTGGCTCTTATCGCTGTGACTGCGGGGAGCAGCTGCATGAGTCAATGCGAATGATTGAAGAGAAAGGAACGGGGGCTGTTTTATATCTGCGTCAGGAAGGTCGGGGAATTGGGCTGAAAAATAAATTACGCACCTATCAATTGCAAGAGCAGGGAATGGATACGGTTGATGCAAATCTGGCTCTGGGTTTTCAGCCGGATGAGAGAAATTATCAATTTGCGGCAGATATACTGGCTGCTTTAGGCGTTGAAGAGATTGATTTGATTACCAATAATCCTGAAAAAATCGAACAACTGGAAGCATATGGCATTAAGGTGAAGCATCGTATTCCAATTGAAATCCCAGCGGTAGAAGAAAATAAAAAGTATTTGCAAACGAAAAAAGAAAAATTTCATCATTTATTATCTAATTAAGAGAGGAAGAAGAATATGACTACGTTTGAGGGACAGCTTATTGGAAAAGGAATGAAAGTTGGTATTGTCATTGCCCGATTTAATGAATTTATTAATGCCAAACTGCTCAGCGGAGCTATGGATATTTTAATCCGTCATGGCGTACTGGAAGAAAATATTGATGTTTACTGGGTACCGGGGGCATTTGAGATCCCTTTTGTTACAAAGAAATTAGTCAGTGCCAAAAAGTACGATGGATTAATTACTTTGGGGACCGTTATTCGAGGTGCGACAACTCATTATGAACTGGTCAGTAATGAAGTAGCAAAAGGTGTAGCACATATTGGACTGGAAGCGGATATTCCCGTGATGTTTGGTGTGCTGACTACTGAATCTATTGAACAGGCGATTGAGCGGGCAGGAACAAAAGCTGGGAACAAGGGTGGCGAAGCAGCGCAGGGATTGATTGAGATGATCTCACTAAATAAACAGTTGATTGGATAAAAATATAATCAACTGTGAGAGGAAGGGTTGCTCGTTCTTTTCATTGAAGTACACAGATTAACATTTTCTATCATTTTCTTGGACAAAAGTACCAAATCATTTGTGTAAAACACTAGTGACTATAGCATAATAATGGGATATCTTTGTGCATAAAAATATTTTGATAGAATTTTAATGGTTAAGTAGTAATAGTTGCAGAGTAAAGATTTTTGTATAGTGAATTGAGAAGATGTATGTATATCAGTCAATAAAAATAGATTCCCCAACATAAAAAGACGCTCTTTTCCACCTTTAAGATGGGAAAAGCGTCTTTTTATGTTGGAGGAAGGAATCTATCCTTGTGATTTATTTAGCTGTTTCCGCTTGTTTGACAAATTGCTTAGGGGTTTTGCCAGTATACTTTTTAAAGGTCTGGACAAAGTATTCCGGGGCATTGCTGTAGCCGGTCAGATTGGCAGCTTCATAAACCCGATAGCCCTTTTTCAACAGATCAATGGCTTTTTCCATGCGATAGGCAGCCAGCTTGCTGTTAAAGCGTTCACCTGTTTCTTTGTAGTAGATCTTCCCGATATATTCGGGATTCAAAAACAGCAGATTGTTGGAAATCCATTTGAGGGAAAGGTGTTCCTGACTATAGTAGCTTTCAATAATGATATTGACGTTTTGAGCAATACTTGTATTTTCACTCAGACAGGTCTGCTTTTCAAACAGCTCGATCCCGTGAATCAGCAGATACTGCAGCTCACGGCAGTCACTTAGCAGAATCACCTTTAAGGAATAGTCATCGAAAACAGAATCTTTTTTCAGGGAGTACTTCTCAAAGAGAAGATTCAGCAGATCGTTCACCTGCAGCTGCAACAGCTGCACAGGATAAAAAGTTAACCGACACTGCTCGAAAAACCCCTTCACTGTAATCTTGCACTTAGTCAGCTCACCTTGAGCCAACAGGTGAAGGAATTGGTCTTTGAATCCGGAGAACTGTTCATTGCTGTACACGACATCTTTGATTTTCAAGTGAGTTCCGTTAAAAAACTGCGGTGAATCAAAGTAGTAGGACTTGTCAAAATTTCCACGGCTGAGTTCAAAGCAGGTCTGAAGCTCCTGCTGACTATTAATTGTTTGGTAGAAAAAAAGCCCCTTATTTAGTTGGTTATTTTGCTTCAGCTGTTCAAAAAGTTCCTCAAAATTCTGATTTTTCGGTGTAGTAATCAAGTATCCGGTATCTTTGACATACCCTGTGATCAGATGGCTGGACAGCTTGTTTTCCTTAACTGTCTGAGAAATCAGTTGATAGCTGTCACTGTGAAAGGTAATGATTTTGAGTGGAAAGGAGATTACATTGGGCCAAGGATCAATGTCTTCCCGAAGGCTGACGCTGCGTTCAATGCAGCGCTTGATCCAAAGACGGTTTTCAATATCCCGCTGATCCAGCAGCTCGATGGATTCGCTTAAAGCCTGCTCCAGCTTCACACGTTCCACAGGCTTTTCAAGGAAGAAACGCAGACCCAAAGACATGGCTTCTTTGGCATAATCAAAGCTGCCGAAGCCGGTTAGAATAATCATTTGACTGTCAGGCTGACAGCTTTTGATTTTTTTAATAAGTTCGATTCCGTTGAGTCCAGGCATGTTAATATCTGTTACGACAATATCGATTTTCTCAGATTGACAGATGGTTAGGGCCTGTTCGCTGGAAAAAACAGTATGAACAATATCCAGCGGCAGCTCCAACTGTCTGATCAAACCACTGACCCCGTTGGCAATCAGCGGTTCGTCATCTACGATCAGTATGCGTTTTATCATGCTCATCTTCCTTTCGTTCAGTTAAAGGGATCCATATACTGACAGTTGTTTCTTTATAAGCTTGTGAATGAATGGTTAATTTTGCGTCGTCTCCATAATACAATGCCAGACGTTCCTTGATATTCTTCAGTCCAATTCCGTATTGGCTTTTTTGATTGAGATTGGCTTCAAAGCCGGGACCGTTGTCTGTCACTGAGATAACCAGCAGTTCTGCCTGTTTTTCAATTTTTAAGATAATCTGGCAGGAGCCGGTCATTTTTTCAACAGCATATTTGAATGCGTTTTCAATCAGCGGCTGTATGGTCAGCTTGGGTATCTGATGGCTCAGATCTTCCACTAAAATTAGTGAAAGGAATTCGACGCGCTCTCTGAATCTGATTTTTTGGATAGTTACATAGGCTTCGATTAATTCCAGCTCTTCCTGCAGTGTGGTGTTTGGAGACGAGGTATCAATTTTCTTTCGAAACAGCAGAGCGAGTGCGGTAACCATTTCGGAAATCTCCTGTTGATTGTTAGCCAGTGCCAGCCAGTTAATTGAATCCAGTGTGTTATACAAAAAGTGCGGATTCAGCTGTGCTTGCAATGCCACAAATTCAATTTCCTGAGACAGAATTTTCATCTTGTAATTATCGGTAATCAGCTGGTTGATCTCATTGACCATCGCATTGTGGCTGTTATACAAGATAACGATCTCATCATTCTGCTGATCAGGAACACTGATGGGGGTTAAGTCTTCCAGACGTTTGGTGTGAGGGATAGTTGCCATTTTTCCAGCCAGTTCAGTAATCGGACGAGTCAGCTGGTTGGTAAAGCGGTCAATCAGCTGAAGCAGTATTAGGAGAACAAGCCCCAATGCAGCCAGCAGAATTGTTTGGATGCGTACCAAATCCTTCAAAATATTTTTATCCGAAATCAGGTAGATGAAATTGAACGCTTCATGATTGGCAATCGTCACATAGTAGGAAGTCCCCTGATAGTTGAAATGAGTAAAGGTATTGCTTCCCATTAGCAGCTGCTCCCTGAGCTCTGGCAGCAGAGCATCCTTATCCTCTTTTTGCTGCAGCGTATGATGAAAATTATCACTGTAATTTATAAAGAAAAAGAAATCTTCCGAATAATTAGGGTTACTGTTCAGCTCTTCAGTGATAAAGCTGGTATCTACAACAAAGATAATCGTGCCGAGAAAATTCAGTGTTGGTCCGCTTGTTTCAAAAATTTTACGAGCATACACAGCCTGAGACAGGGAATCTGAAAAGAACCAAACCCCTTTGGCCGGCGAATCCGAAAGCTTGTTACTGATGTCGTTAACGGACAGGTCAAGAAGGACATTGCGGCTGTTATTCATAAAGTTGGCAAAATTATCATCCTTAGTATTAAGAAGATAGCTGTTGTTGATATTGCTGCTGTTTCTGGTTAACTGACTGACTCTGGAATACAGGGAGCGCTTCAGCTGATTTCGTTCTTCTTCTGAGAGATCCTCTGCATTGGCGCTCTTCAGCTCCCGCTGCAGATCATCATCATCGATAGCCCGATATGTCAGCTGCTCTACCTCGGCAAAATGGCTGTAGAGGCTTTGGGAGTTCATAATTGTCTGATTATAGGCACTTTCATAGGTTTGCTGCGCCAGAACTCTGCGCCAGACCAGAATGATAATGAGAGAAAAAATAGCAAATACGATGATAATTCCGCCGATCAGCACACGGAATTTATCGCGAAAGCTCAGCTGTTTAAATGTCCTTTTTATGGTTGTGAGCATGGCGTATCCCACTGCTTTTTCAGTTGTTTTGTTTTTTCGATCATACGACTGTGGAAAAACTCTGTAAAGTAACAGAGCACAGTTGCTCCGCACAAGAGAAGTAAGCTGCTCTTCTGGCTAATCAGCAGCCACAGGGCATAGACTGAAAGTACATTGGTCAGATTTAAATGAGGGAAGCGTGTCAGCATAAACAAGCTCAGTGAAAAATTCTCTTTGGTAGTCAGCTCTGGATTTTTGGCAATATTGAAAAACAAATTCCAGATAATAAAGAAGCCGAACACCCCTGCTGCCAGATACAAGATATTCAGCAGCTGGTTTCCCCCGAGAAATACGTTTGTGATCCGAAAATTCAATAATAATAGACAAAAAAAGAAGGTACTTAAAAGGAAATAGGTGTTTGTCTTAAAGAAGCAGGATTTGTATAAATCCCAGAATTTCCTGATACCATGATAGTTCTTTTCTTCTCTTAATTCAGAGGTAAGCGTTATCAAAGAAGCCGTTGCCGGAGCGATTCCAAATAATCCCAATCCTAGTGCCGAAAAAAGAAGCCACAACAGATTAAGATAGACAAAATACGCTGTGTAACTAAAAATATCCATTAATGAAGAAGTGAATTTGAACATGAAAGCATCCTCCCTATAAGCCATGTGATTTAGGACCTGCATAAAAACCCTAGTGTATCGACCGATTTAAACCTAAGTTATGCTTCTAATCGAAGAAACATGGAACATATCCAGTAGTATTATATATGAGGCTGATGGATATACTCTAATATAAATGAACAGCAGCTCCTATTCCGGGATGACTATTTACTATTCAAAGCTTGTCGTCTGCATACAGCTACCTCTTTGTATATGGAATAAATTTTAACAAATTTATCCCCATTAGCGCTTCGCATACTAGTAATCTCTTAGTGAGAAAAATAAATGTTTGCCCATTTATTTCAATCAGAGCATTGCATACCATCCCACTAGCTGTTACTGCAACAGTGGGAAATCCTTGTATCTACGAGTCTCACTACATTACACTACACTTCGTTTCGATCTCATCAATTTCTAAATGGCAAAGCCACTAAGAATTGAAGGACTTCGTTTCGATCTCATCAATTTCTAAACGGCAGAGCCGTTAAGAATTGAAGGACCTTGTTCGATTCTTGATAGTTTTCCGACCGGCCCTAGTATATTTTGAGTATAGCACATCTGGTGTCTATCTTTTTCAGGTAAAAAAAGGGAGGTCGGTTTTTTTACATTTTTCCTCTGATTTTTTCCTTTTTATTCTACAGGAAATGCCATAAAATCAAAGTTGTAAGCGGGCACGGAGAGAAAGTATGACTTATAGGAGGAACAAAAAATGAAAAGAAAAATCTTAGCTTTTTTAGGAATCAGTGCACTTGCTTTAGGACTGGCAGCCTGTGGTTCAGGGAGTGAGGAAAAAGAGAAGACAGCTTCCGGCGATGATAAGACAAAGGTCAGTTTTACATGGTGGGGAGCCGAAGTCAGACATGAAAAGTACATTGCCGCAATTGAAGTTTTTGAGGAACAGAACCCGGATATCGATATTGAGTATGAGTATGGTGCCTGGGATGATTACTGGAAAAAGCTGGCGACCAAATCAGCTGCCGGTGAACTGCCTGATGTGATGCAGATGGATGCGTCCTATCTGGCACAGTATGGAGAGAAAAATCAGCTTGCAGACCTGACAGATTTTGTGGTAGACGGCGGAGGTATCGATATTTCCAACATCAATGAATCTCTGATCGAAACTGCAGCAATGAATGATAAGCTGTATGCTATTGCACCGTCAATGAATGCCATGTCCATGCTGGTAAACAAAGGAATTACTGATGAAGCGGGAACAACGGTGGATTTCAGTAAGTATACATTTGATGATTTTGTCAAATCTGTTTCAGATACCCAAAAAGCAACCGGCAAATACGGTTGGATGGATGTTTCTGACAACTCTGTTTTACTGCAGTATTATCTGCGTACTCAAGGAGAAGAGCTGTATAAATATGATTCAAACGGCAAACCCAAACTGGCTTTTTCTGAGAAGAGCTTCGTAACCTTTATGACAGCTATTCAAGAACTTGCCGAATCTGGAGCTCTGCCGACAGCAGAAGTTGTAAACAATCTTAAGAGCTTCGATGAATACCCATTCTCTTTGGGCGAAGCTGCGTATTTACAAACATGGACGAATCAGTACGTAACGTATCAGGAGTCTGCCAGTGACGGAGTGGAGTTCTCACTTGAGCTGCCATTTGATGCAGAAAAAACAGGAGCAATGTACTACCGTCCAACCTTCTATTATTCTATTTCAGAAACGTCAAAGGAGAAGGACGCCGCAGCGAAATTTGTTGATTTTATTGTAAATGATGAAGAAGCCAATAAGATCATTGGAACCGAACGTGGAATTCCAGCGAATGCAGCAGCTAAAGAAGCGATTTATGAAGAAATGACAGAGACAGAAAAAGCAACTTCTGATTATTTGGATAAAATCGAATCAATGGTTGGCGCTGCTTCACCTGTACCGCCGGTAGGGTATTCTGAGTTGAACAGTCACTTTAAAGACCTGTACGCAGAAATCACTTATGCGACCATGACGCCGAAGGAAGCGTATGATGATTTTGCAGCGAAGGCTGAGGAGATATTCGATGAAAACTATGAGTAATTCGATCAAAGGGTTAGGTGGGCGCTTCCGGCGCCTCTCCACCCAAAAACAGGACACAGTATCGGGGTATATGTTTATATCCCCTTTTATTATCGGCTTTTTGACCTTTATCGTGGTACCAATGGGGATTTCCCTGTTTATGGCTTTCCACAATTATGATCTCCTGACTGAAGCCGCATTTAGCGGGCTGGATAATTTCAAGAAAATTATTTTTGATGACCCTAAATTTCGTCAGTCACTGGGTGTCACTCTTAAATATGTAATTACCGCAGTTCCGCTGCGTCTGGTCATCGCCTTGGCGGTCGCAATGCTGATTAACCGTCCCTCTAAACTTTCCGGCTTATACCGGGTGCTGTTTTACATACCATCAATCATTGGAGGAAGTGTGGCGGTTTCCATCATGTGGCGCAACATCTTTGGCGATTCAGGTCTGATTAACGGAATACTGACATCAATCGGGATTGATCCGGTTTATTTCTTTAAGAATCCCGGAACAGCTCTTCTGACTTTGGTATTGCTGGCCGGCTGGCAGTTCGGCTCTTCGATGCTGATCTTTCTTTCAGGGTTGAAGAACATTCCGATTGATTATTATGAAGCGGCCCAGATTGATGGTGCCGGTAAGATTCGTCAGTTTTTTGGTATTACACTGCCTTGCCTGACCCCGATCATTTTCTTTAATCTGGTGATGCAGACAATTCAATCATTTCTAACCTTTACACCGGCCTTTATTATTTCGAATGGGACCGGAGCTCCGCGAAACGGTACCCTGGTTTACTCATTGTATGTCTATCAAAAGGCTTTCAATGATTTCAAGATGGGGTACGCATCGGCATTGGCCTGGATTTTACTGATTATCATTGGGCTTGTGACCTTGGCGTTGTTTGCGTCATCAAAATTCTGGGTATTCTCAGAATCAGAGGAGGTATAGGAGATTATGCAACAAGTGAAAAAACAAAGCATTATTTTTGATGTCTGTATTTTGATTATCGCCCTACTGATGCTTTATCCGATTTTTTGGCTGATTTTCAGCTCACTGAAACCAAATACGGATATCTTTAAAACCGCTACGGAGCTGTTCCCGCGAGAATGGACCCTGGCGAATTTCACCAAGGGCTTTCAGGGTATTGCAGGAACGCCTTTCCTGACCTATATAGGCAATTCACTGAGAATCTCATTGATTGCTACGGTTGGGGCTGTTTGTTCCTCTGCGGTTATCTCCTATGGATTTGCCCGTATTCCTTTCAAAGGGAAGGGCTTCTGGTTTGCCTGTGTACTGGTTACCATGATGCTTCCTCAGGAAATTATTATGGTACCGCAATATCTGTGGTTCAATAGGCTGAACTGGGTCAATTCGATTTTACCAGTAACCGTTCCTTCTTATTTTGGACAGGCCTTCTTTATTTTCCTGATGGTGCAGTTCATTAAGGGAATTCCAACGGACCTGGATGAAGCAGCAAAAATTGACGGTTGCGGCCGGATCGGAACTTTTTTTCGGATTATCCTTCCTCTGATTAAGCCTGCTTTGGCAACTTCAGCAATTTTCTCTTTTTACTGGAAGTGGGAAGAGCTGATTGGTCCGATGCTGTATTTGACGAAACCGGAAAGCTACACTGTTTCTATTGCATTGAAGCAGTTTCTCGATTCCTCAAGCAGCTCCAACTGGGGTGCAATGTTTGCCATGTCAGTTGTTTCTCTGATTCCAGTGCTGGTTATCTTTTTCATGTTTCAAAAATATATTGTTGAAGGGATCAGTACTACAGGGCTGAAGTAAAGAAAGGTTGATAGAATGAAAAAAAATCACAACGTAGTCGAACATATTGTTTCAAAACAGATAATTCAGGAAAAAATAGCACTGGTTATCGAAAATCTTACAACGATTCAGGATAACGGAGATTTCTTTATACATTTTGAGGATGTAGTCGTTGATGACAAGAGCTGGAATGTCTGGAACTGGCCTCAAGGTGTTGGGTTATACGGCTTGTATAAGTATTATGAGCTGACAGAGGATGAGCAGGCATATCAGGTGGTTCTTGAATGGTTTGAGAAACAGCTGCAGACGGGCGCCCCTCCCAAAAATGTCAATACGATGGCTCCTCTTCTGACAATGGCTTTCCTGTATGAAAAGACAGGAGATCAACGTTATCTGCCTTATTTAGAAGTATGGGCTGAATGGGTGATGAAAAAGCTTCCGCGCACCCGCGAGCACGGGTTCGAGCATCTCACCTATGGACCTGAACGCTTCCAGCAATTGTGGGATGATACCCTGATGATGACAGTGCTGCCGTTGGCCAAGATCGGTCGACTGTTGCAACGTGATGATTATCTTGAAGAGGTTAAGCGGCAGTTTATGCTGCATATTAAATACCTGACGGATCGAAAGAGCGGGTTATGGTACCATGGCTGGACGTTTGAGGGAAATCATAATTTTTCTGAAGCATTGTGGGGTCGGGGCAACTGTTGGATTACAATAGCGATTCCCGAGGTAATTGATATTCTGGATTTGAAGCCGGGAGATGGTTTCCGTGCCTTTCTTATTGATACTCTGGAGCGGCAGGCAGCAGCCTTGGCTGAATATCAGCATGCATCCGGACTGTGGTCCACATTGATCAATGAACCGCAAAGCTATGAGGAAAGTTCGGCGACTGCCGGCTTTGCATACGGAATTCTAAAAGCTGTGCGCAAAGGATACATTGATGAGAAATATCAGATGAACGGCGAACGTGCCATTCAGGCGCTGGTTGATCAGGTAGCAGCTTCCGGCGAGGTGCAGCAGGTTTCTGTGGGTACTGCTATTGGTGAGAATCTGGATTACTACCGGACGATTCCGTTGACTTCCATGGCTTATGGTCAATCGCTGGTTGTTTTAGCATTTTCGGAATATCTGTATGACTTTATTTGATGGCTGCCAGAGGAGTTTCAAGAAAAAAGCTCCTAACTTTGAGCTGTTTTGGAACTTTCCGGGAAATGATGGTACAAACGGGTTGTCCATTCGATCGGCTTTGATCTCATGCAGAAGGAATGGTTGGCATTCATTGCAGATAGTTGTCTTGAGTCATTTCAGACTTATGGGATCAGCCTGTAAGCAAAACAAACGATCATGATAAAAGACTGGGACGGGACTGAAACCGAAGTCCCGGTCTTTATTATTTGTTAAAGAAGGGAAGGTCTTATGAAAATTTTGTTAGCCGGAGATTCAACCGTTGCGCACTATGGTTCCCAAAATCATCCCATGAGCAGCTGGGGGGATGGACTCAGCAAAAAATTGAAAGAAGAGCATCCGGAGATTCAAGTGGAAAATTTTGCCAAGTCAGGTGCTACTACTCGCTCCTTCGTAGAGGAAGGTTGGTGGGAGCAGCTGATTGAAGCAATCGAAAACAATGATATTGTAGTCATTCAATTTGGGCACAACGACCAAAAATTCATGAGTGGAGTTTCTCCTAATGATTATTATCGCAATCTGCAGCAAATGGTGCTGACTACCCGGAAGGCAGGTGGACAACCGGTACTTTGTACACCGCCGGAACGGTACGAAATTCAGGAAGGAATGCTTCAGCATACCCTGGAGCGGGAGTGTTTGTTAATTAAAAGGTTGGCCAAGGAGCAGGAGATTCCCTTAATCGATTTGAATGAGTATTCTTATTTTTATTATTCTTATTCACCGAATATTGAAGAGACCCGTTCTTATTTCACCTGGCTGGCTCCCGGAGAAGCAGCAAATTATCCCGGAGGCAGTTACGATGATACGCACTTTTCTGTTAAAGGCGGAGATATTTTGGGACGTTATGTGTATTTACGTTTGCAGCCTTTATTAAGAGAAGCCGGGTCAGAGACATTATTTGATGATCTCTACTACGGTGCGTGTATGTATCCTGAATTGTGGGAGGAGGAGATTGTCAAAGAAGATATTCAGCATATGAAGTGCTTGGGCATGAATTTTGCTCGTATTGGAGAGTTTATCTGGAGTAGTCTGGAACCCGAAGAAGGGGTGTATGATTTTTCAACACTGAGGCATTATCTGAAATGGTATCACGAAGCAGAGATTCAGGTGCTTCTTTGTATTCCAACACCTACACCGCCGCGCTGGCTGACCGCGGACCATCCAGAGCGCTGTATTCACAATCAGGATCAAACTATTATGGTACATGGCTCCCGTCAGCATGTTTGCACTAATCATGCGTACTTCCGTCATCGTGCTTATTTATTAACCAGAAAAATTGCTCGACTGACAAAAGAGTTTGACAATATTATAGGGATTCAGCTGGACAATGAATTTAAGTGTCATGTGGACCTTTGCTTCTGTTGTTCCTGTCAGGAAAAGTGGCACAAAGCACTTCAATCAGAATATGGAAGAATTGCCTATCTGAACCAGCAGTGGGGAACTAAAATCTGGAGTGAGGAATACACCTCTTTCGCTGAGATTCCGCTTCCGCTAAGAACACCCTTTGTTCATAACTCCTCCCTGATGAATGCGTTTCGGCTCTTTACTGCTGAATCTCTCAATGAATTTGCTCATGGGCTGTGTCATATGATTCGTATGGAAACGGATATACCGATTACTCATAATACAGCATTGGGCTTTCACCTGATGAATCGGGAGCTGTTCAGTGAGTTGGATTTCGTATCCTTTGATACCTATGCACCGGCAGCAAATTATCCCGGGTTTACATTAAATCTGGATCTTTGGAAAAATGTGAAAACAGATGTATCGGAAGTAATGCTGCTGGAGACGAGTACGTCGCATGCTGGACATATCGAAAACTACATTGCTCCGCATCCTAATGGTTATCTGACTGCTGAGGCATTTGCCGGTTTTGCAGGCGGACTGAGAAGCTTTTGTTACTGGCATTTCCGTGGTCATCGCTTCGGTGTTGAGCAGCCGCACAGTACTGTCGTGACTCCTTGGGGCAAACCGGGGAAAGGTTATCAGGAAGTGGCGGAGATTGGAAAGATGCTGCAGCAGCTTAAGCCTCAACTGTTATGCAGTATCCATCAGCCGGCGACAATCGGGCTGATTTATTCCGATTGTGCCAAACGATTTTTTACAATTGAATCTGGAGGTATCTATGATTATCGCAGCTTGATCACAGAGTACTACGGCTCTCTGATTCATCAGGGGGTGTCGGCGGAGGTTATACAGGAAAGCAGCGATTTCGGTTCCTTTGAAATATTGCTGGTTCCGTTTATCCGCTATATCAGTCAGACGCTGCTGGAAAAGCTGAAAGCTTTTGCTGAAGACGGTGGGCGCATTGTTTTTGGTCCGCTGACTGGCGATCGTACGGAGATGCTGACCTGGCCGGAGCATAATGGTCTGGATCGGCTTGGTGACTGGCTTGAGGTTGAGAATATACTGCAGTTTGCGACTTCTAAAGAGCAGCCCTGTTTGTTGGAAAATTCAGAGGAAGTATTGGCAGGCTTGGTCTCTGTTCTGACTCTGACTGATAAATGGCAAGTTCTGCGGCGAACTGCTGAAGGAAATGCGATGTGGGCGAAACGTCCTGTGGGTACTGGCGAAGTTTTTTATTTAGGTGGTTTACCTGAAAACCTGAACAGTTCCACCTCTTGGCAGCAGTTTGTGATGAAGGAAATCAGGTGTCATGATCGGGATATTGCGTATGTGCAGATATCTGATGGTCTGGTCAAATATCAGCGAATTGAACAGGAAACAGGTGTACGGCAATTCTATCTGGTCAATTTAAGCGGAGTGTCTGCAGAGTATCAACTGATTAAGGAAATGGAAATGGAGAGCGGAGTATTGCTTTCCATGGGAGCGCATCAGCTGCAGGCGTATGAAACCTTGCTGCTGAAATGCTCAGACTAGGAGGGAAAGACATGTTAAATTATGCGATTCGCGGACATGATCTGACAACATGCAACACGATTGAAGAAATGGCAGAACAAGCAGCAGCTCAGGGCATTTATTCTCTACAGCTGGCACTGGGAATCTCTTTTCCGGAATGGTCTGGAGCAGATAAATTGAATCCCGGAATGGGTCGGTTCATAAAACGCAAGCTGGCCGAGAAGGGAGTTGAGGTGGGACTTCTAAGTTGTTACATCAACATGCTTCATCCTGATCCTATTCAAAGAGAGAGCCTGCTGCAGCGCTTTGAAGCATATCTGAAGTATGCACACTATTTTGGTGCTTCAATGGTTGCATCTGAAACCGGCTGTGTCCTGCCGGAGATATACTATACTGAAAAAAACTTTACTGAAGAAGCCTTTGAAGACCTGGTTTCCGTCATTAAACGTCTGGTTGAGACTGGCGAGAAGTATCAGATGATGGTTGGGATTGAACCTGGGCTAAATCATCCGCTGTATTCCGTTGAGCGGGTGAAACAGCTTTTGACGGCTGTTAAATCTGATTATCTGGGTATTATTTTAGATCCTACCAATTTGATTCACAGCGGCAATGATCAGGAGCAAGTTGGGATTGTTAAGGAAGCCTTTGAAAGCTTTGGCGAAAAAATTGTTGCTGTCCACTTGAAGGATTTTGAAATTCAAAAGGATCGAATTGTTCCTGTAAATCTTGGAGAAGGACGGATCAACTATCTGGCAATTCTTGAAATCATTGAAAAGTACCGCCCACTTTCCTATGTTGTTCTGGAGGAGACTAAAGATGATGGAGCAGCCAGAGGACTTAAGCTGATTAATGAAAGGAGACAGGGCATCTTATAAAATGGTAAGTTTGTTTTATAGAGTATTGGGAAGTGGAGAAGAAATAACCAGTCTCATAGATAAAGAGATATACAGGAGAGGAGCAGTTGAAAGGTGAAAAAAGCGTTTGTTATGCAGGTCTACCCTGATAAACACCAGGAATATGAACAACGGCACGCCCAACTCTGGCCGGAGATGCGTCGGATGCTTAATGAATACGGGGCAATCAGCTACTCCATTTTTTTAGAAAAGGAAACCAGCCAGTTGTTTGCTTATCTGGAAATAGAAGATGAACAACGTTGGCGGGAAACAGCTGCTGCAGAGATTAATCAAAAATGGTGGGAATATATGGCGGATATTATGGAAACGAATGAAGATCATTCGCCAGTTGCTGCTGATTTGATAAAGGTATTTGAGCTGTAGACACTAGTGTATACTGCGGCAGAAAAGAAAGATATCAACTCAGGGAGTAAAGCAGCCAACCATGATCGGGGTATATAGAAAAAGTTTAAACGTGCATAATGTATATTGGAAGATCAGCCGTATCCGAATGAATGGATACGGCTGTTTTGACGGTGAAAAGCCTGCTTGGGTTATAAATCTGAATCAGTATCTCGCTTAATCTCTGTTTTGATAAATAGATTGTTGTATAATTAAGAACAGTAATGACTTGAAAAAGATAGGATGAAGTCCGAATCGCTCACAAGATTATTTGAATGATGTTCTTGTTCGAATGGCATATGCATCCCAGTGTGCTAGAAGGGAAATACGATTTCTTTGCCTCAGACAATTTCTGTCATTTTAGAAGGACTCCTTCATGGTAAAAGCAAAAGTATTCGTGAATTTTACGAGATTGAAAATCATAAACAACTATTTGAGTACTTGGAAAAACTGCTGAGAGAAGAACATCCGCTGACTGTTCAGAAAATTAAGAGAATTCATATTTTGTTAACTGATTGACTTCTGTTACGAAGAGATGGCTGTATGCGTATGACAATCTTTGAATGTGAAGTATTCATCTCCTAATAGGAGCAGCTGTTCATTTATATTGGCGCATAACTTAGATTTTGATCGGTCAACACATTAGGCTGCTTATTAAAAACGATATAACAGCATCCAACAACTTCATATCAGAGCCTTAAAATTAATGATTAAATAGATAATTATGGTAATGAGGCATCTAATTACTAAATGGTTTAGATAGTTAAATCGCCAGTGAAGGATGTTAAAGAGCTTTGTTCAAAAGAATACAAAAACTATCAAAGAAAAGTAAGGTGATCAAGATGAATAAAAAGAGAAAAAAAATAATACAGAACAATGAAATATCAGAAATAGCGACATATTCCTTGGCAGGGCACAGACAGAAGATATTGATGGAGGGAAAGAAGGCGACAAATCCAGTTGTGATTTTTTTACATGGCGGACCTGGAGCACCTTTTCCTTTTTGTACGGGAAGCCGGGGGATGTTTCCAGAATTTACAGATAAATTTATAATGGTATATTGGGATCAGTTGGGATGCGGGATTAACAATTGCAGGTTAGACAAAAATTTTAAGATTAACAATTTTGTAAATATGACTATAGATTTAGTTACAAAGGTCAAAAAGAAATTCCCTGAAAATCAGATTACTCTTTTTGGTATATCCTGGGGGTCTATTCTGGCAGCTAAAGCAGCTGAAAAAGCCCCGCATTTAGTGGATAAAGTACTTATATACGGGCAGGTGCTAAAGGAACTGGCATTTAATGAGGAAACATTTGGTACGTTACTGAATGCTAAAATGTCTGAGAAGAAAAAGCGACAATTAAAGTCAATGTGGGAAAAAGAACCAAAAACAATAGAAGATTTAGAGAAAGTTATGGGGTGGATTCGAAAATATACAGACGGATATCTTTCAAAAGAAGGGGAAAAGATGTCATTAAGTAAATTATTATTAGGAATTTTAAACAGTCCGGATTATACATTGAAAGATGCAAGAGCTGCAATTATAAACAGAAGTATGAGAAATAGAGGGTTATTGACAGATTTAATGAATGTAAATTTAACTGAAGAGTTAAAGAATATGCAGGTACCATACCGTATTTTACAAGGAGATACTGATAGTGTAACTTCAACGATGATGGTTAAATCCTTCGTGAATAATAGTAAAAACTCTAATTTAAGTGCAAAAATAATTGAAAGGAGTGGACACATTCCAAGTATGGAAGGAATGCAGCAGATTTTAAAAGAGGCAGATTTATTTTTGGAAATCAAATAAAAATATGAATGAATATACAAACCGGAAAATTGGATAGTAGCCGCCATGTTTAATTAGTGGAAGCAGGTAATTTGGGTTTAGTTACCTATTCATGGATGGTAATGGAAAAATGGTTTTGCTATATCTTAGTATGTGTTATCTACAAGCTTCAATTGTTATGTGAAAAGAATGGCGTGGACAATTAAATTATAAACGGATGACCAAATTTCAATAGTTGAAAAGAACTGCCTCCCAGCATATTTTGGGGGCAGTTCTTTTGTTTCAAGCTGCATTTTCTGTTCACGTAACGTTTTGCTTTTCTTTGGCTTAATTTTACTCATCATTTGCCAGCTTAGTATAGTGTTCCATCGTCATTGCAGAAATATTCTGCATATGTCGGTAAATATCTGCCAGTAAGGTTTGAGAAATTTGTGCCAGTTTTTCGTATTCTTCCGAAGTCAGCTCTTTCATCTTTTGTTTTTCTATAAGCTCTTGTTTAGTTTGGAGAAGATAGGCGTTGTCGCTGAATAAAATACTGACCTCAACGGATTTATAGATACCGTGAAGCTCTTTAAAAATATCCAAAGGAATAAATTTTAAGTAAATCGCATAAAAATCAGTAATCTCCTTTCGCATATAGTTGCCGATTTCTGTTGAAAGCTCCAGAGCGGAAAGATGAGAGAGATTCTTTCCGAGGAGTTCCAAATTGTATGATTTCATTGAAGGAGTTAAATGCTCGGCCAACAGTGTGCTCTCCCAGAATTGAGCGGAAAGTGCGGTTTTCCGATGGGCATATAAGTTGTAAAATGCTGCATCAACATCTTCATAAGTGTTTGTTGAAAAGTTTTCCAGCAAGCAATATTTAATTGTCCAGATGAGCTGTACCTGTTCTTCTTTAGCGATGGAAAAATAGTCTGTATCTTCCCGTAACTCTTCTATCTTTTCTTCCCGCTTTCGTAAAAAGCCTTCCAGAAAAAAAACAGTGGCATAAACCTCTACTGGTGTAAAGGCTAGACCGGAAATCAGATTAAGCAAAATGCCTCGAGGGGATTCACCAAAGAACAATAATAAAAGATTGGTTAACGCAAATAAAACAAACAGTAACAAGATAAAAAAAAGCTGTTGCCGGTCTCTTTTCAATATCCTTCATCTCCCATCGTTTTTCTGAATACAAACAAAACGGTTATTCCGGTTCCTAACTTTATAAGTGTACCACGGCTGGTAAAAAAGGTCTGGTCCGAATAACTTTGGATGAAGTTTTGGAGTTTTCACGAAAAATTATTTTACAACAGTTTTGTTTTTCTTACTTAAAAAAATATCAGGAAAATCAATAGCTGATAAGGGAATAGTCAGATGGGGAACAAGATGGAAAAAAGTTTTTACTGTAAAAACAGGATATTTTTTTTAAATAACAAAATCTGAATCTTTGACCAGATTTTTACATAAGGATATACTCAACTTAACAACAGAGAATTACGGAATTCCCTGTCATTTTTCATCATACTCAAAAAGGAAAAGAAAATTTACTTTTTTTCAGTCCTGTATGAAAAAGTTGATCTCAGGATGAATCATTTGTTTGTTATAGTTTATCTTGAAGAAAGGGTTGGCTAATATCCCTTTTAAAAAACACAAAATAATGGGAGTGATTAAAATGAGTACATCAAGATTGGTAAGGACGTTTGAAGAGTTGGTAACAATTGATTCGGTTTCAGGAAATGAAGCAAAGGTTCATGAATTTTTGAAGGAAAAATTTGTCTCCTTTGGAATGACAGTTACAGAGGATGAGAGTATGGAATCAACAGGCTTAGGTGCAAATAATATGATTGCCACACTTAAAGGAGCTGTCGGGAAAGAACCGCTGATGTTTTCTTCACACACGGATACAGTGACACCGGGAAATGGTATCGAGATGATCGAGAAAGACGGCGTTCTCTATTCTAAAGGAGAGACAATTCTTGGAGCAGATGACAAGGCTGGAATTGCGATTATGCTGGAAGCAATTCAGCGGATTAAAGAAGAAGGAATTAAAACTGGTGATTTGGAATTTGTCCTGTCTCCAGGTGAAGAAATCGGCTTGATCGGCTCTTCTGCGCTGAATATGGATTTAATAAAATCCCAAATCGGCTATGTACTTGACAGCGGAGGTTCTGTAGGACGAGTAACAGTTGCCAGTCCGACACTTTATATGTATGACGCTGTAATAACCGGAAAGGCCGCACATGCGGGACTTGAGCCTGAAAAGGGTGTTTCAGCTGTGGCAATTTTGTCAGATGCATTAAAGAAAATAAAAATGGGCAGAATTGACGAGCGGACAACTGCCAACATAGGAGTTATCCAGGGGGGCGAAGCCACGAATATTGTGATGGACTCGCTTCTGGTAAAAGGAGAAGTTCGTGCAATCGATCCTGAAAAAGCAGAGGAGCTGATTGCTGAAATGACTGCAGCGTTTGAACAGGCAGCCTCCCTTCATGGTGGAACAGTGGAGATCACCATAAAGAAAATGGCGACAGGATTTGATGTTGATAATGACGAAAAGGTTATGCAGCTGCTTTTGTCAGCAGGTGAAGCGCTTGGTTATGAAGTGATCAGAGAAACAAGCGGAGGAGGAAGTGACGCCAATGTTTTCAATGAGAAAGGAAAGCGTGTGGTCAACCTTTCGATAGGCTATGAAAAAATCCATACAACGGATGAATATATTCCGGTAGCAGAAATGGAAAAGGCAGTTTTGCTGGTCATGGAGCTAGCTAAGCAGTCACCGGAGAGAACAGGGGTGTGACAATGAAAAAGCAGGGAACACAAATTTTAAAGATTGCTGCAGCAGTTTTGCTGCTGGCAATCAGCATTAACATGTTTCTGGGGCCGCATCATATTGCGGCCGGCGGGGTGAGCGGTATTGGGATTTTGCTTGAATACATGCTTGGAATCAATAGAGCATGGGTGGTTCTGTCATTTAATGTGGTATTGCTGATACTTGCTGCAATTTTTCTTGGAAAAAAAGTTTTTTGGAATACGTTGTTCGGCAGTATATTATTTCCGCTATTTTTACGTGTTGTTCCTGAGATTATGCTGACAACGGACCGTTTATTATCAGTGATATTTGGAAGCATCATTTTTGCAGTAGGTGTAGCTCTTTTATACAAAATACAGGCATCCAGCGGAGGAACGACAATCCCGCCACTGATTTTTGAAAAATATTTCGGTTTAAATACATCTATGGGTCTATTCTTAACGGATGTGGTAATTGTCTTTATGAGTCTTTATGTTTTTGGATTTGAGGAGTTTCTTTTTGCCATTCTGTCTATAGGAATTACATCAGTTGTTATGACCTATATTGAAACTGGCTTAAAACGAAGAAAAGCTATCATGATTATCAGTCAGTCTCATGCAGGAGATATGAGAACACAACTTCAGCATGAGATGAACCGTGGGTTGACGATTTTTGATATTCGAGGCGGAAAAGATGATGAAGGCAGAGAAATGATTTTGATGGTTGTTGCAGATCAGGAATATCCTCGAGTAAAAAGAGTGATTGATCAAATTGATCCGGACAGCTTTGTGATTACTTACAATGTTGCTGAAGTACATGGATTGGGCTTTACGTATCATCCAATCCAGTAGGAGAAAAAGGAGGAAATAAAAATGGAACCAATATTGGCTTTTACAATTGTTATGTTAATTTGGACAGTGGGGGAACTGGTTTCGTCGAAAACAAAAGCATTGATTTCAATGATGCTTGTAGCATCCATGATTTTTCTAATCGGATTTGCTGCAGACTTGCTGCCTCATGATCTGATCCAACAATCCGGACTGCTGGGGTTGGGGAGTGCGGTAGTGGGCGTAATTATTGTTCACCTTGGAACAATGATGAGCTTTGAAGATTTGAAGGCGCAGTGGCGAACTTTTGTGATCGGTTCAATTACTGTAGTGGTTATGTCTCTGGTGTTGATTTTTATTGGAGAATTAATCTTTGACCGGAATATTGCAGTTGCCGGAACAGCAGCGATTACCGGCGGAACGTTGTCCATTCTGATGGTTCAGGAAAAAGTTACAGAGCTTATGAGCGCTGGAGGAGATTCAGGTCTGCTGTCGGGATACCTTTTAGCGGTTTTCCCTCTGCTGATTCTCAATCTAAAGAATCTGGTCGGATTTTTAGTAACTGCAAATATTTTAAAGAAAGAAGCTACACGGGTGCAGGGAGAGTATCGTAAAGGAAACCTGACGTTCTATGAAAATGAAGTGAAGGAAAATACAAAAGAACAAAGCACAAGTATTCTTCCGGAATTTCTTCAGACTGCCTATGGTACGTTATTCATTTTAGGAGCTACAGTTTATGTAGCCAGGCTTTTAAGCGATTTGACGAATGGAAATATTAATACCTTCGTGATTGCTTTGCTCCTAGGTATTATCTTGAGACACTTTAAAATACTGAAGCCCAATGCATTGTCATCAACAGATGCTTTTGGTTTGATGATGGTTTCAATAATGGTTATTGCCTTTGGACCTTTGGCGGATATTGTTCCAGCTGATCTTCTTAATCTGGTTGGACCTATTGCTTTCTATCTGGCAGCAGGAGTCCTGGTAATTTTCCTAATCTCTTATTTCCTTGGAAAAGCGGTCGGCTATTCAGGACCATTGTCTATCGCTGTTGGGATGACGACACTCTTTGGTTTTCCGGGAACAATGGTCTTAACGAAAGAAGCTGCAGCAGCAGTAGGTGAATCAGAAGAGGAGATTGCTGTAATTGAGCAAAATTTACTTCCGATCATGGTAACGGCAGGATTCTCAACGATTACAATCACCTCTGTACTTACAGGAGGATTGATTGTCGGACTGATGCTTGGTTAACTGAATAACCGAAAAATAGTATGCGGTGAGAGCTGATAGTTGCAGCTCTCCCTGCCTTTCCGGCAAAAAGTATGAGTTGTTAGGTAGAAGGGATGGAAACGATGAATCAGTCACTTTCACATTGTCAAATGGAAATTCGCAATGCTCAATTTTTTTTTGAGTGCGCGATGAAGGAATGCGAAACGAAGTTTAATATATTACTTGCCGAGTTGTCTTTGAAGAATGAACATACGGCGATACAGCGAATAAGCTCCAGAGTAAAAAGCAGCAGTTCGATTTTTGAAAAATGCCGAAAAAAGAAGCTGTCTGTGACAACTGACAGTATTTTAAACGGAATTTTTGATGGAGCTGGTGTTCGAATTATTTGTTCCTACATTGATGATGTTTACAGAATTAGAGAGATGTTTTTAGGACAGGATGATGTAGTTCTTGTGAAGGAAAAAAACTATATTCAATGTCCCAAAGAAAATGGCTACAGAAGTCTTCATTTGATTGTGCAGATCCCTGTATTTTTATCTACAATGAAAAAAAAGGTGAATGTGGAGGTTCAAATTCGTACTGCAGCAATGGATTTCTGGGCAAATCTTGAGCATGAATTAAAATATAAAAATGAATACAAAGACATGACGCTGATTCAAGAGCTGAAGCATTGTTCAGAGACGGCACACTTGCTGGATAAAGAGATGCTGCATTTAAGAGATAGAATCACATTGTTTAATCATTCGTCTTTATCAGGATAAGAGGTGTAACATGAAAATAAATAAAAAATACATAATCATCACTATTATCAGCTTGGCTGCTGTTTATTTTATCTTCTTTTTTAAATTGCCCAACCGATATATATTGAAGCCTGGACCTTTGGGAGATGCCGTTCAGATGGTTTCTGTAGCAAATACACCGGAAACGACAGAAGGGAAGGCCTTTGTC
Organism: Enterococcus sp. CWB-B31; assembly: GCF_020567645.1. Lineage (NCBI taxonomy): Bacteria > Bacillati > Bacillota > Bacilli > Lactobacillales > Enterococcaceae > Enterococcus > Enterococcus sp. CWB-B31. Next base: position 521,132 of record NZ_JAJDJW010000001.1, read on the forward strand.
ACTACAGTCAGACGACGTCAAGCGACGTTAGCCAGCTATCTGGCAGCTCTGGTCTCTTATTATTCGGATGTGAAAACAGATTACACGAATCAGGGGATCATGGGGAGAGATAACCAGGATATCCAACGAGCCTTTATGGCGAACTCTCAGCAAAAAGCGATCGTTGAAGCTTATCGGGCAGCTCAGATTGAAAATGAACTGAAAGCTGTAGGCATAAGGATTATGGCAGTCAATCGGGAGGCTTCAAGCTTAGATGATTTACGAGTCAATGATATTTTGACAGCGGTGAATGATGAACCGTTTTCGCAGGAAATACTCTCTGCTCTACCAGAACTGCTTCGCGCGGGAGAGACCAAGCTAACTGTTATCAGAAATGGAGAAACAGTAGATTTAACTGTGGAAAAAACAGAGCTGGAAGGGTATTTGTTAAGTGCTGTGCTGGCTATCGAGGAAAAAACACCATCAGTTATGATTGATTCAAAAGGCTTTGGCGGACCTTCGGCAGGAGCAATGCTTACATTGAGTATCTATCAGCAGCTTACCGGTCAGGACTTGCTGCAAGGCCGAACGATTGCCGGAACTGGCACGATTGAAGAATCAGGACTAATAGGTCAGGTTGGCGGGATTTCACAAAAAGTAGCGGCTTCTCACTCCGCAAGGGCTGAAATCTTCTTTGTTCCTGACTGGGCAGACCTTGATGTGACCTCGGAGTCAAATTATGCTGAAGCAGTGAGAACAAGAGATTTTTTGCAGTCGGATATGGAAATCGTTCCGGTAAATAATCTGCAGGATATCATCAGTTATTTAAAAGAAACTCAGTAAGCCCAATACGCAAACGAGTCTATACAATAAGTCCATAGAAAAACACCAATGAAATACCTGAATAGGGTTCATTGGTGTTTTTAGGTAAAATAAAAGAGTACAGATTGCCCCTGTACTCTACCTAGAAAGGACTAAAACAAATGCATACTGATTCTAACATGCAAGCAACTTACTTTGGAGCTATCCACTTCTTATACTCCATCAAAAAATAATAGCGCAGGGTTCATTAACGACCTCGTTGAAGCTCTCCAAATTTCTGAACCTTATCTGTTTGGCAGACCCAGAGAGTATGACCTGAGGCTATATTGAAATTACTTTTATTCGCTTACACCCACAGTGTCTTCAGTAGTCGGAAAATCCAGCAGTTAGCCAAAGAAAATCTTTCTGCCTGTTGGTTGACTCAGGAACTGGTTCCCTCCTATATATCGGTCTAGTATGTTGACCACCTTAAAATTAAATGATGCTTCTAACCCAAGAAATGTGCAGCCAGCACGGGAGCAACTCGGCAAAAAACGCCGATTTCATCTCTAACTGGAGTCAAACTAGCTGTAAAAATTATAGAAACAGCTGGTAATTCCCCAGTTGCTTTTGAGGCTGCTCGTTCTTGTTGTTAAAGCATACAAGTTAAAATTTTCTATCATTGAATATCATTTATGAACGATCTCTTAATATAATTTGGTCAGAGCACTAGGATAAGTCATCCGAGATTCATTATAAAGGATTTTTTTTGTTTTTGGATAGTGAATAGTTTAATGCAACATCAAGGATAAAACCAGTGAATAAAATTTCTCGTAAAAATTTCGTTCACTGGTTTTATGAATTTATAAGATGATTTTAATAGGTTGGATATATAAATGCTCAGTAGTATCTTCGATGGTTAGGAAATACATAGAAGGAAGCCTTTCATTCATAAAATGACCTTGTATAGCCATTTCTAAAGCTTAAAGATCGCCATTGAATGTTTAGTAATGAAGACCAATTCCTCCCATTATACAAGATCTGATCAGCCATGTTAGGTACGGATTTTACGTATGCTCGTGTTTTGGGTTCAAAATTACCAAGTATTTCTGTTAGTGCATCATTTCCCTCTAAATGGTTTGATGTTGCTGTCTCCTAAATTTTTGCAGCTGAAGCAGAATGTAGACCTAAACCAAAACAAGAAAAGCTGATAACGAATAAACAAAATGATGTGATAACTTTTTCATAAAAAATCCTTTCTAAAAATTTTTTTGAACTCTTTTATAGTACAATAATAAAAAGATGTCTAATTGTTAATAATTTTTTTAATGAAATAGTACAAAATGGAGGTATTTTATGGAGTTGATTATTGAGAATCTTACGGTGAAAATTGGAAAAGAGAAAATTATTGAACATTTATGTCTTCAAGTGGCTTCTGGTGAAGTACTGGGTGTCGTTGCACCTAATGGTACTGGTAAAACCACCTTATTTAAAACCATCGGTACATTATTGCCAATTGAACAAGGGCGAATCGCACTCTCCCATTTTGATTTGGAAACAAACCGAAAAATGTATCTGGGCAATATATTCTTTATTGAAGGTGTAGACAATTTATATGAAAATTTAACAGCAAGAGAACATTTAAATTATGTAAACCATATCTGGAAAGGGAAAGATGAGGTTGACAAAATTTTGACCTTGTTACAAATGACAGACTATGCAGATAAACCCGTTAAAAAGCTGTCACTAGGTATGAAGCAGCATCTATTGATTGGCATGTATCTAGCTAGTAATGCAACTGTTTTGCTATTTGATGAACCGCTTAATGGTTTAGACCCAACTAGTGTGGAAATCGTCAATAACTGCTTAAAAAGACTGAGTGAAGAAAATAAAATTATTCTTCTTTCCTCACACGATTTATTTAACTTGGAAAGAACCTGTTCGAGAGTTGTTTTTATGAAAAATAAAAAGATTGCTCGTGTAGTGAAACAACTAACTCATCTCGAAGAAGAATACAAGCTTATTTTTCAAGGAAAGGGGCGCTTGTAGCATGTTCATTTTTGAAATTAGAAAAATATTAAAAGAAAAGAGTTTTTATTTTCTTCTGGCGCTCTTCTTTTTGATGTTATTATCACCAGTTTTTTCAAGAGATACTTTGAATGACCAATTTCAAGCTGTTCAGCTTAAAAGCGTGCTGAAACAAAATAAGGAGAATATCAATCAATTAGCAGATACCCCGGAAGCAAGTACCCTCGTTAAAGACTTAAAGGAAGTGAATCACCGTTTAGAATCAATGCTTGAGGCGATAGAGCAGGGTGATAAGGAAGCATTAGTAAAAACAGAATATGAATTAGAAATGAAAAATTTGGAGGATACACTTTCAGGAAAATTATACGGAAGGCCGTTAGTGGAACAAGAGAAGACAGTGAAAGAGTTACACTTTTTAATTGAAAACCAGATTACACAAGTTGACTACAATAAAACGAAAATGCCTGGTCTAAATTATCTGCATATGACCGTATCATACGGCCTCCCTTATACTTTTTTCTTTGTATTTATTGGTTTGATTATTTCAGGAATAATGACTCTAGAAAAAAGGAAGCACACGATTTCATTTTATAATGTACTCCCTGTTTCTCCTTTAAAGAAGATGTTCATCAAAATAGCATCAGGATTCATATATACTTTTTTAGGGACACTGTTCTTTTTCGTTATTGTCTTCCTAATCTTTAGTGCTTTTGAAGGAACAGGTTCACTGGATTATCCAGTTGGGATTATTACTAACAATGGTGAAGCCGAACTTATTACACTTTCTGTGTATTTATTACGTATTTTCGTTTTGTTTAGCTTGTGGTTGCTCTTCTTTTCTTGCCTAAGCTTTCTGATTTCGCTGTTCACAGGGAATAGTGCTGTAAATATGTCAATGCTGTTCTTTTTGATTTTGGGCGCTGAATTTTCACCATTTAAAAATGATTTTCTGATTACTTCTCACGTTAATTTTCCCAACATTGTAGTTGGCGGCTCAGGATATACAGAGCCTATAGGAACAACGATTTCCTTTCCATTTTCAGCAGGTATTATTTTGAGCTATTGCCTAGCTATACTACTTGTTTCCTATTTCGTTTTAAAAAGAAAACGTTGGGTTTTTTAGTGAAGATTGGGACTGCAATGTCATCAAAGTAAGGAATTCAGCAGGTTATTGAGAAATGGAAAAAATTGAAAATAAGCAGGACCATTTGAAAAACTGATCATTTTTTGTAAAACAGCTGTCATGGTTCTGCCTTTCTTTCATTTTTTGACAAACCAAATAAGCCGACACTTATCTGCTTTTAGAAAGTAATGCTATTTTTTGTGGCAGAATAAACGCGGTTTTTTCCAAAGTGAGTTGACTTTCTTGCTCAAAGGCGGTGAACATAGAGTAATAAAACAGTACCGGAGAGAATGATCTTGGACGAATTGATAAAGCTATTGGACGACCATACGACTTACATCGGGCATGAACTAATTGAAGATGCTTTTACTATTTGTGTTTCGTCAAATCGACAGATTGCTGCCTGTCCTTTGTTTAAAAGCTAAATTGACTATGGAAAAGACTACTTGAAGAAAGTCCTGAATGTTCAGATTATTATTTCCCCAACACAACGTGTTGCACATGATAAAGAAGATCAAAAAATCTCTCCAGCTAATGAAACCCGCAAAATGACTTTGGAGAAAAAATACAGAAGAATCAAAGGCTTTCTGCCGTAACGAACCGAGATGTACCGATTGTCCGCTAAGTTCCTGCTTGACAGTTGTTTGAGCCCCCTGGTATTGTTCTTGATGAATGTTTAAAATAGTTAAATTTGAGTATTTTTTTGATATCACGAGATATGGTCTGTCGTTCCCTTCTGTTTTTTTGTGTAGTGACTTAATCTTAACAGAGAACGATAGGTTATTTTACTCTGAAATAAGAACGGGACTGAGGAATTATCTCTAATTTCATCAGTCCCGTTTATTATAGAGCTTCTTTTTATAACGCCAATTATAAAAATTAAGCTAGACAATATGAAAGATCATTTATGATACACTCAATCTGTATTTCAAACTAAAGAAAACAAGGAGTACTCATAAATGATCTATATCAATATTGTTATAAACAAACTCATCTTAAATAGGATATTATTTTCATTTCAATCAACCGGTCCGTTATGCAGCTCAAAAATTGGACTGTACACTTCAGGATGATTTATAATATCTATCTGTCTATTTGACAGGGAGTAGTTCATATATCAGTGATGTCTTTTAATTCTGCTTTCTCGGTTAATGGTTTATAAATAGTAACAATTGAAAGTTTTGTCTCAGCATCTGGAATAACAGGAGTTACTTTACAAACTAACTTATAATTTACACCGGCAACGATCTGAGTACCAAGTAGGGCAAAAGGTTCTATCTTTGACCCTACAAAGCCACTAACAGCTTCCTCTAAAACCTTTCTTACGTCTTCTGTGATTTCTGGTGTTTCAGGAATAGTCCAACCGCCAACTTTTGTCATAAATAATTCCTCCCATGTGCTTATTTTCAAAGTAAAAATCACTTTGTAAATAAAATTATATAATGTATGTCTGGATTGTGCAACAAATATGGTGTAAATTGCTGGAAAATGTAATTTGATCACCACATAGCATCTTTAAAAATACGCGGTTAGGCAATAATCGGTTACTTCGAAAAAATCAGTTTATGAGAAAGGAATACTGATATGAAAAAGAAGGATTGTTTTGAATGTGACGAAGAACTAAGGTTCAATACAAATATTGGCAATCCAGAATGTGAAGATTGCGGATAGATATATATTCATAAATTGACTATGTTGTTTTGAAAGCTTTTTATGATCGAGAGCAAGAGGAGCCTTCGACGGGCTTAGAAGCTGTTAGGATGGAGTATTTTCCAAACGGTTTTATATAAAAGTGATCTATTTCAAAAACCGTTGTTTTTGAGAAGAGAGAATTTTTATTGACATGGAATGACTACCATAAATATAAAGGTAAGGGCGGTCAATTTAGCTTTGATACAGAAAAAGATGAATATGTTAGATGTGGGCTATTTTTATAAGAGTATTCAGATGTATTGGGAGAAAAATTACCTGATGACTGCTATGTTGATGGTTTCAGAAATGATCTAACAGTTTGCAAATGGTGTGCCCAAAAATTGTCAAACAAAGTGTAGCCTATTCAATCTCATAAAAAAGAATCGGAGACTGGGATGAAATGATAGGCTCTCTATAAAATAGAGCTATTTTTCCTTGTCTACTTTATAGGGAGCCTGTCTATCCTGCTGGCTGCTTCTTATCAAGTCATTTTTAATGTTGATTTTATCTTTTTTTCCCTCAATACTGCCAGATTCAGAATAAAGAACGCTGTCGCAAAGCATAGAAGAATCATGAGGTTAAACAGAACATCCTTCTGGAAGTCTGCATTTAGCTGGGCAGATTCTGCGATCAGCTCATTGGTTCGTGCAAACCAGTAAGTCGGCGTGAACGAACCAATTTTTAAAACGAATGCCGGCATGATCGAAGCTGGAACGAAAATACCACCCGAGAAGCAGCTGCCCATGATAAAGACATTGTTGATACCGCCGATGGCTTCATTGTTGTGGATAAAGCTTGTAATAAAAGTTGAGAAACTGACCATGACAATAAAGAACACTGCGGTATTTAGTAAAGTATAGCCTGTATATGCGTTAAAGCCGCTCCTTGTAAAAATCAGCATATAGATAATAAATGCCAGTGTGATAGTAACAGAATAACCGAGCATACCTATGGAAATACGACGGGAAAGCTTTTGCTTGGAAATTGGCGAACAGTTATTGCGGTGCTTAATTTCTGGACGGTTAAAGGCCAGATTAATGACTGCATAGCCGGAAAAAATGGAGGTGAACAGTCCATACGCCAATAAATTAAATACTCTTGCTGTTACCAGTCGATTTTGCTTTTTGGCATGATTTGCATTCAGCACAACTTTCCCATTGGAGATGAGGCTTTTGTTTGTTGTTTTAATAAGTTCAGAGGTTTCCATATCTGCTGCTTTTTGAAAATCCAAATAGGTATTCAGATAGTTATTAATATAGGTATCCATTAATGATTTTGAGAAAGAGTCCGGTCTTGTCTGAACTTCCATCATAGGTATTTTGCCCGCTGAAAGCTTAGAAGCAAAGCCCTTTTTGATCGTCAGGATGTAATCAGTCTGACGGAAATACAGCGCATCATCTTTACTTTTTTGATTATTTTCAAGCTTCATAACATCAGCACGCTGTTCAATGTATGAAGCTAAGGCTTTACTAAGCTCAGAGTTGTCTTCGTCGATGATGGCTGCAGCAGCTGTTTCCAGATTGCTGACATCAGCCGAAGAGGAGCTGGAATATAAAAAGGTGACTGCAAACGTAATGATGACACCTAACAGCAGTGAACCTTTATTCTTTTTAAGGATTTGCAGGATAGCATTATAGATGGTCATAGTGAGCCTTCCTTTCGAAGTAGAAATTTGCAAGAATAAAGAAAACAGTAAAGCCGATTAAATATAGAATATTTGTAAAAAACGGTTGGATATCGCTGTAGTAATACAACTGATAAAAGCTTTCGCTCAGCAAGTTGACCAGATTGATGCGCCCTAAAATCGGGAAGTTCATATCAATCGTATATTTGATTTGTTCGGTTCCCATCATGCCGGCTAAAAAACTCATCATCATAGTCAGTGAAATGGCAATCGATGATTTTTTGTTGAAATCTCCTTTAACTGTATGGGCAATAAATGATCCGAAAGCAAGTGCACATAGACATCCTAATGCGCAGGTAAGGATAATCCAGCCCCAGCGCTGCCCGAAATCTACGCCGTAGACAAAGTGGAATACAGCTAATTGAATAAGTATTTCCAGGAAAAACAACGTATACGCAGCGAGCATATTGCTGATAATAATCAATAGTTTATTTGTTGGTGCCATGCTCAAACGAATCCCGTTTGGCGACTGATCAGCTTTTTCGTCATTGACATTTCTCAACCCCCAGAAAAATCCGTACATACAGGCCATTCCAACGAGGGTGAAGAAGTAAAAGCTTTTAGTACTGCCGTTTTTTGAATACTCATTTTCCTCAATAAAGTTTTTCTGTGAAAAATAGTCTTCTGTAAGCTGCTCCGGTGTTACTTGCCCGGAAGCAAGCAGTGTCTCTATCTTTTGTTTTTGCTGCAGATATTGATCCAAAAATTCTTTTAAAATAGTCTGGCTGATGCCGTCTGCTGCAATATGAAGGGTAATTTCATCTCCGTCAAAGCTGTAATAGCCGCTGATTTTTCCGCCTTCCAGCTGCTTTTGAGCTTCTGCGGCAGACAGTTCTTTATTTTTGAATGCAGGCTTTTCTCCCACTTTTAGCTGTTCTAAAATGCTGGTGAACGGTGCAATATTTTCTTCATTTTTAGCAACAACAGCGATATCTGACGGCTCTACAACATCCAGATTATCCAATCCGCTAAACGCAAAGTTAAACAGCAATCCCAGAACAATTGGGAAAGCCAATGTCCAAAACAACAACGAATAATTTTTTGACATAACCTTTATGCGATATTTATATAAATGCCAAAACATAATTTTCCTCCTAATCCCGCAGCTCTTGGCCGGTAATTTCAAGAAACACATCATTTAACGTAATTTCCTGTGTGCGGATACTTCCATATGAGACAGCCTGCTGCTCCAAATAGTTCAGTAATTCGATAAGTGTCGTTTTCGTATTTGAAGTTTGGATGGTCAGATAATTGTCTTCATGAACAGCTTCCAGAACGTTTGCCAGCTGATGGATTTGCTGGATATGGCTCTGAGAAAGCTCGGGAATCTCGAGAACCAGTTTTTCATTGTTGCGAATCATGTCCTTCAACTGTTCTTTGCTTCCTTCTGCAATCACCTGTCCTTGATCAATAATGACGATTTGATTGCACAATAATTCAACTTCTTCCATATAATGTGTGGTGTAAACAACAGTTGCTCCTTGAGCATTCAGTTCTTTGATACTGTCCAGAATTTTATTCCGGCTTTGCGGATCAACAGCCACAGTTGGCTCGTCCAGAAAGATTAATTCCGGTTTATGAACGATTCCGCAGGCGATGTTTAGTCGGCGTTTTAGCCCGCCGCTTAATTTGTTCGGAGTAAACTTTATAAATTCTTCCAGTCCGACGAGTTGGATGACCTCGTCCACATGTTGAATGCGTGCGGCCTTATCTGTAATATACAGACCACAGTAATAATCAATGTTGTCTTTCACTGTAAGTTCTTCAAAAACAGCTACTTCCTGAGGAACGATACCAATTCGGCGCTTCAAGTCATAACGGTTGGGCGCCATCGGTTCTCCAAAAAGTTTGATTTCACCACGGTCATAGGAAAGAAGGGAGAGCATACAGTTGATTGCTGTTGATTTTCCGCTGCCATTCGGTCCGAGTAAACCAAGAATGTCGCCGTTTTTTACGTTCAAATTAAAATGATTTAAAGCAGTTAGGTCCCCATAGCGTTTTACCAGATTATTTATTTCGATGATCATATGAAAAACTCCTTTAAAATTTCTTTATACTATGACTATAATAAATTGAGAAAACATTCACTAGTGAATATTGTCCAAATAAAACATGACAAATGTCATAAAAAAGAGGAAAGATATGAGAAAAGACAAAATTTATGTGTTGGAACAGGGTCTTTTTCTAATGATTGGTATTTTGCTGTCAATGCAGGAACACTTTCAGCCTCAGCTGATTATTTATCCATTGACTGCTGTCATTTTTTGCGGAGCAGGTTATCTTCTGGTACCTGAAAAAAATAGATGGCTGCTGCCGATTTTTTTTGCAGGACTGGGTGTTCGCTGGCCGCTGCTTCTGTTTTATTTGCCGTTGATTCTGCGTATTTTTGGTTCAAAACAGTGGAAACAGCCGAGTGTCCAGTTTTTGGCTGCTGCCTTTATTATGTATTTGTCGGGAAGCCTGTCATTAAGTTATCGTTCGATTGTGCTGGTGGTTTCGCTGGCTGCTCAGCTTGGCTGCTGGAATCAGCAGAGATATAGGCGTCTTGAAAAACAATTTAGGCTTTTAAAAGATGACAGTTGGGAAAATCAGCAGCAGTTAGAAAATAAAAATAAATTGTTACAGGAAAATCAGGAATCACTAATTGAACTGGAAATTTTACAGGAGAGAAATCGAATTGCTCGTGATATACATGACAATGTTGGTCATCTTTTGTCCAGTGCCATTATTCAATTAGGTGCTATCGAAGCTCTTAATCAACAGGAGAATTTGATGAAGCCTGTTCAATTACTAAAAGAGACCGTTCATCAGGGAATGGATAATATTCGCGAAAGTGTGCATGATCTGCATCAGGAGACATTGCCGTTAGATATGGCTGTTGATTTAATGGTGAACGAGTTTCGGTTTTGTCCGGTGGAGATTAAAGGGACATTTTTGGAGCGGCTGTCCGCTCAGGAAAATAAGGTGCTGATTATGGTTATCAAGGAAGCTTTATCCAATGTAATGAAGCATAGTCATGCATCAAAAGTTGTGATTGGGTTTACTGAGATGCCTGCCTTTTATCGCTGTAAAATTAGTAATGACTGTAGTAAAAAAGTTGAATATGATCCGACTGAAGCAGGAATCGGAATTACAGGAATGCATCAGCGTGTGAGGGGAATTGGTGGACAACTGCACGTGAAAGCATCAAAAAATGAATTTTTACTTACCGTTATTTTACCGAAAGGAGGAAGGATATGATTCAGGTAGTTATAATAGATGATGACGTACTGGTAACGGAGTCGCTGAAAACAATTTTGGAGGCTTCGGGAGAGATTGAGGTAATTGGTTTGGGGCATGATTCATCTGCTGCAGTTAGATTGTACAAAGAGTTGAGACCGGATGTGTTATTAACGGATATACGAATGGGTGAAATGACAGGGATTGATGCCTCTAAGAAAATTTTGGCAGAGTTTCCGCAGGCAGCGATTCTTTTATTAACAACATTTTCAGATGATAAATACATACGGGAAGCATTAAAGGTTGGAGTGAAAGGGTACCTGATTAAGCAAAATCTGGCGGCAATTCTTCCTTCTGTGAAAGCTGTTTACAATGGACAATCTGTTTTTGGGACACAAATCATCGATCACCTGTCGAATATATTACAAGAGACAACACAGGAACAGTCCTCTGACTACCAGCTTTCCGAAAGGGAAGAAACGATTTTGCTTCAGGTAGCTGCCGGAAAAAATAATCATGAAATTGCCAAAGAGCTGTTTCTTAGTGAAGGTACTGTGCGTAATTATATCAGTCAACTTCTTGAAAAGCTGAATGTACGTGACCGGACGCAGCTGGCTATTTTTTATTATCAGAAGTATAAGTAGGAATAGGACGAAACTGTATTCCCTAAAATAAATGGGTTGCCTGCAAAGTGCAGAACTATAATAATTTTTTAGGAAAAAAATGTATGAACTGCCAATAAAATCTAAACTGTCCCCCATAGAGGACACTCTTTTTCTAAGTGTCTACTCTATAGGGGACAGTTTAATCGTCTGGTTCATACACTTTTTCTTTATATTTTTATACTGGCTGCCTCAAGAAAAGATTCCGTTTTCATCTCGCAATTAGCTAGTGTATTGACCGAATTAAAACTAAGCTATGCTTCTAACCCAAGAAATGTGCAGCCAGCATGGGAGCAACTCGGCAGAAAACACCGAGTTCGTCCCTAACTGGAGTCAAACTAGCTGTAAAAATTATAGAAATAGCTAGTAGTTCCCTAGTTGCTTTTGAGGCTGCTCGTTCTTGTCATTGAAGCATACACGTTAACATTTTCTATCTTTGTACATCAGTTGTAACCGATCTTTTATTATAATTTATAATTTGGTCAGAGCGCTAGGACAAAAGCACGAAGAAAATACTAGTGAAAATTAGACCATTTATTTTTCTGAATCCAAAATTTTTCTACAGTTTCAGAAAAATAGCTCTTCATGTTTTTGTCGTGACAATTACCCAATTCTTTCCCCTTCGCCGTATCCATGAGAACTGCCCCAGTTAAACTCTTTCAAGCAGGTATCAATGTCCTCTTCAAAAGAGAAGATGCTGATTCCTTTTTCTTGGATTTTATTTGTGTCCAGACGCAAGTCTCGAAAAGAACCAGTATAACGCTGATCGTCAGGTAAAATGTATTGTTGGATCTTTTCTTTTGAAAAACCTAATTTTTTCCCAATTAGCTTTGCTGCTTCATAGCTGGATAAGTTGTTGGTACTGGAAAAATGATACGTATCTGTCGGCAGCTGAATAATTGTTTCAAAAGCATCTGTCAGCCGTTTTGCGTAAGTTAAGCCGCGAACCTCATTGACTGTGAAGACAGCCGGTTTCTGATAGAAGAGAGTCTGCATGACTTTTTTTATGATATTGGGACTTTCCTTAATTCCCGGAGAAGACAAGCCCATCATCCATGACAGTCTGAGAATCAGATAATCACTGCTGTTGTTAAGTAGAAATTGTTCAACCTCTATTTTTTGCCGACCATAAACAGATGAACTGTTCGTTTCCTGTACCTCTGAGAATGGACCTTTTTCTGCTGCATTGTTGAAGACCTGTTCCGTACTCAAAAAGACAAAACGAGCTTTTTTTCTTTGGCATAGTTCAGCAATTTTTATGGCGCTTTCGGTATTTATTCTTTTTGTTGCTTCTGGATTGCTTTCACAATCTGCTGTTTGCGTACGGGCAGCTGTATGAAAAACAAGGTCAAAATCCAGCTTTTCAAAATAAGCAGCAGTCTTTTTTGGGTCAGTTAAGTCTACGTTAGAACGTGTGACTGGGATAAAGTGAAAATTTTCTTTATTTGTTTGCTGAATAAGAGAAGCTAAATAACCATTGGCTCCGGTGATTGCAATTTTTTTCATAGGATTAAACCACTGGATTAATTGTTATCTGACCATCTACTGCTTCCTTTTTTAACTCCTCGATAATTGCAATACCTGCACTGGTGCCAATTCTTTCAGCGCCACAGGCAATCATCTGTTTAAAGGCAGCAGCGTCTCTTATTCCTCCGGCTGCCTTCACCTTCACCTGTGATCCTACTTGTTTTTTCATTAGTTTTACATCTTCAAAAGTGGCTCCGGTAGCAGCAAAGCCAGTGGAGGTCTTGATGTAATCCGGCTGTACTTCTTTTGCAATTTGGCAAAGCTGAATTTTTTCTTCCTCAGTCAGATAGGCATTCTCAAAAATAACTTTTGACGGGACATTTGCCTGACGACAGACAGCAACGATTTTTTCCATTTCTTCTTTTAAGTATGACCAGTTCCCGGCCTTTACTTCGGTCAGATTAATCATATAGTCGATTTCAGTGGCCCCTGAATCAATTGCATTTTGTGTTTCTGCAACCTTTGCTTTAATGGTTGTTTGTCCAAGAGGGAAACTTATAGCAGCCCCAATGCTGATATCACTGTCCTTTAAAAATAAACTACATCGTTTGGATTGAACCTGGTTGATTGCAACCATTTTAAAATGGTAAGTCCTTGCTTCTGAGCAGAGCTTGCTCATATCTGCCTCTGTTGCATCTGCCTTAAGATTTGTGTGGTCAATAAAACGCGCTAATTCATCAATAGTATACGTTGTCATTATTTATCCTCCTTTATGTATTTACATAATAGATGATAAAACAAGATTTGTTTATTGTCAATTGAAAAAATAATTACATTTTAATGTTGACAGCGATTTCTTTAGGGGTTATTATGATTTTGTTGAGTTATTTGTAATTACATAAAAGGAGTGGTTGAATGAAGTTGATTTTGGCATCTCATGGCGATCTTTGTACAGGTATGTTAAGCAGCTATCAAATGATTGCAGGGGTAAACAAAGATATCGCTGTCATCTCACTGACAGATGCAGGTATTGAAGATTTTGTCCGGCGGTTCAATACCATGTTGGATGAATTTGTTCGAACGCACGAAGTTTTAATTATCACAGATATTAAAGGTGGAACGCCATACAATGAAGCATTTAACTACTTTCTGAGAAAAAAGGAAAAAGTTCGAGTCATTTCAGGAATGAATCTTCCCATGGTAATTGAGACGGGGCTCAATTTACAAACCAAATCGCTGGGTGATCTGTATTCTCTGGCACTGGATATTGGAAGAAGCGGGATTGAAGGAGCAGAAGAGATCGAAACACAAACGGATGATATTGAATTTTAAATAGGAATGGAGAGAGGATAATGACAATTACTTTAGCAAGAGTCGATGACCGTGTGATACATGGGCAGACGACAACCAGATGGACGAAGGCCCGGTCTGTACAGGGAATTTTAGTTGTAGGAGACGATATCGCCAACGATGATTTAAGAAAAAGAGTATTGAAGGCAGCTGCCGGGAATTTAAAGTTGGGTGTTTATACAACGGAACAAGCAGTGGAAAGCATTCCAAAAGGAAAAAATTCTGACAAGGATTTCTTTTTAATCAGCAACTCGCCTCAAACCTTTGCAAAGCTGGTGGAACTGGGAGTGGATTTTGGCAGGAAATTAAATGTTGGACCGATGAATACTCGCGAAGGAGCCAAGGTACTGGGAAGAACAGTGGCAATTGATGGAAAGGATTATGAAGCATTTGAGTATCTGGAAAAAAATGGCATTGAAATCGGGTTTCAGCTGTTGCCTGATGATGAAGCAAAGCCATGGAAAGTGATGAAAGACAAATTTGATTCAATGACTTAGAGGAGGAATGTAGAAATGGATGGAAGTTTATTTTTACCGGCGTTGCTAACAGGTATTTTCTGCTACTTGGGCGCTATTGAAAGTCCCTGGCTGTTTGGAATGAGCGGCGGATTTTATGTGGTTGGCCGGCCGCTGGTGGCGGGACTTTTGACAGGTATCGCGTTTGGCGACATTCGTGCGGGCGTATTATGCGGGCTCGCTGTTCAAGCGGTTTTTATTGCCAACTTGTCAACCGGAGGAGCCACCAACAGTGAAATTACTTATGCTGCTTATGGCGGAATTGGTTTGGCTCTGGCAACAACGAGAGATCCGGCAGTTGCAGTGACATTGTCGATTTTAATCGGTCAAACGTTTGGACTTATTTTTTATAACACTCGGATGGCGCTGTATTCTTTTTGGAATACAAAAGCGCAAAAAGCAGCAGAGAATATTGATGATCGCGGAATTGTATTGAATCATGTCGTCTATCCGCAGATCACTACTTTCCTGCTTCGGGCCGTACCGATTTTTGCTGCAATCTTTTTTGGACGGGGACTAGTTGACTGGCTGCTGTCAAATGTGCCTGAGGTAGTTACCGATATTATCTCTGTTTTAGGCGGGGTTCTTCCTGCACTTGGGATTGCGATGTTAATGGGGATTGTTGTGAAGGACAAAATTCATTTGGTATTTTTCTTTGCCGGCTTCGTATTGATGGCTTTTGCCGGTTTGAATATGATTGCTTTAGTGTTTATTGCAGCAATGGTCAGCTATGTTGTCTATTTAAGTACTGGGAGCAGCGTGTCAAAAGGGAATACTGTTTCAGCAGCAGAAGCAGTTGGTTCAGATGCTGCATATGAAGATGACGATTTGTTCTAGGGAGGGCTAGTTAATGGATGTACAAAAAGAAAATAGAATGACGAAAAAGGAATTGCGCCAGATTTGGAAGCGGTGGGGTTTCACGCACCTTTCTTCCATGAGTTATGAAAAATTGCAGGCACATGCATGGGCATTTTCTTATTTGCCTTTTGCCGAGAAATATTATAAAAATGACCTGGAAGGAAAAAGAAAGTTATTACTCAGACATTCCATGTTTTATAATACAGAGCCACAAACCGGTCAGATCATTAATGGTATTGTTGCTTCGCTGGAAGAAGAGATTGCTCTTGGCGGAGATGTACCTGAAGAAATGCCGATTAACATCAAGACAACCTTGATGGGGCCGCTTGCTGGAATTGGGGATTCAATCATCCAGGGAATTATTGTACCGATTTTATTGTCTATTGGTATGGGATTGGCCGCAGGTGGAAATGCCTTAGGTCCGATTTTCTATATTATCAGCTATGGAATCGCCGGACCGCTGATTTCTTACCTGTGTTTTATGAATGGGTATCGTTTAGGAGTAAATGCAATTGATGTAATCATTGGTGAAAATGCGAAACGAATTACAGATGCGTTCAACATCTTGGGGATCATGGTTGTTGGCGGTCTGGCAGCTTCTAATATCGTGTTGAATACAGCCATTGAAATTCCTATGGGAGACGAGGTACAAAGTCTTCAAACCGTTTTGGATGGCATATTTCCAAACGTTTTACCATTGGCAATGGTTTTGCTGGCGTGGTATTTGTTAACATCAAAACAATTGACGGCAACAAAAGTGATTCTGGTACTGACTGTGATTTCTGCAGTTGGGGTTATGTTGGGAGTATTTTAAAAAGATGTTGTGACAAGCTTCTCCATGTGATGAGTAACTGCAGGAGCACGTACACGATTTTAACTGCGACGAGTAACCGCAGGAGCACGTGTACGAACAGAAGTACTAAGCACATCATGTATCATCTACTCTGACAAGTCACTCGTAGTGAAATGAGAACCGTAGATACAAGGACTTTCCACTGATGCAAGAACCTTTAATGAGACGGTATGTGTCTGATGATCAGAGGAGATAGCAATAAGTCATTCCTGTATTAAAAGCTTACTCCTATGCTTCTTACGAATACTCGAATCATACGAAGACTGGAACACTATTTATTCGGTTTTTAGGGGCTGCAACATACTAATGTCACAGCCCTTTTTTCTTAGGAGGGGAAATAATGTATATTTTAGAACCGATTTCCAAAGAGCGAATTTGGGGAACGCCGCGATTGCATGGATATAATGGTGCAGAAGAAATAGAAAGAATCGGCTCTGTTTATTCTGCAAGTGCAATCGCAGAAATAGACTGCCGGCTGGAGGAATTTGAGGGCAACATCACATTGGGTAAGCTGATTAAAGATAACCCAGCGGCTTTTGGTTTGTGTGAGGGAGAAGTGTATCCTTTGATTATTTCGTTTACCGCATGTGATGATAATTTGAGTATTCAGGTTCATCCAACTGACGATTTTGCCCAAAAAAATGAAGGAATGCCCTACGGGAAAAGCGAAGCATGGTACTTTCTGTCATCTCCAGAAGCTGGCTGGATTTATGCCGGTCAACAGCTGAAAGATAAGAACCGAATTGAAGCAGCAGTAAAAGATAACCAGTATAAGGATGTTTTAAATGAATATTCGGTTACGGAAAAAGAGCTGATCTATATTCCATCCGGCACTATTCACGCATTAACCAAAGGCTCTCTGGTTTATGAAATTCAGCAGGCGACAGATATTACTTATCGATTTTATGATTATGACCGTAAAGATCAGAACGGAAAAAAACGCGAATTGCACGTAGAAAAAGCTTTATCCACTCTTATTCCCCAACAGGAAGTAAAAAAGGATACTTTTCTTATAGGACAGGAAGCAAAATTTAGAGAATTTTCAATTACGCATTTCATTCCAGAAAATGTACTCGAAAATCCCAATAATATTGCCAGTATAGTAACCGTTCTTTCCGGCGAAATTATTGTAGAAAACAGTACTCTGACGGCTGGGCGCAGTCTGCTGCTGATGCCAAAAGAAAAAGTTCAGGTTCAGGGCTCCGGGGAATGTGTATTGGCAGTCCCTTACAGATATTGGGGGAAATAGCTGACTGAATTGATTTGTGCTATAATGAAAGCAATTTATTGAGGAGTGGAAGAAACATGGGCATCCCTTTGCACAAAAAAATTCAACAGGATCTTTTGGACAAAATAAAATCCGGTGAATATGCTGAAAATGAGACAATTCCCACTGAAATGGAGCTGGCTGATATTTACAGTGTCAGTAGACCTACCGTGAGACAGGCCGTTCAATCCTTAGTGAATGATGGCTATCTTGAGAAACGAAAAAAGCGCGGGACAGTGGTAAAGAAACCCAAAATTCAGCAGGAGTTCACGCATGTCATTGAAAGCTTTGATTCAGAAATGAATCGAAAGGGGATTTTACCAAAAACAAAAATTTTGAAATTTACATGTGTGAAGGCAAATGAAGAGGTAGCTGAAAAATTGAATTTGAAGCTGGGTGATGCTGTTTACAAGCTGATTCGTTTGAGGTATGCAGAAGAAAAGCCGGTTGTTTTAGTGACCAGTTATATCCCCTGTCACCTTTTTCCGGAACTGCAGAAGATTGATTTTACTTCTGAGCTTCTTTACACCACATTTGAGAGGCTGAATCATCCTATCCGTTCTGTTTCAAGAAAGCTGGAAGTGATTAAGGCAGATGAAACGACCAGTGATCTTCTGGATGTAGAAGAAGATGACCCAGTATTCTATTTTCATACGTTGGGTTTTTCAGATGAACGGTTGCCGGTGGAATATTCCATTTCCAAATATCGCGGTGATATTAATTATTTTGTATTCGAACTTTCCAGATAATGATACAAAAATTTAGAGAGATTGTGATACACAGATGGTGTGTTATAATGCATCACAGAACGAAATGAAAAGAAGCGGTCGACATGAACCGATCATTTGTCATGCTAATGTAAGAGGACAAATGAAGGGGCAGGTTGATCGCTTCTTGAGGTTTTCTCCAAGACCTTGTATGACAAACTGAGCTGTTTTGTTCATTTTTGAATAAGTAATTGGATTGAAAAAAACACATATAAAAATAAGAGTAGTTTTATGAATAGACTATCCTTTTTTTCTTCTTATTTTAAGCATAGTGGTGATAAGTAAAGAGAAAACTACTATAATAATTAGAGTTATACATATATGAGACAGAGAAGGTGATTTATTATGGAAAAGAGTAAAGATATTGTCCATGAGCTGTACATTAATCTTTCCAAATACTCAGGAAATGACATGGATGAGCTTAGAGAAGTGCTGCTAAAAGTTTATTCAAAGCTTGGACCTGCTGGGGAAAATCCGCCGTTAATCAATCACTTGGTTAACTTTATTTACTTTAAGGAAGTAAATGAGCGTCTGTCATTTACGGATAGTCAGCAGAAGCTGATCCGTCAGTTATTTGAAATTGGGAGTAAATCCGCTTTTAATGGTGTTTATCGTTCTGATTTTGTTGATACTGGACAATTCGATTAGTATTGTAAATTACAGTATTACTGATTTTTCACTTAATTGAAATTAAGGGGAGTTTGTATCAGTCAAAATTAAATAACGTGGAGGTGATGTGGATTATGAGTTGCAGTTACAAAAAACATTCAGTTTATAACGACGGAAGCTCAGTCAAATCTGTCTGTAAACTGCCAAGATGACGGGCTAAGCAGTAGGAAGTTGGCAATAATAAAGAGTATCAAGCTCTTGTAAATAGGTATGATTTTAATGATATTCCTCTATTTAAAGGATGTATTCAGCTATGACTAAATCAGGGTTACACTTATGTTTGGAAAGGTTTATATTTGCCTGATTGGAAGGATAGACTGTTTGGATGAGACAAAAGAAAAAGTCATGAATTACTTGAAAGTATGTTGGATGAAGATTCTGAATATATGGGATTGTGAGATAACGATGAACAGGTGAAAGAAGAGCTTTACAGGGAAATAGAGCTTCTTAGGTAGTTGGGTTGCTAAGATGCAGTAGTAGAAGGTATCTTGAAAAAAGACTTCATATACTATCTAAAAGTTATGTATATTTACTCCATTATCAACAACAATAGTGTATGTAAGCATACTGATTTTTATGATTTCTTCAGATAGTTTATTTTTCAGTACATTGGATTAAAATGATAAAAGGATTAACCAAACCTGCAAACTCAACAACCTGAAATTGGATAACGAAAGAGCTGAACCATATATTTATTTTCGCTTATCCTGTGTCCTATCGTAGAGTATCCTAATAGGTTGCTCGTATCTCAAAAAAATAAAAAGGTTGTTACACTGACTCCGTTAAGGGTTATGTGACAGCCTTTTTTCAGTCCTTTGCCAAAACAATTGCTCAAGGTCGAGCCAAAGTATTATAATTCGGTGAATTGCTTAGCTCGAATTACATCCAGTTGTTGATTACCAGCAGACAGCTTACATTTTATTTGGATGTATATGTTCTTTACAAGTATAAGAGGAAAGAACAATTTTAATGATTTCTGCCACAGTTCCTGCTTCAATTAATCTGCAGCGGCAGTACATTTCAACAGCTGTTTTGGAATTTTCTCCAAGCAATTGTACTTTTTTTCCTTGACAGACTCCGTGAATATACAGTGTTAGAGAATTATCCTGCTTATAACCAAAATTTACTGGAACAATATAAGGAAAGGGTTCATCAAATATTGTCAGACGAACTCCGTGACATTCTTCCGCAATTTCTTTTACCTTTTCCCAAGCCTAAATTTCCCATTCATTTCTTCTTATCTTCACAGACACATCCTTCTTGACTTATTATACTGCAAAGAGCAGAAAACATGTTTACCCATTAGGAAACAAGCTTTTTTTTGATATAAGTGTCTCAAATGGGGAGAGATGTCTAATGGCAAAATGTATTTTGAAGATTGATTATATTAGGGTGTGTCTGAAAACTCAAGCGGCGAATATTTTGGTGATTTTTATAGAACTCCTCATCATAAATACTCGCTTATGAACCACATAACCTGTACTTTCTTCCTTGATTTCCACAAAAACCACTGAAAAATTCAACTTCCACTACCTTTTCAGACACTCCCTAGATTTTGGTAAGTAAAATTTAATAAGGGTGTTCTTTGACAGGTACTTAGACTTGCAGATATATCGACAGTTAGGAAAATGTTTATGAGGATAGATAAATTTAGTGTTTGTGAAATTTCTGTTTCTGACCTGTTTTTAGTGATTTTTTTCTGCCATTGGTGATTGACAGGAAAATGTCTGGAGGCAGTTGAAAAATGAAGAGCGATTATACCATGCTTGCTGACTAAATTGTTCTCAGTATTTTGTAAATAAATGAGTAGACCAAATGAAGTGAGGGAATCTTTTATTGCACATCAAAACCCAAATAAGAAATTTTCTCAAAATCTTGTTGACAAAAATGATGAACGGCTATATATTTAATTTGTGAATAATACCAATGGCTCTTTTTAAGGTCCTTTGGTTTTTCCGGAAGGAGGAGGATACATTTGATCGGTTTACTGGTGGTTACTCACGGGAATTTAGGCAAGTCATTGTTGGAATCTATTGCTATTATCACTGGAGAAGTAAAATATGCAGAATCAATAGGGCTGTATCATGGAGATAGTCCGGAAGTATTTCGAGGCAGGATTCAGGAAATGATTGAAAAATTGGATTCAGGAAAAGGGGTGCTTGTTCTGGTTGATTTTTTCGGCGGAACACCTGGTAATGAGGTGTTGAAGCTGTTGCCAAGAGAAAAAATGAAAGTGCTTTCCGGAGTGAATATGGCGATGCTTTTGGAGGTTGTTGTGAACCGGGATTTTTCAAATGACGTGGAACAGATTGGCCGGATAGCGTTGGAAAGCGGAAGCAGGAGCGTCATGGATTTAAATAAAGCATACAATAATATGATAGAAAGGACAGGTAAATAATTATGGGTATTGTATTGGCAAGAATCGATGACCGTTTAATTCACGGACAAGTCATGACATCATGGCTTAATTATACTGGTGCAAACAGAATCATTATCGTAGATGAGGAGACAGCGAATGATACGTTTTTAAAGATGATAGTGACTTCTGTAGCTCCTGCAAATATAAGAACGGAGGTTTTTGATATTGAAGGAGGAGCCGAAATATTAAGCAATCTTGGTGAATCAGATAAGGTAATTGTTTTAGTAAAATCACCTTCTTGCTATGTGGAATTGCTGAAAAGAGGCGTAGCACTGGAAAAGGTGAATATTGGAGGAATGGGTGCCAAAGAAGGTCGTTCTAAATTTTATAAAAATATTTCTGCATCTGAAGAAGAAAAGGGTTGGTTAAAAGAGCTGATTGACAATGGTGTCAATGTTAGTATTCAAATTATTGCTGAAGATAAGTCCATTGATGTTTCAAAGTTAGTAAGTTAGGAGGAATAAGAGAATGGGTATTTCATTTATACAGGCAATCTTAATTGGTATCGTTTATTATCTTGGTGTTACAGGCACTCCGTGGTTCTCATTACTGGGAAGTATTTCATTTATGCAAAAGCCTCTTGTAGCAGGAACGATTGTTGGATTTATTCTGGGTGATCCTATTCAGGGTGTGATTATCGGAGCGGCGATTCAACTGCCGTATATTGCATTTATCTCTGCCGGGGGGACAGCCCCGGTAGATCCGGGACTGGCAGGTACGCTTGGTACGGCACTGGCACTGGCATCTGGAGCAGACCCGCAGACAGCAGTAACACTGGCGATGCCGATTGGATTACTGGGAACTGTAATTTGGGTTGCCCATATGACGGTGGATGTATTTTTTGTTCATATGGCTGATAAAGCAGCTGATGAGGGCAATCTCGACCGCATCAATTTTCTGCATGTAGTACCGCCGCAAATTATCCTCCTCCTGATGAGTGTAATTCCAGTTGCATTTGCAGCGTACTACGGCTCTGGGGCAGTAAGCAGTATACTGGGATATTTGGATGGGACGCCTCTTCATATTTTACAGGTCATCGGCGGGTTGCTTCCTGCGTTAGGTATCGCAATGAATTTGCGTTCCATTAATCGTCCAAACACGATGCTGTTCTTTATTTTAGGGTTTGTAATGGCAATATACATGGGATTGGATGTTATTGTCATAGCTGTGGTTGGAGCGATTATTGCCTACTTATATACCATTACACCAAGAAATGAAATTAGCGGGTTAGGCTAAAGAAGAGGGAGGAATAGAAATGGAGCAAGCAACAGAGAATGAAGGTTCAGAAGTAAGAAAAGAGCTCTCGAAAAAGGACGTGGCAAAATCGTTTTGGCGTTGGACATTTTTCAGTCATGCCAACTACAATTATGAACGTTTGGAAGCGACGGGATTAGTTCATGCATTTAGTCCAATCATAAAAAAGCTCTATGCAGATAATCCGGAGGAATACCGAAATGCGTTAAAAAGACACATGGCGTTTTTTAATACTGAGCCTCATTTTGGCGGAGTTATTTGCGGAATGGTTATTGCAATGGAAGAAGATCGTGCCAATGGCGCACCAATCACAGATGATGCCATTAATGGAATAAAGACCGGATTGATGGGACCGTTTGCCGGTATTGGCGATACACTTTGGCAGGGCACCTTGACTCCTATTTTGCTGGCTTTTGGGGTGAGTCTGGGTTCAGAAGGAAATCTGATGGGGCCGCTGGTTTACGGGCTGATGATGTTTGGGATTATGTTTTCTCTTGCCTATTTTGTCTGGATGCAGGGGTACAGGATGGGGAAGACAGGGATTGAAAAAATTTTAAGCAGTAATATTTTGCAGTATTTAATCACAGGTGCGTCCGCAATGGGTGCTATTGTACTGGGAGCATTAACAGCCAACTTTGTTTCAGTTTCTTCCCCTTTTGTTATTAAGGTCGGAACTGTCGAGCTGGGGCTGCAGGAAGATATACTGGATAAGCTGTTTAAAGGGATTCTGCCTTTAGGGATTACATTGCTCACACTGTATCTTTTGAAGAATCGAAAAATGAAGTCGACAACTGTTATGCTGATTTTAGTTGTGATAGGCGTTGTTTTTGGCACAGCAAATATATTCTAAGGGAAGATTAGAGGTGTAGAAAATGAGAACTGCAGTTTTTCATGGGATTAAAGACTTGGTGATTGAAGAGTGTGACATACCAAAAGTTTCAGCAGATAAGATTCTGATAAAAATCAAAGCCTGTGCGATTTGTACATGGGAGCAAAGAGTATATACAGGCGTTAAAAAGGTGGACTATCCTTTTATTGGCGGACATGAAATAGCTGCTGAGATTATTGATTTGGGCAGTAATATCGATTCGAAAAACTGGACAATTGGGGATAAAGTGGTTTTTGGAACAAATCTAGCCTGCGGGAATTGTGAATTCTGCAAGAGCGGGGAAGAGCAGAATTGTCTGGATTTCAACCACAGCAAGCACTTGGAAGGTCTGCCGCATAAAGGGATGGGCGGTTTGTCGGAATATATGCTTGTCGAACCGCGGCATCTGTTCCATTATTCTAATGTTTCTCCGGAAGAAGCAGCGTTGACAGAACCCTTATCTTGTGTGGTTCATAGTTGTGAAACTGCCGATATTCAATATGGAGATTTAGTAGTGGTCATCGGCTGCGGTATTATGGGACAGCTTCACATCGCACTGGCAGTCAAAAGCGGCGCAGCTGTACTGGCCTGTGATTTGAATCCGGACAGACTGGTTTTGGCAAAGAAGCTTGGCGCCCATTATACTGTCAATTCTGATGAACTGGATTTAGCTGATGAAATAAATCGAATCAGCCGAGGGTTGGGGGCAAATGTAGTGTTCGATACAACCCCTATTCCGTCTGTGGTTGAAGAGGCAGTATCTTTTGTAGCAAATACAGGTCGGGTTATTCTGTATTCTTCATTTTATCCAGACACTCCGGTGCCGTTCAGTCCTGACAAGCTTCACAAGGGAGGCTATCAAATTGCAGGAACAGCTAATTCAAACAGTCGTGATTTTGTTCGGGCAGCGAAAATGATCAGTGAGAAAATTATTGATGTACGACCCTTTATCAGTGAAGTGGTTGGGTTTGATGAAGTGGTTTCAGGTTTTGAATCGGCGATCAAAGGTGACAAGTACCGGGTAGTTGTAAAATTCTAGGATCAAGAGAGCGAAGCAGACGGTATCGATGGATGAAGGTATGTTATAATCAACATGAAAAAATCTGACAAAATGCATCCATCCCGGACGAATCTAACTGTCTGCTTTGAAGAGTATTTACTTGATATACTACTTAGAGCAGAATAACAAGGAGGTATATCAATTCATGGAAGAGTTCATTCCAAAATATAAACGTGTAAGTAATGATATTCAACATTTGGCAAAAATTTTAAGTAATCAGGGGAAGCCTCTTCCCAGTGAAAGAAAGCTCTCTGAAAGCTTAAATGTTAGTCGGACGACTGTTAAACGTGCCCTTGAAGCATTGGAAAGACAAGGAATTGTCTCATACATTGAAGGAAAAGGATTTATTTTGCAGGATCGGGATGTAAAAGTTGTTTCCAGTATGCATATTTCAGGATTTTATGATGATATTGTTTCAAGGAAAAAGAAAATCAGTTCAGAGGTCTTACAAAAGAATGTTATTCAAGCGGATAAAGAGTTAAGTACCGTGCTTGAAATTGCTGAAGGAGATTATGTTTTTAATCTCCTGAGACTGAGAAGCGTAGACAATATGGTTTATTCTCTGACTGAAAGCTTTATTCCACTAGATCGTTGTCCTGAAATAGGTTCAATTGATTTAACGGATAAATCGCTCTGGAAAACACTTAGTCAGTTTGGGATTCAACCGCAAATTGTCAGTCAGCGTGTCAGCGCACGAATGGCTAATTATACTGAAATTGATTACTTAAATATTTCTAAGCCTGCTGTTGTCATGGTTGTGAACAATCTTGCTTGTTGGGAAAATAAGCCCATTGAGCTTTCCTATGTATATACAGACGTCCTCTCGACAAATCTTGAATATCGTTTTACTAATTAAAACGAGGAGGACAAATTATGTTAGTCACATTGAAGGAACTCTTGAAAGATGCAAAACGCACACCTTATGCTGTTGGAGCAATAAATGTTCCAAACCTTGAAGCAATTCGTGCAGTGGTTGAGGCAGCAGAGGAGTTGAATTCTCCGGTTATTTTACAGCATGCCGAAGTACATGAAAATCTGGTTCGTCTGGAAGAAATTGGTCCGGTGATGTTGGATTATGCACGCCGGGCAAAAGTTCCTGTTGCAGTTCACTTAGACCACGGAGCATCTTTTGATATGTGTGTTCAGGCAATCAGATTGGGCTTTACGTCTATTATGTATGATGCATCCAGCAAGCCGTATGCAGTCAATTTGGCAGAAACAAAAGAAATTGTTAAAATTGCTCATGCAGCAGAGGTCTCTGTTGAGGCAGAATTGGGTCATATTTTTACCTCAGCTGTCGGCGGTGGTGAAGGGCGCGGTTCTGATTCCAGTGAAGATTATGATGATTTGGAGGATGTGTATACAGATCCAGACATGGCAAAAGCTTTTGTGGAGGAAACAGGGGTGGATTGTCTGGCGATTGGGTTTGGAACCGTTCACGGTATTTATTTAAAAGAGCCCAAACTGGATCTGGATCGTATTCTGCAAATCAAAAATAAGATTGATATCCCTTTTGTCATGCATGGCGGTTCAGGGGTATCCGAGGCAGACTATAAAATGGCAATCAGAAATGGTATTTGTAAAATTAATTACTATACTTATATGAATAAAGCCGGTGGTAAAGGGGTTATAAAATGTCTGAAAAAAATGATTGCCGGAGAAACGGTCTTTTTTGACGAACTTTCTTTGGCTGCAACAGCCGAAATGAAGAAAAATGTCAAAGAAGCAATGAAAATTTTTATGAACCCTTAGGAGCTGTCTGAGAACTTGGACTGTAAGAAAATTTAGAGATGCCATGATTTTGAAGTGAAAATAAGGTGTTTGTTTATAAGGTATGGAGTCGTTCTAGTCAGCGAAGGAGGCAAAGATGGCTAAAATTGCTGCTTCAATTATGTGCGGAAATCAACTGAAATTAGGTCAGGAACTGGAAGACCTGCAAATAGCTGGAATAGACTGGCTGCATTGTGATGTTATGGATGGAATGTTTGTGAATAATTTAGCAATGGGACCTTATGTGCTGGAGCCGATTATTCAATCTGGTCAATTTACAACAGACGTTCATTTGGCGTGTATTCATCCGGAAAAATATATAGAGATGTTTGCACTGATTCATCCTGACTATATTACATTTCATGTGGAAACAACGACAGATGCTGCAGGGCTCATTCGTCAGATTCATCAGATGGGAATGAAAGCGGGGATTGCTCTAAACCCACAGACAACGGTTGAAATGATTTTCCCTTATTTGTCTGATGTTGACCTGGTTTTAATGATGACGGTAAATCCGGGTTTTGCGGGACAGAAATTTGATTACAGTGTTTTGGAAAAGCTGAAGCTGTTAAACGAAGAATTAAAAAAGCAACAGCTCAGTCCGCTTATTGAAGTGGATGGAAATATACACTCAGAGACTGTTTCGTTGATCAGTCAGTATGGGGCTGATCTGTATGTGGTTGGAACCTCTGCGCTTTTTAACAGCAAACAAGGAAGCTATCGTGATAAGGTGGAAGACTTGTTAACAGCTGTTTGCAAAATCAAAAGCTAAAAGAAAATTGTAAAGAGATAAGGGATGTGACAAACATTCATAGGGGCAGTTGCCCTCATGAATGTTTGTCACAATCTCTTTTTTTTTTAGTAATAGATTACAGTTGCTGAAATTACAATATCTGTCAGTAAAACAGTTTCTGGTTAAGGATGAATGTTTCATATTCAAAGATTAATGAGATCGGTAGATATCTGGTTATTTTTGAAGCTGCTCGTTCTTGTCATTGAAGTATACAGGTTAAAATTTTCTATCATTGAACATTATTTATAAACGACCTTTTATTATAATTTATAATTTGGTCAGATTACTAGTGCTCAATATCATGGGGTTTATTTGTTTTTTTAATTAATTATTTATTTTATTTTAATATTTTATTTACTTTTTTTAAAATAACGTTTATTCTGTTGTTGGAAAGAAATGCTATTGTATGAAAAAGATTTTTAGTTTGATGAGGTGTTAATATGAATATTTTAAATAAAAGGGACTATGCTTATAGCTATATCATTAGAAGTATTTTTTCAGAAGAAGAACTGTCTGTGGAATCGTTGATTTATGAATTAAATATCAGCAAATCTACATTTGCTAATATTATTAATGAATTAAACGAAATTATTTATCCGATTCAAATTAAGTATTATCAAAATACAATAAAACTTATTCGACCTCCAGAATATTCCTTTGACTTTTGTATAGCTCAAATTTTAAAAAATAGTTTAGAGTATTCCATTATGGAATTGCTGTTTTTTGAACAACACCCTACTTACTTAGCGATTTCTGATGAATTATTTGTTAGTGAATCTACAATAAAAAGAATAATTGGGTCCATTAGACCCAAACTAAAAGAAATAGATATTATCCTTCAAACTAAACCTTTATGCATTACTGGAAATGAGACAAATATTCGTTATTTCTTTATGGCTTTTTTTAAAGAAAAATATGGCTTTTTTAACCTTCCCTTTCCAGAAGGCACTATAAAAGCTTTAGGGAACTTTTATAGATACGGTGCATTTGTTATGGAAAAACAATCTACAGCTCAACAATACATTCGATTTATATTATCAACTGCAGTTTCATATGAAAGAGAACTTCGTCACCATAGACTTGATTTACCTAATAGTTTAAATATAAAGTTTCTTAAAAAATTGATAGATACTGCTCCTAATCTTATTACCGAATTAGAAAGACCCGATGATCCAAATGATACTGAATTTTATATTCGTATTTTTTATCTTTTTACAAATAATACTCCCTTAAACCTTGAAATAAACAATCGCTCTGTTGCATCTCAAAATCAACAAATAGCTGAATTTTTAAGTCTATTTTGCGATATTTTCAAACTACAGATTGATAAAAAACAACTAGATGATCTTTCATTAGAAATTTTTGAAATTATTTACAACTTTAAAAGACCTATTGAGTCATCTAACTTTGTACTAACAAATCAATTTAAAGAATTTTACCAACTAAGTACTTTTTTTATGGAGTCTTATCATCTTATAATGAAAGAGATTTATGAATATTGTTTTTCAGAAGAATTTTATTCATACTTCTATATTGTCTTTTTTGCAGTTACAACTACTTTTCCACATCTATTAGATACGTTATATGATGATTATAGTAATATTACGATAACATTACTGATCGATTTTGATTTCCAATTCTCTAATTATTTAAAGAATAAACTCGAAAAATTGATTCCTGGCAGCCCACATTTCAATGTTATTTCTACCGCTAAAGATTTAAATATTTCAAAAATAGTTGAAACTACTGATTTATTAATTACAAATATATTAGATATTACGCCATTTAAAACATCAACAACTACCGTAATTTCTATTTCTCATTATTTAACTCAACAGGATTTAACCTATATACTAAATGCTGTTCAAGCTAAGTATAAGAAAAATCATATGGAACTTTTAACAGAAAGCTCTATTTATTTTACTAAATATAATGTATATTGAATGGTTATCAAATTGCTTGCTGGACGAATTCCTGTAAAAAAAGATAAAAAACTGAACTGCTTTTCAGTTCAATGGAAATTAGGTGCAAAGAATCTACCATCAATTTAGACAGATTTAAGGCAACACACTCAAAGCAACGCTGGCAAGCATAGTATCTTTTCTTTTCATTAGAATTAAGTCCATTCTAAAACAACGTTCAATTGACTGAAGCTGTGCTCCACCTCGATACGATCTCGATTGTCCAAGCGTTTGCTGTGAACTTCATTTTTAGGGGTATCCCAAGGCTGGACCGGAAAGACGAATCTCCCGTTGCTTACAGTAGTTGAGATTGTTCCGATTGCGATCGATTTTCCCTAAACGGGCAACTTCATTGGCTAAACTAATATCCAGCTTAGTGCCAAATTCCGTTGCTGCTTTGATTTTCACATGAACAATAGGCAGATAAACTTCCCGAGCTTTTCGACGGTAAGTGCGCGGTTTATTCAATTGCTTTTCTTCGTAGAGGGTGTCAATAATGGTTTCCTCAAGTGTCCGAGCATCATTCAATAACTTCGTGTCTGTTGGATACTTGATCTGGTGCGGTGCATGGGCGGTATCTAAAATAAGCGTTCTGCTATTCGAATCGCTGTCATCATCATCTTCTGGTTGTTCTTTCAAGTGAGCGCCTAAGATTTTTTCGTTAATTGTCATCAGTGTCATGTCGTCTAAGCGTTTGCAAAAATAGAGCATTGTAGACGCATCAAACGGTTGTTCATCTTGATAGCCAGACAAGCCGATAAAGAATTAAAGATAGGGGGTTTCTTGAATTTGCAGGATCATTTCTTCGTCAGAATAGCTGTATTCTTTTTGGATGAGTAATGCTTCTAGTGTCATCCGCAACGTTTGGTCACAGTGCCCTTTTTGTTCCGAAAGTTTTTGGCATATTCTTTTTCCAATACCTTCCACGGAATGATCTGCACTTTTTTGATCCAGTGATTTTGCGGTTAAATCGCTGAATAACCAATATTTTTTGATTATTCAGCAGGTATTATATAGCAAGCTTAACACTTAATTAGAATTTTCAAGTTCAAATTCTAATTAAATACAAACAAAAATGACCTTGTATCATTATGTCTTTCTATGCTATGGATTAACTACGGACTAAAGTTGATTTTCTATAAGTTAGCTGACAGAAAATAGCTAGCTTATTTGTTTTTTAACATAAAGTCTCAAAAATTTATAAAAAACGAGACTATGACATACTAATGTCATAGTCCCCTAACACCGAATAAACAGCGTTCCAGTCTTTATATGATCTGAGCATTTGTAAGAAGCGTAGGAGTGAAATCCCTCCATACTTCGAGGATCGGAACGAAGTCCTTTAATTCTTAGTGGCTTTGCCATTTAGAAATTGATGAGATCGAAACGAAGTGAAGTGTAGTATAGTGAGAATCGTAGACGCAGAAAAACGGATACCGCGTATTGGCGTAGTGTTTTGTCTCGAGAATCGTTAGACTCATAGAGACAGCAGTTCTTCTACGCTCCGCAGCATACAGTTCTACTACATCAAGTGAGCTGGTTTCATTCAAGGAATACTTATCAAAACTACGCATACCATTCTGCTAAAGTACGAATATAAGCAGAAGTGGCAAAGTAGAACTAGGATCTCGGAAATAAGCCGAATACTCTCAAAAATATGGAAAGCTCCAAGTAGACATCAATCCGCAGCCTTATTGTCATAAATCACTACGATTGACTTGTCAGAGTAGATGCGTGTTACCTACCTGGTTCTTGAGGCAGAACACTTCTGCTCCAGTGATTACTCGTCGTATGGAGCAGAAGTGTCACAACCTCTATAGTATCAAGTTTTATTTGTGTGAATTTTTTAAATTTTGATTATTAAAAAATATAAACTGGTGTAAATTTTGCTAATGATGTTTCTTTACTCGCACCATCTTCTTTAATATTTAGCGTATATTCTTGATTAGAAAACTTAGTATTTTGTGGAAAAACAAATAGTCGTTGCATAGGTGTAGGTAAAAAGGTGCTTCCCGCAATCTCTCCATTTTTATCTCGTAAAATAAATGTATACCCAGTTTTATATTTCTCGTTAAGTCTAAACTCAAGCGAGTGTGTTTCAGTTGTTAGTCTATTACTACTTTGTAATAATTTATCTCCAGAGGGTACATCTTCAAAAACATCTTTAAAGCCATTTAGTTGTAGGATATTACTTACCTTTCCGATGGCCCCCGTTTTCAAAAGCTCTCCACTATATGATTCTGGATTGAGTAGGGTATCTTTAAAAAAGTTATTTTGAATAGCAATTTCTTCATAAAATGAACCATCGTATGCTACTTGTCTGATAACTACAGAGTTTATTATTGATTCTCTTTCTTCTTCAGTAGGATACTGTTCAAAGAATTTATCTATATTAATATCAAAAGCTACTACTTTCCCTGACTCAATCACCTTTAATGCTTGAATATTTAGTAAAGCAACAAATGTATCCTTAGTGTCTACAGCTTTGTTTAAAGTTACTCTTAAAACATTATAGCTAGATAAAAATGCATCTTCCACTTGTAATGTAGAGTCACTCTTTTGTGATATTTCAATATTTTGAGAATCTGCAAAAGCTTGTTCACTTGTAGTTACTCCTGCTAAAGTTGCAATAGTCAATGCTGTTATTGTCGTTAATAAATATTTTTGTTTCATCTTTTCCTCCAAATTTTCTGATTTCTGATTAATGATGATTAATTTCCACACTAGTCCACAAAATAAATTATGTATTTCAGACCAGAATTAGATCATTCATTAGCTATAGAATACGATATCCTTTCTAATTAGGTCAGGTCATATTTCAATTTCAAAAATTAAAATTGACCGCAAGCGTATACTTTAGTATCCACGCACCTAGAGAGTATCGACATAAACCTAGATTAAAAATTAAGTATAGAAAAAATGGTGTAAATGTCAGGTAGCAAAGCACCCAGACGATGAATAGCCCGATTGCTATACTAACAATTGAGCGAAGGTTGTCTGCTAGTTATTTGTATTTTTCTTGAATGATTGTTGACCATAGAAGGTAGTCATCTAACATTTCCGAACAAAGAACCGGTAGATTAGGCAGTTCCTCCAATAAGTAAGTGAGGTAGTGGATCCCATTTAATCCATCCAGCTCCGCAATTTTCAGTACACTTAAGATATGGCTCGAAGTCGTGCCTCCTCCAAACTGTTTGAAAAAAAACAATTTTTTCTCCCCATTATGAGCTCTTTCACCAAACGTTCACTATAAGTATTGGTGACCTCTAAACGTCCATCCCCAACTGGAGTCAAACTAGCTGTAAAAACTATAGAAATAGCTAGTTTGACTCCAGTTTCTTTTAAAGCTGCTCCTTCTTGTCATTGAAACATACACGTTAACATTTTCTATCTTTGAACTTCATTTATAAATGATCTTTTATTATAATTTGGTCAGATCACTAGTGACTTAATATAATAGATATAAGTAAAAACAGACAGATGATAAATATACTCTCTAGTATATCAGCACTTGGGTTGCTGTTCCGGACAATATTTTTGAGCTGGCCAGTTTAGTTAAGAAAAAAATTGAATTTTATGAAACCTTTTTAAAGAAAAGACTGTCTAATAGATATAAGGTAGAAAGTAGGAGATGTATGGAGAAAGAGTTGCAAATAAGGTTGGTAAAACAGGCTAAAATTGGGGATGCCGAGGCATTTGTAAAGCTATGCGGGGCTTACCAAACGGTGTTGTATAATTCCGCCTACAAACTATTGGCAGACAATGAGGATGTGGCCGATTGTCTGCAGGAAACAGAAATTCGCGCATGGAAAAAAATAACTAATCTAAAAAATGAAGCAGCATTTAATTCTTGGATATTTAGGATCATGGTAAATATTGCCAAAGGAATCTTGAAAAGACGGGTTGAATCCGTTGAGTTTGAAGAAAGACATATGACTAGAGAAGAAGACAGTTATGGAACTTCTGATCTTGAACAAGGATTAAATAGATTGTCGGAGAAATACAAAATTCCACTCATTTTACATTATTATGCAGGATTTAGTATCAAAGAAATTGCTGTTCAGGAAAGGATATCTGCAAATACAGTGAAAACCAGACTGGCACGCGGAAGAGTCAAATTGAAAGCCTTATTGGAGGAGAACGGTCATGGATAAAAAGACGATCGACAGGATTAAAAACGAAAAAGAAATTCCTGCTGAAGTAATGGAAAAACTGCTTCTCAATCGGAAGCTGATTTTGACAAACCAAATCAGTCAAGAAAAAGCTGTTAAAGTGAGCCGCAGGAAAAAAGTGATGTTTATTTTGGCAGCGGCAGCCATTGTTTTTCTGCTTGTAATGATTAAGACGCCGGTGGGTACAGCACTTGAAAAGATGTTTGGCATCAGCCGGGATTCAGGGGTTGGAACAGTGGAAAGTCATGGTATTCCGAATAAGCTTGACTTGACAAGTATCCAAAATGGACGTGAAATTAAGCTGACTAAATTTGTCGCAACGAAGAAAAAACTTGCTTTCGATTATCAATTCAAGCTGAATGATGAGAAACTGAGAACTTTGCTGGAAAAAGAAATTGCAGCAGGTTCAAATTATCAGGATATTTTACTTGGACTTTTTGCTGAAGGGAACATGGAGGATTTATTTAGGGGTGTACTATCTTATTCGACCTTTCGTATTGAAGGGGATACGTTTTACGGGTCTGTTATAGCTATTTTTGATAAGGAGAAAATACCGGAAAATGCTAAATTAACCCTGCATATTTATCGGTTGCATTGGCAGGATTGGGATGAATATGAAGCTGTCATGGCTGAAGCGATTAAAAAGGCATACAGCTCTTTCAGTGTTGAAACAGCCTTAGTGTATGAAGGCGATTGGAGCTTCAACGTTGAATATGAGCCGCTGACTCAAACCGCTGAACCACAAGTTCTTCAGGCTGATAATGTTCATGAGATTAAAGCAAAAAGTGATGCGCTGCAGACCACTGTTTCTTTTAACATCCCTACAGAAGGAGATTCAGGCGACTTTCAATTTTATGATGTAATTATTTATAAAAACGACGTTAAGAATGAGGCGCAGTCAAGCTTTAGTTACGAAAATAAAAATGGTAATACTGCATTTGATTTTTCTTTTGATTTGAGTGCACTGGATAACACCTCTGTTTACAAAATTCAAGTCAATGAAGTTGACGAAATGGGGAATATAGTAAAAGAATTAGGCAGCTTTGAGCTGCAAAATAAATAAGTGAAATGCGTATAGAAAATAAGAAGAGAGAGTTTTATACGCAGGTTCTGTGACCTAATGATTGGTACAAAATAAGTAGAACGATCTAGTTTGTCCCTCAAGGTTAACTTGGAGAAGAACCTCAATAAGCGATCGACCTACACGCCCTTCTGTCCTCTTTAGTATGACAGGAAATAGCGTGTAGGTCGATCGTTTTTTTCTTTTCATTCTGTTTGGTGCGGGTGGATAGCCCTCATGAGTGTTTGTCCCAACCTCTTTTTTAGTGGTTACTTTCACAGCTGTGGTTTGCGTATGGTTTGAAAGTAAAAAAATCTTCGGTGATACAAAACAGTTCCCTGAAAATGAGGCACTTATCAAAAGAGGAATGCGTTTACAAGGTTGTTTGAATATGTTAATATTTACTTGTTCGAACAAGTAAACTATATTGTGGATCACTCAATAGGAAGCGGTGATAAATAATTTTTTTGGACAGATCACATTCTTTAAATTTGGTGTGAAGAATA
Source organism: Enterococcus sp. CWB-B31 (assembly GCF_020567645.1). Taxonomy (NCBI): domain Bacteria; kingdom Bacillati; phylum Bacillota; class Bacilli; order Lactobacillales; family Enterococcaceae; genus Enterococcus; species Enterococcus sp. CWB-B31. The sequence goes on from NZ_JAJDJW010000001.1 coordinate 555,929, forward strand.
AGTGAATGGTGGTGGAAGTAATCATAATTAAGGAAGAGTTGAATAGGCAAACTAAGTTAAGAAGTATTTACTTCAATCGATATCTCCTATTTCGTTATGCTACAGCAATGTTTTTCTTTATCAATTTATATTGGGGTGTATTAAGTTTTTCTGTTCCAAACATTTGGACGGCAGTGCCAATAGGGCTGCTTATAATTGATATCGCTATCATCATTGAACAAACCGCAAAATACTGGAATCCTTCCAAACGTTTGCTGTTTACGAAAGCAGGGTATGCCGTGCAGATTAGCAGTAATTTAGTGGGAATTATGCTGATTTTTCTGGGGCAACAGCAGCAGCTTTTTCCATTTATCAATGAGAGTGGTCGTGGATTGTTGCTTATATGTCTGATTATTGGGTGTCTTGCAGGAATCGTTGTCGAATGGAAGGTTTGGCAAATTGAACAGGACAAGGATTCCTATTTAGAACATATGAAAATTTTTGAGGATAGTTTAGAAAAGGAAAGGTGATAAAAATGGATTCAGATAACAAATTATTTAAGTTTTTGAACAATTATTTAATGGGACCGATGGGAAAAATTTCCCAGCTTAGAATTGTTCGGGGGGTTATGGCTGCAGGGATGGCCTCTATTCCATTTACGATTGTCGGCTCAATGTTTCTGATTATTGCTGTTTTACCGCAAAGCTTTCCGGCATTAGAGGGGATCTGGGAAGCTTCGTTCAATCGGGTTCAAAGCTTATACATGCTGGCAAATATGGCGACAATGGGAATTTTGGCTCTTTATTTTTGTATTGTTTTTGGCTACGAATATTCAAAAATTCAGGCTCAGGAAGAGAAAATCAATTTGAATCCATTGAACGGAGCTTTGCTGTCTATGATGGCATTCTTTATGTGTTTGCCGGAGCTGATTTTTGATGGCGGAGTTGCCGTATTGGTCAGTGTGATTACAGAGGATCAAAAAATTATTGATGGCTGGGAAATGTCCGGTGGTGTTACACGTCTGGGAACAACAGGAATTTTTACAGCAATTATTATGTCCATTATTGCAGTGAAGCTGTATACGTTGTGCGTGAAACGCAAGTGGGTCATCAAAATGCCGGAAACTGTTCCAACCGGGGTTTCAACTTCTTTTACTGCTCTTATTCCAACTATCTTGATTGCACTGACAGTTATTGTTATTAATGGCGTATTAATCGCTTTGGGAACAGATATCTTTAAGATGATTGCCATTCCATTCGGGTTTGTTACTAATTTAGCGAATACCTGGGTGGGGTTGCTGGTTATTTACTTCTTAATGCACGCGCTTTGGATCGTTGGTATTCATGGGGCAACGATAGTTACCTCATTTTTGACACCTATAGTTCTATCCAACATGGTTCAAAATCAAAATGGAGCAAATCTACCATTTGCAGGTGAGTTTAATAACAGTTTTGTTACGATTGGCGGTTCTGGTGCAACACTGGGGATGGTTGTTTTTATCACATTCTTTGCAAGATCAGCACAGCTAAGTGCTCTGGGAAAGGCAGCAGTGATTCCGTCACTCTTTAATATTAATGAACCGATTTTATTTGGGATGCCGGTTGTCTATAATCCTTATACAGCTATTCCTTTTTTCCTGGCTCCAATGAGTTCAATGTCCGTTGCTTACTTTGCCATCAAATTTGGGCTGGTTAACCCGCCAATTGCGCAGGTTGCCTGGCCGACACCACTTGGTTTGTCAGGATTTATTGGGTCAGGCGGTGACTGGAGGGCATTCGTGCTGGCAGTTGTCTGTGCGGGGACAGCATTTTTGATCTGGTTCCCGTTCATCAAGTTTTATGATGGGAAATTGTATCAGGAGGAGCAGGCAAAAGCTGCAGTAAACGAAATGAATTAGGAACTGCAGTTGTTATTGTATTATGTAATACAGAGCAATGAACAAAAGTATTAATAAAAAACAGAGAATTATTTTTTACTGAGTTGAGCGTGAAAAAGAGAAGTGAGAATGATAACTCCAGAGGATTGAGATATAATAATAAAGTGATAGTGACTAGTTATATTAATTAAAAAAGGAGTGTCAGTAATGCAGCGTAAACATCCACTGGATATTAAAATGTTGGTTAAAGAAATGGTCAATGAAATCCAAAAGGGGACGCTTGCTGATGAGAGCGGCAAGCTGCCAAGCGAGTATACCTTGATGTCCCATTATAATGTCTCTCGTTATGCATTACGACAGGCTCTTGGACAGCTAGGTGACATGGGCTATATCTATCAGTCACATGGTATTGGTTCTTTTGTTCGTCCCAAGCGTCGTGATACCGTGATGAATCTGCAAAATGACACAGAATTAACAGAAGAGCTGGCACGTCCTGGTCGTGTAATTACAACAGTGGCAGCCTGCCAGTGTATAGTGAGTGCAGCTGATGCCGATTTTTTACCGGAGAACCATGATTTGCCTGCTGGAGAGCGATTAATAGAAATTAAGCGTCAGCGAACACTTGATGGAGAACCTTATTTGATTGAGCAGTCGTATTATTTACAGTCAGTTGCTGAAGAAATTCCGGAAGAGTCGCTCTACGATTCTGTTTTTAAATATTTTGAACTGAAAAAAAATATCAAAGTAGGATTTATTGACAAAATCATCAGCAGTGAACCACTTTCTGACTGGGGAGCAAGTTTCTTTCAATTGCCTGCAGGAGCGCCGACACTGGTTGTGCGTGATGACAGTTTTTTAAGTTCAGGAAAACTTCTGGCCTTTTCAAAAATTTGCTATGACTATCGTAAAGCAGAGCTGTTTATGTTTAAGAAAAACTATTAATGGAGCTGAAAATAATTTTGTGAATCAGATATTTTGCTGAATAATCAAAAGCAGTAAATAAAGTTGTTGCAAATATTCCTCCTGTCTTATAAAATAAATAGACACACTCTTTAGGGGAGTAGCCGGCAAGAGTCATTGTGATAATATCAACAGTAAGTTAATCACTAAAGTGGTTTTCTGGTATTATATGAAACGGTGAGACCTAAGATAAGTAGCTTCTACTTGTCTTGGGTCTTTTTTAGTTGAAATTGCAGGCTTCAGACGATGCAGATTGCAGCAGTGTGGTCAAAAAACAAAATTTGGAGGATAAACATGGAAAATAATCAGGAAGCAAAACAAAAACAAATTTATCAACAATCATTGGGTACATTATTCACTGAAACAAAAAGCAGTGAATCTGGCCTAAATTCATCACAGACAGAGGAGAGATTAAAAGCAGATGGCTATAATCAGTTAAAAGAAGCGCCGAAAAAATCAAGCTTCGTACTCTTTTTGGAAACATTTAAGGATGCAATGGTTATCGTCCTGCTTATCGTTGCCATTGTTCAAATGGTTATGGGAGCCTACGTAGAATCGCTGGTTATTTTTGCAGTGCTAATGCTGAATTCAGTAGTCAGCGTGATTCAAACCAAAAAGGCAGAAGGATCACTAGAGGCTTTAAAAAGTTTGTCAGCACCGGATGCGCGTGTCTTGCGTGACGGACAGGAGAAAACGATTTTGGCAAAAGAAATCGTTGTTGGAGATATTGTCCTGCTGGATGCCGGCGACTATGTACCCGCAGATGGCCGTCTGCTGGAAGCTGGATCATTGAAGGTAGATGAAGGAATGCTGACTGGTGAATCGACACCGTCAGAAAAGGAAGTAAAGGAAATTTCAGATACAGTTCCAATTGGCGATCGTGTAAATATGGTGTTCAGCGGCACGATTGCTACTTACGGTCGTGGAAAATTTCTGGTGACCGGTGTTGCCAATCAAACAGAGATTGGACAGGTGGCTGGATTACTTGAAACAACAGTTGAAAATAAAACTCCGCTGCAGAGAGGTTTGGACAGCTTCAGTAAAAAACTCAGTCTGGCAATTTTAGCACTGTCTTTAGTTATTCTTGCTATCCAGCTAGGACGCTTATTTTTAGGTAGAGGTTCGGGTGATTTAACGGAAGATGTCATTCAGGCATTTATGTTTGCAGTTGCTGTAGCAGTTGCGGCCATTCCTGAAGCGCTGCAGTCTATTGTCACCATTGTTTTGTCAATAGGGACTAAAAAAATGGCAAAGAGACATGCGATTATCCGTAAACTCCCAGCTGTTGAGACGCTAGGTTCAACCAGTATCATCTGTACTGATAAAACAGGAACTCTGACACAAAATAAAATGACGGTTGTCAATTTTTATTTAGCTAATGGTAAAATGAGTGAATTTTCCAAAGAGCCGCAGAAATGGACGAGAGATGAACAGCGGTTAATGGAAATTGCTGTGTTGGCAAATGATGCAGCGATTAGTGAAGATGGAAGTCCGCTTGGTGATCCGACGGAAGTGGCTTTGATTGATTTTATCAATAAGCAAAATCAGCCGTATCAGATAATTAGAGAACAGTTTCCTCGGAAGGGTGAACTGCCTTTTGATTCTGATCGAAAACTGATGTCAACCCTTCATGATATAGACGGCGAGCAGTTGATTTTGGTTAAAGGCGGACCAGATATCGTTTTTGAAAGAAGCAGCCAGGTGCTGTTGGATGGAGAAATTGTTCCGTTTACTGAAAAAGCAAAACAAAAATTCCAGCATCAAAATGAAGAATTTTCCAAGCAGGCACTTAGAGTGTTAGCCTTTGCCTACAAGCCCGTTGCACATAAGGAACTGACATTGGATGATGAAAATGAATTAATTCTTGTTGGATTGCTGGCAATGATTGACCCACCTCGAAAAGAAGTGGTACAGGCGATAATTGAAGCAAAATCAGCGGGCATTAAAACGATTATGATTACTGGGGATCATAAAACAACAGCAGTGGCTATTGCCAAAGAAATCGGTATTTTCTCAGAAGGTGATCAGGCATTGACTGGGACAGAACTGGATGCATTAAGTGAAGAAGAATTAAAAGGAATTTTAGCAAAAGCCACTGTTTATGCACGTGTTTCTCCAGAAAATAAAATTAGAATTGTTCGAGCGTGGCAGGAAAAAGGGAATATTTCCGCAATGACCGGTGATGGTGTAAATGATGCACCGGCTCTAAAACAGGCTGATATTGGTATTGCGATGGGAACTGGAACAGATGTTGCCAAGGATGCAGCAGCTATGGTTCTGACAGATGACAACTTTGCTTCCATTGTAAGTGCAGTAGAAGTTGGCCGTAATGTATTTGATAATATCAAAAAGGCGATTGCCTATTTATTTGCCGGTAATTTAGGTGCCATCATTGCAATCATTTTTGCATTGATTATGGGCTGGGCAAATCCGTTTACTGCACTGCAGCTGTTGTTCATTAATCTGGTTAATGATTCGCTGCCTGCTATTGCATTAGGAACGGAAAAAGCAGAGCCGACAATTATGAAACGTCAGCCTCGCAATCCAAATGAAGGGATTTTTACCGGGCGTACTTTAATCTCTGTAACTTATCGGGGAGTGATTATTGCTGGAATGGTTATTTTCGCTCAATGGCTGGGAATGCAGCATTCAACTGAAATGGGTGTGGCAATGGCTTTTTCAACACTGATTTGGTGCCGTACGCTACAAACACTGCCAGCACGCTCCAACACACAAACAGCAATGCAAGCCGGAGTTTTCTCTAATAAAATGGTGCTGCTGGCTATAGTGATTTGCGGTATGCTGTATAGTGTTACGTTAATTCCCGGTGTAAGAGCAGTCTTTTCAATTCCGGAAAGCTTTGGTTTTGAACAAATTGGACTGTGTATAGGTTTGGCGGCAGTAGCAGTAGCGTTAATGGAGCTGTTAAAAACTGTACTTGTAAAAATGAAGAAACAGAAAAATGGGTTGTATGGTCCAGTTGATTGATATTGATATAATTAAGGTTTGGTGCAGGGGAACGGCTAATTTGAAGAGCAGTCTGTGCTCTGAATCAAAATGATTTAAGTCTGGGAATTTTTCTCAGGCTTTTTCTGTGTGTGTGAACAGACGTATCTGAAAAAGAGCTGTTCACTAGCCTGAATATCTGTGTCAACAGATTGGACTATGCTATACTTGTTTTGTGAAAGTGGCGTTGGATGAATCTAAATTTACTCAGGTGTTCATTTGAGACAGCGATTTTGCAGATGTTGATTTGAGAGAAACGAGTTTTAGAGAATCTATTTTGGAAAATGTGGATTTTAGCAATGCATTTGTTAAAGAAGCTCAGTAGTGGTGCAAAGAGGCTCATCCATCATTCGGTCTGCTTCAAGTCATTAGAACAAGCAGTCAACAATCCTGAATGCTTTACGATTACCCATGCAAGTGAACATAATTGAAATGGAAGAAACTATATAGGGACGGTAAAGAACTGGACTGTGACATAAGTATGTCTAAGTCCCCTAAAACCGAATAAACGGTGTTCCAAAGCCCCTCCATGCTTCGAGGATCGGAACGAAGTGAGAACCGTAGACGCAGAAGCTGTCTCTTCGGAAATAAGTCGAACTATACTGAAAATATGAGTAGCTCCAGGGAGGTATCAATTCACAGCTAGTCATTTTATGACTAGTGTTCCTTGACAATTTTCGTATAGTCCGACTTATTGTCATAAATCACTACGATTGACTTGTCAGAGTAGATGATGCATGATACCTACCTGGTTCTTGAGACAGAACACTTCTGTCACAACCTCGTTCAACGCTCAAAAGAAAAATGGTTTAGATAGTTGTGGCAGTTTTTAATAAAGTAATAGTAGTGGGGGACAAAAGCACCGATGGGACTCGAAAAAATTTTAGGAGAATCTTGTGATGAAAGAATATACAAATAAGAAAGAATTAATTTCTGCAATCAAAAGTAAATATGAGCTGTATATCAGAGAGTTTGCAGATATTCCGGAAACTAAAAAAAATCTGAGAATAGATGAAGCAGACAGAACGCCGTCAGAAAATCTGTCTTATCAGCTTGGCTGGATAAACTTGTTGTTGGATTGGGAAAGAAGAGAGAAGCAGGGGAAAACAGTTCAAACACCTGCTGAAGGATATAAGTGGAATGAGTTAGGCGGGCTATACCAGTCCTTTTATGAAAAATATGGTCAGATGACATTATTGGAACAACAGGAAGCGCTGTTAAACGGAGTGGAGGAACTCTGTCGGTGGATAGATTCTTTATCCGATATAGAATTGTTTGAGCCTGAACAGCGTGGCTGGGCAACGACGAAAGCAAAATGGCCGCTGTATAAATGGATTCATATTAACACAGTTGCTCCATTTACAAGCTTTAGGACAAAAATTCGCAAATGGAAAAAGTACACTTTATAACGATTTATCAAATGGAGGTTTATAGAAGAAGTTCGAAGTAAATAAAATAATGAGATGGTTTGAAAATGGGCAATATCTTAAGACTAGACTGATGAGTAGATATAATAAAATCTGTCTTTAACCTGTTATGTTATTCTGAACGTAGTTAAAACAAAAGGGAGTTGGAAAGAATAACATGTATTGTTGCTGGTACACTCTGTATTGAGCAATCTGTTTCTGCTCGTACAACGGTTAGGTCAGCCTTCTTTTTTAGGGAGGCTGTTTTTCATTTAGGCATAACCCCGAATATAATCTGGAGTAATCAAAAGCTGCAAATCCATCTTTTAAATCATAGAGACAGATTTTCTGTTATTTATGATTTTTTTGTTTAGCAAATGCTTTTTTGATTTAATAAATTCATTCACCTTTTTTATTTCTCAAAAAAAAAAGTGGGTATTAATTTTAGTCGCTATCTCTTTTATACTGTGCTTGTAAGGTGTAGAGGAGGAGCGGATCGATGAAAGATTGGTTAAATATTGCAGGAAAAAAAGTGATTGTTACAGGCGGTTCATCGGGAATTGGAGCCAGTATCGTAGATGCATTGCTGGAAGAAGGCGTAAGTGTCGCGAATTTTGATTTAAAAGAGAGTTCAAAAAAACATGAAAACCTGATGTTTTTGGCAACAGATATTTCTTCAAAGCAACAGGTGGAGGAAAATGTCCGGAAAGTTGAAGAGCTGTTTGGAGCAGTGGACGGATTAGTGAATAATGCCGGTATCAATGTACCCAGATTACTGGTGGATGTTGAAAAGCCGCATGGGGAATTTGAATTATCCGATACAGTCTTTGATAAGATTTTCGAAATTAATCAAAAAGGTCTTTTCCTGATGACACAGACAGTTGCCAGAATCATGGTGAAGAACAAACACGGCAGTATCATTAATATGTCATCGGAAAGCGGATTGGAAGGCTCGGAGGGTCAGAGTGCCTATGCAGCAACAAAAGCAGCTGTCAACAGCTATACCCGCTCATGGGCTAAGGAGCTGGGCAGGATGGGGATTCGAGTGATTGGAATCGCACCGGGAATTATGGAAGAAACAGGGCTGCGGACAATAGAATACGAAACAGCTTTAGCTTATACCCGAGGGATCACGGTGGACGAATTGCGCAAGAATTACAGTAAAACGACAACTATTCCTCTGGGGAGAAGCGGTCGGTTGGATGAAGTAGCTGATCTTGTGTGCTACTATTTGTCAGATCGGGCAAGTTATATCACTGGTATAACAACTAATATTGCAGGCGGTAAAACAAGAGGTTAAAGCGAAAGAGAGGGGAAGAGATGACGCTGGTGAATCGCTGGTATCAAATTTTACAGTATTTTATTGCTTACGATCGCCTGACGCGTGAAGAGCTTCAGAAGATCACTGCTACAACTTCCCAAACAGTCAAAAAAACGATTCAGCTATTGAATGAACAGCTGGATCATATCGCTAAAATTATTGAAAAAGAGGGCTTCTATCAGCTGAAGGTAATTGACACCCAACAGTTTGAAGCGGTGATGAATGGTAGTTTGAAACAGCATGTGGACCTTAATTCCAGCTCCAAGCGAATAGCAGTTCTGATTGACTGCTTTATTAAACAAAACGACTATATTGTGATTGATGATCTTTCAGATTTGCTTGGAGTCAGCCGTTCTACTGTCAATAAGGATTTACGCAGTTTAAAGCAGCTGCTGGCAGAGTATGACAGTACCTTAATCGGGACGCCGAACAAAGGACTTCTACTGAAAGGACAGGAAGAGAACCTGCGGATGCTTTATTTATATCATGCATATGATTATCTGGAATATACGCCATTAAACGGATCAGTACTTCAGCTAATTGAGGAATTATCACTGACAAAGAAACTGGATTTTCGAATGGTCGGTTTATTGAAAAAAGTCATTACCTTTACGATGAAACGGATTCATTCAGGGAATAGCCTTTCCATGAAAATTCCTTATTATGTGAATTATTTTGCTGCAGATCCGCAATTGGAAATGCTGATGATTGCGTTGGAAGAGAATTATAGTCTGACCATCAGTCAATATGATTTTGATTTCCTCTGTTTTCCGTTAAATATTTTCAATAATAATGCTGTAGATGATTGTTTTTCAGGGGAAATGCAGGCTGCTGAACTATTTCGCGGAATGATGGAAACTATTCGTGAATCAGTGATTCTTACACTTGATGAACAAAAATTATTCAGTCAGCTGAAATTACATTTTATGTTTTTGATCAATCGGATTATTTTTCGCGTTCAGGCTTATGATCTTTTTGGTCATGATTTTAGAAATAAATTGGCTTTTGCCTATGAGCTGGCTGATTTGGGAATTCAAGCACTCTCAAATTTCCTAGTGAAACCGAAACAAGAAGCAGAAATAGCTTATTTGGCTGTTTATTTCGAGCTGGCGCTAAAAAATGAAAGTGATGACGAGGACTTCAAAGAAATTGCAATTATCTGTAATACAGGAAAAGGAACCGCCTTAATGATTAAAAGACAATTGAGAAATGTTTTGGGCCCCAATATTCAAATTGTTCATTATTCAGAAGAGGCGTATAAAACGGAAGAGCTGAACTGTTATTTTGCCATTTTTACGACGATTCCATTAGAAGAAACAAAAGTACCGACGATAATGATTAAGCTGACGGATCTGTTTAATGACAGCTGGCTGTTGGGAGAATGGAAACGGATCATCGCTTCAAAGGCAGTGTCTTTTAAAAATATACAATTTAACTTTGAGCTGTTGGCAGTGGAAAAATCCTATGAAGAAAATCTGACTGTTATGCTTGAAAGATTAACTGCCGAAAAGCTGGTGGATGAAAAATTTGCTGCATATATTCTCCAAAAGGCACAGGAGGACTCAGCTGTTATTGAAAATGGGATCGCATTTCCACATGGTATAAACAATCAAAGTGATCAAATTATTGTCTCAATCGGTTCATACAGAGAAAAGGTTTCGTTGGAAGAAGTCGAATTAATTTTCCTTGTAGCTATTCCGGTTAATTTAACTATAGACGCAGAGGATGAGCTGTTAAGCTTTTATGATACGATTTTTCTGATTTCTTCTAATCCGACTCTGCGAAAACAGGTGCGGGAAATCACCTCTGAAAAAGACTACACGTGTTTATTAACGAAAGGAGAGCGCTGATATGAACATTCTCTTTCTAGGTGTCATTGCTATTATGGCATATGCCATTCAAATGATTTTAGGACTGAAGCAAATTAAAAATTTTAATACTGTTTACTCACGAATGAGGCGAAAAGGGAAAGTTGCGATTGGCAGAAGACCCGGAAAAATTGTTTCCGGAACCATCCTTTTATTGGCTGTTGCTTCAGATGGAAAAATCACTAAAGCTGAGATGATGCAGGGAACTTCAATTTTGGCTCGTTTTAAAGAACGACCGCAGTTTGTCGGACTGAATATTCATGAACTCTCAGAGAACCATCCTTTACTTCTAAAAGAGAATAAGCTGACTCGTCAAGCGGCACTAAACGCAAAAGGAATCTATTTAGACGTGGAAAAAGGAGAGTTTCAAGAGAGGCAATCTGTTTCACCAGTGATGAATCTTGGAATACAGCTGTCGATAGTTAAGAATTCAGTACAGACAGCATTTACAGAAAGAAAAAGCTGCTTTGTTTTTCGAAGAAAAAAGGAGTGATGTCCTTTGGTCTGACGAGGTTCAAGTAGCAAAAATTATATTTTTCTATAAAATAAAATATATTATATTAGGACATGTCTGAAAATTATCGAAGTATCCGAATTTTTGTGGAAACCTAGATTTACTCAATAAAAAAGCTGGCTTATTTTAGCGTGTTCATTTTTCTATAAACAAGGGTTGGAAAAATAGGACTAATTTTTGTACGTATGCCAGCAATCTCTTAGAGATGTCATATAAATGTTTAGCTCATTTCTCTCAATCAGAGTATTGCATACCATCCTGCTAACTGACTTTCTACTACGGAAAAATCTTGTATCTACGAGTCTCACTACACAACACAACACTACACTTCGTTTCGATCTCATCAATCTCTAAACGGCAGAGCCATTAAGAATTGAAGGACTTCGTTTCGATCTCATCAATTTCTAAATGGCAAAGCCACTAAGAATTGAAGGACTTCGTTTCGATCTCATCAATTTCTAAATGGCAGAGCCATTAAGAATTGAAGGACTTCGTTTCGATCTCATCAATTTCTAAATGGCAAAGCCACTAAGAATTGAAGGACTTCGTTTCGATCTCATCAATTTCTAAATGGCAGAGCCATTAAGAATTGAAGGACCTTGTTCGATTCTCGATACAAACGCATCTACTTGGAAAAGTGTTGGCAGCTACCTCCAAAAAGTGATTGAATGTTTACACATTCATCAGATTGGTGGTTCGCATACCATCCCACTAGATGTTCCTGCATCAGCGGGATTGGCAATGCAGCTCATAAGTGAATATTTATAACAACGAGTTTCATAAAAATAATGAGAACATTCGCCACTAGAGTTCTCAGACATGTCCCAGTATGAAGGAGTGTATAAGAATGAATTATCTTATTAAGTTTGCGGAAGGGTTCATGGGACTTTTCCAAACCGGAGCAGAAACCTTTATCAGCTGGATGACTGGCATTGTTCCGGTTGTTTTGTTGCTGATGGTTGCGATGAACACGTTGATTGCATTTCTGGGAGAGGCGCGTGTAACAAAAGTCGCCAGAGCTTCTTCCAAAAATCCGTTTACCCGTTATCTGATTTTGCCGTTTGTCTCAGCATTTATGCTTGGAAATCCAATGTCTTTTACAATGGCCCGTTTTTTGCCGGAGTTCTATAAGCCAAGCTACTATGCATCTCAGGCACAGTTTTGCCATACAAGCAATGGTGTGTTTCCTCATATCAATCCGGGAGAGTTGTTTGTCTGGATGGGGATTGCACAGGGGATTACTGCTTTAGGACTAAATTCAATGGAGCTGGCTATACGGTATCTTCTTGTGGGGCTGGTGATGAATTTTATTGGCGGCTGGGTGACTGATTTCACTACTGCGTTTGTCTGCAAACAACAGGGAGTGACGCTTAGCAAGGACGTTAAATTAGTAGACTAGGGGGAAATAGAATGACGTACAATCAAATTAAAATAATAAAAGGGTCAGGCGGCTTTGGCGGACCTTTGATTATCACACCTACGGAAGAGAAGCATAAGTTTATCTATGTAACCGGCGGCGGAGAAAAACCAGCGATTGTTGATAAAATTGCAGAGCTAAGCGGTATGGAGCCTGTCAATGGGTTCAAAACATCTATTCCTGATGAAGAAATTGCTCTGGCTATTATTGATTGCGGAGGCACATTGCGCTGCGGGATTTATCCTAAGAAGAGAATCCCTACTATCAATATTGTACCGACAGGGAAAAGTGGTCCGTTAGCCCAATATATCACAGAAGACATTTATGTATCTGCTGTGGGAGCAGAGCAGATTGGGCTCTCGGATGAGGTCTTGTCAAAAGCTGTTTCCGAGGCGCCGAAGGAAGAAAAGAAATATACGTATTCTACTGATAAAAAAATAACAGAGCAGCGTGCCGAGCAGCAAAGCTTTATTGCCAAAATCGGGATGGGGGCCGGAAAAGTGGTGGCAACCTTCAACCAATCTGCCCGTGAAGGGGTACAAACCATGATTAACACGGTTATTCCTTTTATGGCGTTTGTATCTTTACTGATTGGTATTATTCAGGGATCGGGAATCGGAACGGTCTTTGCCAATATGATGAAACCTCTGGCAGGCAATGTAATCGGTCTGATTATCATCGGTTTTATTTGTTCACTTCCTTTCCTATCGCCTCTTCTGGGACCAGGTGCAGTTATCAGTCAGATTTTAGGAACATTGATTGGGGTGGAAATTGGCAAAGGAAATATTCCGCCGCAGCTGGCACTGCCTGCGCTATTTGCGATTAATACGCAAAATGCAGCTGACTTTATTCCTGTTGGTTTAGGGCTGGAAGAGGCAGAAGCTGAAACAGTGGAAGTTGGAGTGCCATCCGTTCTGTATTCCAGATTTTTGAATGGGGTACCACGTGTTATTGTGGCCTGGCTGGCAAGCTTTGGAATGTACAGTTAAACTAGCAGTTGTTGGGAGAGAGGATAAATGATTTTTGAAACGTACGTGACAAACATTGGTTCAGAAGCAGACATGTTTCGGGAAGAAAATATGCTGATCTTTTTTGGCGATGAAGCTCCTGAAATGCTGGCTGATTACTGCTACAATATTGAGTTAAAACCTTCATCCGGAGAAATTCTTCCGGGAATGGACTTTGTTTTCGATAATCAGAGCTATAAAATTACTGCCGTGGGAGAAGTGGTCAAGAAGAACTTGGATGCTCTTGGACACATTACTTTGCGGTTTGATGGTTCTAATAAGGCAGAATTGCCGGGTACACTCTATGTGGAAAGGAAAACAATGCCAGCAATTCAAGTAGGAACAACAATCGGTATTAAATAAAAGGATTTCTTTCTGATTTCAACTCCGTTTTTTTATGATGAGATGAAGTCAGGAAGAACTTTTTTAATGTGCAAAGGTCAATCTTATCGCTTAGATAAGGGCTTACGCTCAGCTGACGACTTTCTGCTGCCTGGAAGATGCACACAGCAGAAATTATAATGAACAAGAATGAAAACGAGATGATGCGGCGTGGCATGTTTCTCTCATTGAATTTTGAGTGAAATCAACTGCTATTTCGCTATTTGATTGTCAGCGGATGCAGTATAATACGGATATGAAGAAGGAGGTTCGGTCATGAAGAAACTCATTATCAATGCCGACGATTTCGGTTATACACCTGGTGTCTCGCTTGGTATTATTGAAGCACATAACAAGGGAATTGTGACTTCGACGACAGCATTAACTGTTTCAGATCATTTTCTTGAAGGAATGAGACTTGCATCACAGCTGGCTCCTGGTCTGGGAATTGGTATTCATCTGACTTTGACATTGAATAAAGCAAAGCCTATTCTCAGAAAAGAAGAGGTACCTAGTCTAGTTGATGAAGAGGGGTATTTTTGGAATCAATCGGTGTATCTTGAAAAAGTTCGTCCAGAAGAAGTGAGGCTGGAGTGGGAAGCGCAGATTCTTCGCTTTTTAGAAAGCGGGAGAAAACCTGATCACTTGGATTCCCATCATTACGTTCACGGAAAAGTGGAAGAGCTGTTCAATGTCACACTTGAACTGGCGGAAAAGTATCGGCTGCCCATCAGAAACTGCAGTAATGAAGAGACCTTTGTAAGCTATAGATCAAGAAATGATGACTATCAAACCACGGACTGGACCTTTTTGGATTTTTATGGGAAAGCTGCTACACTCGAAGTTCTCGAACGGCTCTTTGATGAAGCTGTCAAAAGTGACAAAGAGATTTTTGAAATAGGCTGCCACCCAGCCTTTATTGATCCATACTTGCCGGAGCTGTCCAGCTATTGCATGGAAAGAATCAGCGAACTGAAGATTTTGACATTGCCTGAAGTGAAACAGATGCTGAAAAAACGCGGAATTCTGCTGACGAATTATAATATTTTTTATTAGAAGCTGTAATGTAGATTCCAAGTAAAAATAATTCTTGAAAAAGAGCCCCACTAAAGTCATTGACTGTCTGTACAGATAGCCAATGACTTTAGTGGGGCTCTTTGTTAATGATTGGCAGGAAGGAAGCTGATTGGAAACCTTTCTTATCAAGTTAGTTTGAAGCAGGACAGATTAGAAAGGTTTGCAAGAAGAAACAGTTACTATCAGTAATTGGAAATCAATTTGAGTCAAGTTGTTGAATCTGGTTTCTTTAAATAATCCTTTTAGACATGCGTTCCTGTAATTGGTAGTCATCATAATTTATCAGCATTTCGACAGCAATAAAAAATGAGTAAATGTTAGTTCGTAATTATAAAAGGAGTGTAGGGATGCGAATGTATATCTGTCATAAAGTGTGTTAAATATTGATTTTTTTAATTTAAAGTCTGAACTATGATTTTTATAATGAAAATAAATAATGATATTATATAACGAATAAACTATTTTAAAATAATATGACATGAGAAAATAATTTGCAAATAGTTTTTGTTTCATATATTTTTCTTGAACGATTCTTAAAAAAATCATTTTTATGTGTAAAAAATTAATTATTTATTTAAAGTACTGTATAAATTTTATTTAATAGAATAATATTCCTAATGGTTTTGCAAAACAGCCATATAATGTAGTATTATTAACTTGGTCATTTTTTTGAATAAAATTATTTTAGGAATGAGGAGATTATTTTGAAAAAAAGAAAGTTTTTAAAGTTATTTGTTGTAACTGTCTGTCTAAATTACAGTGCACAAATATTACCGTTCCATAGTATAGTCGCAGAAGCAACTTCCGGTTATGAAGATAACATGGCAGGGGATATTATAGAACAAGATATATCGATTGCTGAGATACCTGTTGAAGCTTCTGTTGCTGAAGAAGCTATTGAAGTTCTTGTTGCTGAAGAAGCTGCTGTAGCTGAGTCAGTAGTTGTTGAAGAAGAGGCAGCTTTTGTTGAAGCTCCTGTAGAGAATGAAGTTCAAAATATAGTGGAAGCAGAGCAGTTTGAGGCAGCAGAGTTGGCACCTGTCGAAGCTGGTATTTCTCCGGCAGATGAAGTAAGTGGAATTACCCCGACAGCTGTTGTAAATAATTTTGATCTGGTTATTGATGGAGTGGAAGTGGCTCCGGGTGCATGGTATGATTTTCCGACTTATGTATCAGGAAGCTATTTAGCAGATAATATCAATTCTTTTGTAGATTCTTATCAGTTAACGTTGACATCAGTGGAAACAGGAGAAGTATTTATTCTTAGCTCCACAGGCACTTCATTCAATTTTGATATTTCAGGATATGCTGATGGACAATATACTGTTCAGATAAATGCAATTGGACGATGGGAAATGAATGGAAATTCACTTCCTCAAAACTGGGTAATGACATTTGGACTTGAATTAAAATCAACAGATGCTGCAGTTATACCCGATGCAACATATAACCCCAATTCAATTGATACAAGTTTCCAAGGAGACAACAACAACTGGGTAATAAAGAATGAAGCAGGTGAAGTAGTTGCTCAAGGTTCTGGTGAAGTCATTGATGACAGTATATTGTCAACGTTGGAAGAAGGAAACTATACAGTAGAAAATACTGCGACAGCAACTACTCAAATGGGTTCGGAAGTTCCGCCAACAACTGCAACTGGTACTTTCACCATCCGCCATCCTGAAAGTACAACGACTGTTGATAAACCAATCAATCCTGACTCCATTACGGGAACACAGAAAATTACAGATTCAGTGTTAACATGGGAAATCAAAGACAGCAGCGGAACAGTTGTTGCATCAGGTACAGGCAGTGAAGTACCGCAGGATACGATTAAAGGTCTGGAAGAAGGTGACTACACAGTAGAATTTACCGAAACAAGTCCTGAAGGTGAAACACATACTTCCAGCGGATCATTTACTGCCAGATACCCGCAGAGTTCTACTAATGTAGATCGAGAATACAATCCGGAATCAATTACCGGAGGACAAAGATTGCCGGATTCAGAACTGACATGGGAGATTAAAGACAGTGAAGGAAATGTCGTGGAGTCTGGAACAGGAGATGAAGTTCCGCAAACTGTTATTGATGGACTTGGGGAAGGTTCTTATACGGTAGAATTTACTGAAACAAGTACTGAAAATCTAACATCGGTAACAGAAGGCAGCTTTATTATTCGCCATCCTGAAACAACAACAACTGTTGATAGACCAATCAATCCTGAGTCAGTAACAGGAACGCAAAAAATTCCAGATTCAGAATTGACATGGGAGATTAAGGACAGTGAAGGAAATGTCGTGGAATCAGGAACAGGGAGCGACGTACCACAAGATATTATCAGTGGTCTTGAAGAGGGTCCTTATACAGTAGAGTTTACAGAGACAAGCCCAGAAGGTGAAACACATACCTCAGATGGAAGCTTTACCGTTCGTCATCCTGAAACAACAACTACAGTAGATAAACCAGTCAATCCTGAATCGATTACAGGAACACAGAATATTCCAGATTCGGAATTGGTATGGGAAATCAAGGATAGCAACGGCAATGTTGTGGAATCAGGAACAGGGAATGAAGTTCCCCAAAGCATTATTGATGGACTTGAAGATGGGGACTATACAGTGGAATTTACCGAAACAAGTCCTGAGGGTGAAACACATACGTCAGAAGGGACATTCACTACTCGTCATCCTCAAAGTACCACAACCGTTGACCGTGAATATAACCCTGAGTCAGTTACTGGAGGACAAAAATTACCAGATTCAGAATTGACATGGGAGATTAAAGACAGTGAAGGAAATGTCGTGGAATCAGGAACAGGAAATGAAGTTCCTCAAAGTATTATTGATGGACTTGAAGAAGGTTCTTACACGGTTGAATTTACAGAGACGAGTACGGAGGATATGGTTTCAGTAACAGAAGGCAGCTTTATTATTCGTCATCCTGAAACAACGACAACTGTTGACAGACCAATCAATCCTGAGTCAGTAACAGGAACGCAAAAAATTCCGGATTCAGAACTGACATGGGAGATCAAAGACAGTGAAGGAAATGTAATAATTTCAGGAACAGGGAATGAAGTACCGCAAGACATTATTAAGGGTCTTGAAGAAGGCTCATATATAGTGGAGTTCGTTGAGACAAGTCAGGAAGGTGAAACACATGCAACGGAAGGAAGCTTTACCATTCGTTATCCTGAAACAACAACTACAGTAGATAAGCCAGTCAATCCTGACTCCATTACAGGAACACAAAAGATTCCAGGCTCAGAATTAACATGGGAGATTAAGGATAGTGAAGGTCGGGTGGTGAAATCAGGAACTGGAAGTGAAGTACCGCAGGACATCATAAATGCTCTTGAAAACGGAGAGTATATTGTAGAATTTACTGAAATAAGTCCTGAAGGTGAAACACATACAACCAATGGCAGCTTTACTGTTCGTCACCCGGAAGCTACTGTATCAATTGATAAAACAGAAAATCCGGATTCTATAACAGGTGGACAGAAGATACCAGACTCAGAACTAACATGGGTAATTAAAGATAAAGATGGTACAATTATTGCAGAAGGAGCTGGGAATACAGT
Source organism: Enterococcus sp. CWB-B31 (assembly GCF_020567645.1). Taxonomy (NCBI): domain Bacteria; kingdom Bacillati; phylum Bacillota; class Bacilli; order Lactobacillales; family Enterococcaceae; genus Enterococcus; species Enterococcus sp. CWB-B31. Next base: position 574,321 of record NZ_JAJDJW010000001.1, read on the forward strand.
ACCACAGGACGTTATTTCTGGTTTGGCCCCAGGAAATTACACAGTGGAGTTTACTGAAATAAGTCCTGAGGGAGAAAGTTCTGTAGCTATCCAGGAATTCGTGATAACTGAGGCAGTTTTAGCAGATCCGGTCGATCCGGCAGAATCAACAACTCCAGCAGAGCTTGCAGGTACAACTGTCACTGGAACAAACAATGCGAAACCGGTAGGCAGCAATCCAACTATAGGCAAAAAGACCCTCCCGCAAACAGGTGAAAGTAATCCGACATGGTTGGCTTCATTTGGTGCAATGTTAGGTCTTACAGGATTAGCAGGTTTTGTTCGCAGAAGAAAAGACGGCGAAAACTCATAGTTTATAGTTTTTGACTATATAAGTAAATATGGGTTAGCAATAGTTGTCTTAACCCATTAAAAGCACTTCAATCGAAAGGTTGAAGTGCTTTTTTGATTTTAAAAACAGGGTGTAAAATGATAGTGTTGCTTAAATAAAATCTGTTAGTATCTAAAGTTGATCTTAATTTATGATGGTTGCTAAAGATAAATTAAGGATAGCTTTTAGTTGTTTTTTCTTTTTAAGTTGGTTTATAATTCAATTGAGCGAAATTTTGTTTCGTTCAAATGATTAAAAACTTGAAATTTTAATTCGCATCATTTATATTATATGTGTAAGCGATTCAAAAAAAGGGGAGACGTACCGTGTTAGAAAAACTGGAAACAGAAAAACGGAATAGTAAAACCGAAAATCTGGATCATTCATCCGTAAGAGAAATCGTTGGGATGATGAATCAGGAAGACCAAACAGTTGCTGAAGCTGTTTCAAATGAACTGGACAGTATTGAGAAAGTAATAAATGCTGTTATCGATTGTATGGAGAAAGGAGGAAGTTTATTTTATATTGGTGCAGGTACCAGCGGGCGGCTGGGCGTTCTTGATGCTGCCGAATGTATCCCCACATTCAATACAGATCCAAAATTGTTTCAGGCACTGATTGCTGGGGGGATGATTGCTATGACTGTAGCAGTAGAGGGTGCGGAAGATTCAAGGGCACTTGCGAAAAAAGATTTGGAAGAACGTCATTTGTCAGAAAATGATTTTGTACTGGGGATTGCAGCAAGCGGACGCACACCTTATGTAATTGGCGGACTGGATTATGCACGTGAAATCGGTGCGAAAACAGGTGCTTTATCGTGTAATAAACAAGCAGAAATATCAGCACATGCTGATTATCCGATTGAAGTTGAGGTTGGTCCTGAAGTTTTAGCCGGGTCAACAAGATTAAAAGCTGGTACTGCACAAAAACTGGTATTAAATATGATTTCAACAGCCAGTATGGTTCGGCAGGGAAAGGCTTATAAAAATTTAATGGTGGATGTTCAGCCGACAAATGAAAAACTGGTTGAGCGTGCTAAACGAATTATTATGGAGGCAACAGATTGCTCTCTTGAAGATGCAGCTTTCTATTTGGAGGATTCCGAGCAGAATCCTAAACTGGCTATTGTCCGTATTCTTTCCAGAAAAAGTAAAGAGGAAGCAAAGGTTTTACTTGGAAAAAACGGCGGACATGTTAGCAAAGCGATTGAAGATAAAAAATGAATGAACAATAAGGGGATGAAAAGAAATGCAAAAAGTATTAAATTGGATTGAAGTGAAAATGATGCCTCCGATGGCACGGTTTGCTGAGCAGAGACATATGAAAGCCATTCGTAACGGGGTAATTTCAACACTGTCTCTTATTATGATTGGAACATTGTTTTTAACAGTTTCCAATTTGCCGATACCGGGATTTGAAGAATGGATTTTACCTTATAAGGCTGATCTGGTTATTCCGTTCCGTATTACTATGGGGTTACTGGGAATTTATGGCTCATTCAGTATTGGTTATAATCTGACGAAGTCGTATAAACTGGATGGTATCACTGGAGGAATTCTTTCTCTGGCAACCTTTTTAATGTTAACCATTCCTCAAAATGTAGATGCATTGCTGCCGGAAGGTGAAGGGATTGGTTTGGCTTGGGTAATGCCAATGGATTATCTGGGCGGTTCAGGAATGTTTTCTGCTATTCTGGCTGCGATCTTTGCCAGTGAAATGTACCGTTTCTTTACAAAGCGAAATATTACCATTCGTATGCCTGAGCAAGTACCGCCAGCAGTAGCACGAAGTTTTGAAGCACTGATTCCGGGGATTTTTATTATTACATTTGTTTGGGTCATTCGTGTACTGTTTGGTTTTGATATCAATAAATTATTGATGGATTTATTTGCGCCGCTGGTTGATATTATGGGAAATAATTTGTTGGGTGTTCTTCTTCCAATGTTTTTTATTCATTTACTGTGGGCTGCAGGGGTTCACGGGATGAGTATCATTGGTTCACTTGTTCGACCAATGTGGCTGGTCATGCTGGATGCGAATGCAGATGCCTTTGCTTCGGGTACTTCAATCACAGAGCTGCCATACATTGCACCTGAACAGTTTTATCAATGGACAGTTACTATTGGAGGAGCAGGGGTTTCGATTTCTATTTGTATTTTACTGTTGTTCTGCCGCTCAAAATTCTTGAAACAGGTAGGGCGCTTCTCTTTGGTTCCGGGGCTTTTCAATATTAATGAAATGCTGATCTTTGGTGTTCCGATTATCATGAATCCGATTTTGGCTATGCCTTTTATTGCTGCACCATTGGTTACATCAACAATCAGTTATTTCGCAGTAAGTAGGGGCTTGGTTAACGGGTTTATTAGCAACCAGGCATGGACATTGCCGGCACCAATTGGAGCATATCTGGCTTCCGGGAATGACTGGCGCATGATTGTACTGGTGGTCATCAATATTCTAGTTGCGATGGCGATCTACTTCCCATTTGTTCAAATGTATGACAAACAAATGTTGGCAGAAGAAAAAGAAAACGAAGCAGCACAAACTATTTAAAAAAGTAAAAATGTTGGGGGAAATAATCATGGAAAGTTGCTATAGAAACGTTTTTCAGAAAGAGATACGTTTCAAAATATATTCAGAGACTCTCCAATAAAGAATACTTATTTCCCCTGACTTGCTTTATTGCATACAGGAAGAACAGTAACTTGTTATAATGTGCATAAAAATAATTTGAATGCTGAAAGGAGAAAAGCATGACAAGAATAATATTGATAGCGTTAGTTATTGGATTTATCCTGGCAGGTGTGGCGTTTACCCATTTTCTGGAAGAGAAAAAATGGCTGCCGAATCGTTTAATTACGGGGTGTCTGGTCTTCTTAATCATACTGATTCCAAGTATGCTATTTCCACAGCTTCCTCTATTTATTAAGCAGGTACTGTATGGTGTAAGTGGTATTCTGGCCATTGTCTTTTTTGAAACCTCTCGAAAAATGCTGGAGCATGGGCAGTACAAAGGGATTGTTAAATCAGAAAATGAAAGCAGTATAGAAAGATGAACTACATTATCGGTATGGACAGCGGAGGCACAAAAACAGAGGCTGTTGTTTATGACCTGGCTGGAAATGAGCTGCAGCGTGTGATGACAGGATTCGGTAATATGCTGGTGGATAAGGAACAGGGACTTGCAAACATAAAAAGTGCTGTACGATGTGTGCTGGATAATCGTAATCCGAATGAATGTCAACAGCTGGTTCTTGGACTTGCAGGTATAGACAGCGGTGGACTAAAGGAAGTGCTGCTGGATGAGCTGTCGGAATTTCAAGTTCCTGTCTTCTTATTAAATGATGCCCAGCTGGCACATTATGCACTGCTTAAAGGTGATGAAGGTGTCCTAGTAATTGCTGGAACAGGCTCAGTTTGCTTAGGCATGAAACAAGGTACCTGGTATCGAGTGGGCGGCTGGGGGCATTTGTTTGGTGACGAAGGCAGCGGCTATTACATAGGAAAACTTGTGATACAACAGGCACTTGCTGAATATGATTCTGGTCTGCCAATCAGTCTGTTGACTGAAAAATTATTCACCTATTTTAATATAGACACAGTCATGGAAATGGTAAGGGAAGCTTATCAACTGTCAAAGGATCAAGTGGCGGCGCTGGCTAAACTTGTTGCAGAAACAGCACCCGATGATCCGATTGCAGCAGCAATTCTGACAAAGGCCGGAAAGTCTCTTGCAGAGGAAGTAAAGAAATTGGTGAATAAAATGCAGTTGGATAATCAAACGGTCCGCGTTGGTTTGAACGGCAGCGTCATTGAGCACAATGAGTATGTTCGTCAAGCATTTTTCAGCACATTGGAACACTCTTTATATAGTTTTCAGTATATTGAAAAGAAAGAATCCAGTGCGAAGGGTGCCTATTATCATTATCAAAAGAATGGAGAAATAAAAAGATGAGAAGACTGGGAATTTCAGTATATCCTAATCACAGCAGTGTAGAAGAGATCAAAGAATATATGACGCTGGCAGCAAACTATCAATTCAAACGAGTATTTACCTGTTTGTTGTCTGTCGAAGAAGGAAAAGAAAAGATTGTGCAGGACTTTACTGAGACGATTGCTCATGCAAAATCGCTTGGTATGGAAGTAGTTGCCGATGTCAGCCCCAAAGTATTTGGCGAACTGGAAATTAGCTATGATGACTTGTCTTTTTTTAAAGAGATAGGTGCAGATGGTATTCGTCTGGATCTTGGCTTTACCGGAAGTGAAGAGTCAATTATGACCTTTAACCCGCAGGACCTGATGATTGAACTGAATATCAGCTCTGGAACGCGTTATCTGGAAAATATTCTGAGCTATCAGGCAAACCCTGATAAGCTGTTGGGGTGTCATAATTTTTATCCGCATCGCTATACTGGGCTAAGCTATGAGCATTTTATCGAAACGACAAAAATGTATAAAGAAAATGGCATTCATACTGCTGCATTTGTGAATTCTCCGTCTGCTTCAATAGGGCCATGGCCGGTGGAAGAAGGCTTGTGTACATTGGAAATGCATCGAGAATGGCCGATTACTACACAGGCAAAACATTTATGGGCGACAGATCTGATTGATGATGTCATCATTGCAAATGCTTTTGCATCAGAAGAAGAGTTGAAAGCATTGAGCAACATTAATCCTTATAAACTGACACTGGACTGTGTTATTGGAGATAAAACACCTGAGTTGGAACGGAAAATTATTTTAGAGGAGTTTCACTTTAACCGTGGAGATGTGTCTGACTATGTGGTTCGTTCAACACAAAGCCGTGTGAAATATAAAGGGCATAATTTTGAACCATTTAACACAGCAGATATGACAACAGGAGATATCATTGTGGAGACATCACTGTATGCTCACTACGCAGGTGAATTGCAAATCGCACTGCTGCCAATGGAAAACTCAGGGAAAACAAATGTAGTTGGAAAAATTACTGAATCAGATCAGGTTCTGCTTCCTTATCTGCGTCCGTGGCAGAAGTTTGCTTTTAATGAAGTAGATTGACATGGCAATTATACAAGGTAGTTTTTATTCAGAGACTTTGCATAGGTTGACAAATTATACAGCGATACTTCCGGATGCAGATTATGAGGAAGTAACGGTAATGTATCTGCTGCATGGACGTTCAGGAGATTGTCGCTCCTGGCTGAATCAGACAAGAATCAGTAGTTATGTCTCTAAAATACCACTGGTTGTTTTCTGTCCGGAAGTTGGGCTGAGCTGCTACAGTAATATGGCATTCGGCGGAAATTATCAGGATTTTTTGGAAAAGGAATTTCCCAAAAAAATGAAGCAGTTTCATTCATATAAAGTCTATCAAACGGTTGTTTCGGGAAATTCAATGGGCGGGTATGGTGCGTTGAAATGGGCACTGGCGGAGCCAGAGAGATTTGATCTCATCGGCTTGTTGTCTCCATTGGCTGATTTACGCAGCTTGTGGTCTATTTACCCGGAATCAATGAAGGAATTCCAGGCTGTTTTTCAATCAGAGGAGCTTTATGAAGGTTCAGAAAATGACCTGTTTACAGTGCTGGTTAATACCGAGAAAAACAGCTTGCCGCCTATTATACACAGCTGCGGCGAACAGGATTTTCTTCATCCGGACAATCTGAAACTACAAAAAGTACTGGCTCCCGTCAGCCAAAATTATCAATACAATTTTAGCGGCGGTGATCATAACTGGAATGAATGGGATCAACGAATACAGGATATTATTGAATATTTAAAGCAGAGCGGGGGATGAGGAATGGTTTATGCAGTCGGGCTGATGTCAGGTACTTCTTTAGATGGCATAGACGCAGCACTAGTGGAAATTTCAGGAAAAAATGAGCAGACAACAGTGAAGCTAGTCTCTTTTTTGACTCTGGCGTTTCCGGAAGGTACACTGAAACGGATCAGAGAAGCTTTGTCGATTGAGAAATCTACTGTGGAAAACATCTGCTCATTGAATGTCGAACTGGGTGAAAGATTTGCTGAAGCGGTTATAGAGGTCTGTAAAAAGGGAAGTGTCTCTTTAGAAGAGCTTCTTTTTATCGGCAGTCATGGACAAACATTATTCCATATTCCAAAAGGCAGAGAGGATGTGTTTGCATCCACACTTCAGATTGGCGATCCGGCAGTTATTTCTGAGCGGACAAAAACGACAGTCATTTCCAATTTCAGAGAACGGGATATGGCAGTTGGCGGTCAGGGGGCACCAATTGTCCCTTATTCGGAATACATTCTATTTAGAAGTGATCAGACGACACGTCTGCTTCAAAATATTGGCGGCATTGGTAATGTGACGGTGATACCCAAGGGAGGAAAACTGAAAGAAATCATTGCTTTTGATACTGGTCCGGGAAATGTCATTTTAAATGAACTGTGTCTCCATTTTTATCAACAGGAATATGATAAAGATGGTGAGCATGCAAAACAGGGTACTGTTAATAATGAGCTATTGAAGGAATTAATGAACCATCCATATATCCGGCGACCTTATCCAAAAACAACCGGAAGAGAAGAGTTTGGTAAAGAGTTTACTTTCAGTTTGTTGGAACGGTGGCATTTATCGGCTGAAGACTGGTTGGCCACAGCGACTATGTTTACCGCGTGTTCCATCGCACACGCGGTTACTCCGTTTATTGATGAGAAAACTGAACTGATTGTCGGTGGGGGCGGAAGTTATAACAGGACATTGCTGGAGATGCTGCAGAATGAATTACCAGAGGTTCTGGTGAAGACACAGGAGGACTTAGGGCAATCATCAGAAGCTAAAGAAGCGATTGCCATGACCATCTTAGCCAATCAAACGCTGCATCATCAGCCGGGCAATGTTCCTTCAGCAACGGGTGCTGAAAGAGCTGTTCCATTAGGAAGAATTACGTACTATCAATAAATGAAAGAAACAATCATCATGAAAATTGATGATTGTTTCTTTCATTCATGCGATAATAACAGAAGAAGCAAGAGTGGACAGAAGGAGTTGGAGCAATGAGCGGAGAAAATATTCTGGGGAGAATTCGCAGTATTATTGATATATTACCAGGTTCTGAGAAGAAGATCGGTCTGGCTGTTTTGGAAGATCCTTCTGCAGTGATAGGTATGACAGCTGCAGAGCTTTCGAAAGTTGCAGGAGCCAGTCCGGCTACGGTAATTCGTTTTTGCAAAAAAATAAATATTCCAAGTTTTACGCAGTTGAAAATAAAATTATCTGCTGAGATTGACTCTCCTGTTCAGGAAGGCTATTCAGATATTACAGAGAATGAGTCAATTCAGGAGTTAAAAGCGAAGCTTTTGGCAAACGCCTATCAATCAATGCAGGAAACGGTTGCTTTGATTGATGAGCAGCAGGTGGATCAAGTAGTTGATTTACTGATTAATGCACCCATTATTTATGTTTTTGGTGTGGGCGCTTCCTCACTGGTTGCGGAAAATATTTTTCAGAAATGGAACAGGGCTGGAAAAACGGTGGTCTATGTTCGTGATCCGCATGTTTTGATAACCATCCTGATCTCAGCACCTGAACAGGCTGTTTTCTTTGCGATTTCCAATTCAGGAGAGACCAAGGAAGTCCTTCAACTGGTGGAACTTGCTAAAAAATATCAGCTTCATACGGTGGGACTGACGCAGTTTGGAATGAATTCACTGGCCTCAAAAGTGGAGCTGCCGCTGCAGACAGTTCGCTCAAATGAAGCGGTTGTCCGGAGTGCAGCAACCACTTCTCTGCATAATCAGTTTATCGTTATTGATATACTCTTTTATGCTTACGCATCAAGAAACTTTGATGAGATGATTGACCGTATTCAGGAATCAAAATCTGAAGTGAGACAGTTTGATAAGAAATGAAAGTTGAACAAAAGAGTATACTGAAACAGGAAAAATAAAATTGTAAAGTATTCAGTGCAGCAGAAGGAGAAAAAGGAAACTATGAGAAACATTAAACTGACCGTCGAATATGACGGTGGAAGATATCTTGGCTGGCAAAGGCTTGGCAATTCAGATAAAACCATTCAGGGGAAAATAGAGAATGTCTTGAAACAAATAACAGGAACCGGTATTGAAATTATCGGCTCTGGAAGAACAGATGCGGGAACTCATGCAAGGGGACAGATTGCCAACTTTAAAATGGATACGCTGATAGAACTGCCGGAGCTGCTGAGTTCCTTAAATCATCGGCTTCCACAAGATATTGTTGTAAAAAAAGCAGAAGAGGTTCCTGAGAGATTTCATGCGCGGTACAATGCAACCGGTAAGAAATACAGGTATCATGTGTGGAACGATACAATTCCGTCAGCATTTGAACGCAATTACAGTTTTCACTATATGGAGAAGCTGGACATGACTCTGATGAATGAAGCTTGCCGTAAACTGATTGGTACTCATGACTTTATCGGTTTTTCTTCCCTGAAAAAAACAAAGAAGTCCACTATTCGGACAATTGACGAACTATCCATTCAAAAAGAAGGAAGCATGCTTTATTTTACTTTTGTCGGTGATGGCTTTCTGTATAAAATGGTTCGAATTATTATGGGCACACTTCTTGAAATTGGAGCAGGTAAACTGCCGCTGGAAACGATTGACGAAGTGCTTGAACGAAAAATCAGAAGTGATGCAGGGATGACAGTACCCTCTCAGGGACTGTTCCTGGAAGAGGTTTATTATCGTTGATTTTCTGCTTAAACGAATGACAAAATGAAAAAAAGGCGACCTATTTTTATACCGTCCCCCAAAAGTTAGAGCCAAAATCTAACACTCGGAGGGCGGTATTTTTTAAGATATCCTTCCCTTTATTTATTTGCTTTTTCTCCTGCTTCCAAATAACTGGTGTCGCCGATTGTATCAATCATCATTTGACCGTCTTTCATGTGAAGGGTGGTTACACTGCAGTTGCCGATGGATTCGCCTTTATAGGTACTGGGTACAAGAAATTCCAGAATGGTTGGGATTTCACTTCCATGTGCAACAATCAGCACATTTCCACCGCCTGCTTCTTTACTGGCTGCAATGATTTCGTCCATTGCTTCTTTAGAGCGCTTTACAATTTCATCGTAGGTTTCAGCGGTTTGTGTCGGATCATTTTTAGCTATCTCATTGGCGATGTCTTCATCCGATAGTTTTTCTGTCAGTTCTGCATACTGTGACCATTCATCATCAAATTTCAACCCCTGTGCTTCAAAGATGGGGGCCCACATTTCGGAATTGTCACGCCCTTCATACCCGCCGTAGTTCCATTCACGTAAGCCGGCTGAAGTCTGTAGCTCCAGTCCTTCCCTGTCTCCCTCTTCAAGAATGTAGTTTGCGGTGGAAACAGCACGACCCAGATCACTGGAATAAGCTAAAGTAAATGGAACATTCTTCAACCCAACAGCTAAATCTTTTGCTCCCTGAATCCCCGCATTTGTTAGAGGAGTATCAGACCACCCCTGCACCTGATCTGTTGTGTTGAACATAGTTTTTCCATGACGGATAAAGTAAAAGACAGTCTCAGTATTTTCCGTTGAAATTGATTCCTGTACAGAATCAATTTTATCATCTCCGGAAGAACAACCTGCCAAGACAAATCCTGCGACTAAGACTGCACATAATACTTTGACTTTTTTCATGGGTCTCTCCTTTATAATTAATCGATATCTTCTCCATTACTGCGAATGACTTTTTGATACCAGGCGAAGCTGTCTTTTTTCAGGCGTCTGCCGCTGCCTTTTCCATAATCATCTATGTCTACATAAATGAATCCATAGCGTTTGCTCATTTCACTGGATGAACAACTGACGATATCAATGGGTCCCCAGGCATAGTAGCCGCGCAGATCCACACCATCCTTAATCGCTTCTTTCATTGCTTGAATGTGATCCCGATAATAGTCAATACGGTAGGAATCATGAACACTTTCGTCTTCCAGTTCATCAAAATAGCCAATCCCATTTTCAGTGATATAAATCGGACATTGATAGCGGTCGTAAAACTCATTCAACAAAATTCTTAAGCCGATCGGATCAATTGTCCAGCCCCAGGGATTTGCCGGAAGTTCTTTATTTCTATGAGGTCCCAGATCTTTATTGTAGGAATCCTGATCACATATTTGTGTGTAGTAGTAAGAGAAAGACATGAAATCTGCTGTGTGCTTCAGTGCTTCCTCGTCGCCTTCACCGAATGCCACATGAATGCCTTTGTCGTCAAAGTAACGGAATGCATAGCCGGGATAATGACCGCGAAGCAGTATATCTGCAAAGAAGTATTCCATTTGATTTAGTTTCAATGTCGCTAAAACATCCTCTGCTTTACTTGTTGCTGCATAAGACGGTCCGCCGCAAAGCATCATGCCGATTTCATTGTCGGGATAATTTTCATGTGCATATTTTGTAATCAGCGCACTGGCAACCATTTCGTTGTGTACACCCTGATATTTGGCAGACAGCAAATCATCTACTGCGTCTTCGGCAATGCCCAGATGGTTGAAGGATTCATGAACAATCAGATTGATCTGATTAACAACGATCCATTTTTTTACTTTTCCGTGGTAACGATCCAGAATTACTTTCCCAAAGCGAACAAAGAAATCAATGACTTCTCGTGAATACCAGCCTTTGTATTCGGTTGTTAAATAAATCGGAATTTCATAATGCGACATTGTAATCATCGGCTCCATACCGTTTTTGATTATTTCATCAAATAAGTCATCATAAAACTGCAAGCCGGCTTCGTTTGGCTCTGTTTCATTACCCTTCGGGAAGATTCTTGCCCAGTTAATAGAAGTTCGGAAGGTTTTTAGCCCCAGCTCACCAAGCAGTTTCAAGTCTTCCTTGTACGTATGATAAAAATTAATTCCCCGGCGCTTTGGAAAAATTCGATCTGTGCTGACCATAGCATCCTTGATATAGGAAGTGGTCATTTCTACATTGGATTTTTTTTCCAATGCTACATCAGGAAGGAATTCATTGATATCTGCAACACACCAGCCTTTCCCATCAGTATCCCAGGCACCTTCTGCCTGATTGGCGGCAATCGCACCACCCCATAAAAAATTATTTGGGAACCCTTTAGGTACTCTAGTCATTTTCTTCCTGCCTTTCCAGTTTGTTTTCCAGTTGTCGTATACGCTGGTCGTATGTCTTAAAGATAGACAGCATACGTTTGACAATATTTATTTCACTGTAAATTGTCATTAGCGTATCCTGAGCATGCGTAAACAATACAGAATATTCGCCGTCTTCTCCAGAAGTTTCATCTGTGATGGCATCTGTTTGGACCTGATGTGCCTGAACAATTTCTTTATTTGCCAGTTTCATTTCCTGTTCAGCCTGCTCAAAATCATTGATTTCAATTGCTTTTAAGGCATCCATGCAGTGCTTTCTTGCATCTCCGGCATGTAGAATTATCTGCATGGCATTTTGAACGACTTGTTCTTTCACCATTTAAAAACCCTCTTTCGTTGTTATATCTATGTTTTTTCAACGGCTTCGGCAGCCTCTCTGTCACATTCCTGTTTTTCGTATACTTTAAAGAATGGATACCAGATTGCCGCAGCTGCAACAAAAATAATCAGCATTAACAGAATTCCCGAGAGGGTTCCTGTAGTCAGCCAGGTTGCGATCGGGAATGGGCAGTACCACATTTGAAACATGACCGTTGGTATAGGAGCAAAAGCAATAACCTTTGTAAACAGCCAGACAATTAATGGTAAAATCAGTCCCTGCAGCCACATCGGAACCATCAAAAGAGGATTCCAGGCGATACAGCCAAAAACGATCGGCTCATTGATATTGAAAATAGTTGGCGCAATAGAAGCTGTTCCCAGTGCTTTTAACTTTTTGGATTTTGAACGTATCAACATGAAAACAAGCGGCATGGTACAGCCAATTCCACCAATCCATAAATAGGCAGAGTAGATCGTTGGGTCAGTCACTAAATTCATGGCTTTTCCGTCAATATTTGCCTGAATTGCTGTCAGTAAAACTGGATTTAAAACAGGAGTCAATACCCACGTTGAAATACCCAAAGAGTAAAGGAAGCAGACAATCAGCATCATCAGAGAAAAGCCCCATGGTGTCTCAATGACGCTTTGCAGCGGCATAAAGATTGCCAGAACAGCGTTATATACATCAAAGCCGAGAATATCAACCAATATCCAGCCGACAAGTACAACAATTCCGATTGGAAGCATGGCGTCAAACCAGGAGCGGACAAAGTCAGGAATTACTGACTCCTCGCTGAAAAATGAAAATTTCCCAAATAAATTCAGTACAAAGCCTGCAAATAAACCTGCAACAATTGCGACAAACATTCCACCGGCACCGAGAGCACTATGACCAAAACCAGGTTCGCCGTCTGCAATAACCTGTGGTGAAATAATAATCAAAAATAAGATGATTCCGGATATTCCTGCATTAATTCTTTGCTTGCGCAGTCTTTTCTTCTCCATCAGATTGAAAGGAATTAGGAAAGAAATTACCAGTGAAATCATTCCCATTGTCCAACCATACGGTGTCCAAAAATTAGGCAGGCTTGGTAAATAATCATTTAGAATTGCCAGCATACAAAATACAGAACCTAAAAAAATTAAGGGTAGGGCCTGCATAATGGAATCCTTTAACGTTACAATCCACACATTGTGATTGATTTTATTCATTTTCGGTGTAAAACTGTTTTCCAACCAGTTAATTAAGGGTTTCATTTTTATACCTCCATTTTTAAAACTATTGAACTTCTCCCAGTAGATGTTCCAATGCCTGTTCTCCGTTTAATGTAGCATAATATTCAGGTTTCATTAGAATGACTTTCACTGGTGCATCACCAACAAATTCTTCCACTTCATCAAGGATATAAGCAAGGTGCGGTCCAACCATTAGAGCATCAATTTCATCAATATAGTTTTCAATCTCACTTTCTCCGCGTGCGGTAATTTTTATGTCCAATCCTTTTGCTGCGGCAGCTTTTCGAATATTGGCAGCCATAAAGCCTGAGCTTGCTCCCGATCCGCATACAAGTAACACGTTCATTTTTTTCATAATTTTTTCTCCTTTACATAGTTCCGATTGATAGCGCTATCAATTACAGTTATACTATAGTCAATCTCTAGTGGTGAAACAAATATTTTTTTGCACCGCAGAGGTGAAAGAGAGGAGAGTATCCGGTGAAAGCAAAATATATTAAACTTCTTCAATACTTGAACGAACAGGGGAATTGGGTCTCTTCCACACTGTTGGCGGAGAAATTTGGCTTGTCCAAACGAACAATAAAATCGTATATTTCAGATATTCAAACAATTGAACCTGATTTGGTTGTTTCTTCAAGCAGAGGCTATCGTGTGGAATCGGGTAAGCTGGCTGCTTTTTTTAATAACATCCAAACAAGTATTCCAGAGACACCTGCTGAACGAGCTGCCTATCTTCTCCTGAGATTGATCTCGACAGAAGAAGCAATATCTGTTTATGATCTGGCAGAAGAGTTATATATCAGTGAATCAACGCTGCTGAATGATGCAAAAAAACTCAAAAAGCAGTGTTTGGAGCTGTCTTTGGAAATTCGACTGATCAAGGATACGCTGCAGCTGATTGGAACAGAGAAAGCCAAACGGCAGTTAATCCACACTACCCTGCTATCTGAGTTGGATAATCATTTTGTTGATATCACTAAACTGCAGGAAAGCTTTGTAGACTTTGATCTGGATTATATTAAGGAAATTATTGCAGAGCTCTTTTCTGATTACGATTTTTTTACCAATGATTATGCATTGACGAATATTGTCATTCATCTGGCGATTGCCGTTGATCGAATGAAAGGGAATTTTCAGTTTCCTAAATCAGAAGCACAGCCGCCGCAGTCCATCCATCCTGCTGTTTTAAAAATTGCTGAAAAAATCGCCGGAAAAGTTGCTGAACGTTATAATATTTGTTTTCCTAAAGAAGAAATACGAGATCTGGCAATATTAATTTCCGCCAATGGTACCAGTGTTAATTTTACACAGATATCCGCTGAGGAACTGGAACAAGTTGCGGACAAACGCTGTCTTGATCTGGTAGGGAAAATTTTGGAAAAAGTCCATGAACTCTACTTTATCGACGGCAATGAGCCGGAGTTTTTTATTCGATTTGCACTCCATATAAAAAATTTATTATATCGGATAGATAACGGCTATTCCTGCAGAAATCCAATGACAGAAACGCTTAAGAAAGAATGCCCGCTTATTTATGACTGTGCTGTTCAGGTTTCACATGTGATTCAAAAAGAACTGGATTATACAATTAGTGAAGATGAGATTGCCTATATTGCATTTCATTTAGGCTATGCACTGGAAATTCAAAAGCAGCGGACAAACAAAATCAACTGTACCATTCTTGTTCCGCACTACTATAATATGAACATCCAGGTAATGGAAAAGCTGCAGAAAAACTTTGTTGACGACCTTGAGATTCAAAATATTCTGACCAGTGAAAAGGAGCTGAAATATGTAGATACAGAACTGATTGTTTCGGCAGTTAAGCTGAAGCAGGTGGTCACAACGCCCTATGTGGTCATTAATCCATTTTTTACACTGGAAGACCGTCAACAGATCGCATCAAAAATTTTTGATATCAAAGAAAAAAAGCGCAGAGACCAGTTTGCCCAAAATTTCCTGTCTATTGTTGATGAAGGCCGATTTATATACACGACTGAAAATCAGAATTCGGATGAATTGTTGAAGCAATTATGCAGTCGAATGGAGGAGGAGGGAATGGTTGATGAAAGGTTTTATCCTCAGGTAATGGAACGGGAGCAGCTTTCTTCTACAGCCTTTGGCTCAGTGGCCATTCCTCATTCCCTGACGATGAATGCCAATCGTACAGGTATTTCCATTGTTGTTAATCCAAACGGTATTGCGTGGGGCAGCAGCCGTGTCACATTGGTATTTCTGATTTCAATTAATTACCGTAATCGACATGTTTTTCGCGAGATATTTGATGACTTAGCCATGATTTGTACCGATGAGCAGAATGTTCACAGGCTAAGCTCCCTAACATCTTTTGAAGAGTTTGTGGATACACTGGTACAATGTTTTGTTACTTCAAATTGAGATACCTACGAATCTTTCAGATGTTTTTTTACAGCTAATAAAAGCGAAATAAAACTGGAATTATACCTTGTAAGTCATTTGATTTTTGTAAGAATTATTTTAGTGATATAGTTTTTATTAGTTATATTTTTTCTCAATTAGAAAAGGTTGATAGTGGAATGGGAGGTTTGGAAATGGAAAAGCTGAGTATAGGTAATAATGTTTGGAACAGAAGAAGCATATATGATCTGCTGTTCATCTTTCTTGTTTGCGGGATGCTGGGGTGGATTTTTGAAACAATCGCAGTGTATATTACTGTGGGAAAATTGACAGATAGAGGCTATCTTTTTATTTTAAATAAGCTTTCCAGCTATTTTCCTGTACTGAAAAAATATCCTTTAATCGGTAATATTCCTCTTATCTGGGGGCTTCCGCTCATTCAGATTTATGGAATCGGCGGTGTTCTTATGACTGTTTTCTTTGGACGGCTGAAAAAGCATCCTATTCGTTTATTCTTTGTAGGTGCGTTTTGGATGACTTTATTTGAATTATTTTCCAGTTATTTAACCAGCTGGCTGCTGGGGCGGACTTATTGGGATTACTCTCAGGAATTTATGAATTTTCAAGGGCGTATTTGCCTGAAATCAACGATTATGTGGGGAATATTATCTTTGTTTGCAGTAATGCTCCTTGGTCCGCTGCTCGATAAGCTGTATCAACGATTTGAGCGGGTAACTTATTATAAAGCAGCAGTCATTGTTTTGGTTGTTTATACAATTATTTGTGAAATCACGAAATACTGGCTGGACCCAACGATTATTTCTAATTAGTATTGTATGAAGCAAATAGGAGGAAGGGCAATGGATTTTCTTAAAAGAAACGGTTTTTATTTTCTGATGTTGGGCGCAGTCAGTGATTTTTTAACTCCATACATTCTGGGACTGTTTTTTCCGGCGATGAATCAGCTGATGATGGTAATCAGTGTGTTTGGGGATGTGAGCAGCCCGGTACGTCAGCCATTTCTAATTTGGTCAGTAGTCTCTGGAATCTTCTTTGTTTTAGCCTTACCGGCATTGTATCAGGAGTTTGTCGATACATCACGTACACTCACAATATTACTTGTGTCTGCAATAGGCTTTTATGGTGTTGGCGACTGTATCTTTACTGGCTTGTTCAGCATTAATATGGAGCAGGCAGGATGGAACCTGTCAACATGGATACACAATATAGGCTCTGGGCTTGGGTATACCGGTTTTTTGCTATTTCCATTCCTCTTGTTTCTACTTTATAAAAAACAGCTGAAGAAAGCTCTTAGTCATTTCTATCTATTTTCACTGTTTGTCAGTATACTGTTTGCGGGGATTTACGGACTGGCACGTATTCCCAAAGTCAGCCAATTTCCTTTTTTAAACCAAATAGGACTCTGTCAGCATGTTAGTTTTTTCTTTAATTATTTACCTATAGTTGTTTTTTCCTTTATGCAAATTAGACAGTCTAGAAGACCTTCAGGCAAATTTTCTTAAGTGGTAGGTCAGTTACAGTCTTAGGGGTAAAACCTATTTTAACAGTTGGAGAGCTCATCACCTAAAATCATTTATTTTGAAATTAAAAAAGGGGAATCAATATTCCGTATGTGATAGTTGCAACATCCTATTTTTTAGTCAGATAAAAAAATTTTTGAAAAACAGTTGTTGTCTATCCAACAATTGATTATAATTTTTATATAAGCAGATAGAAATAAAAACTGAAGGGGGTAGAAATACATGAGTAAGAAATATATGAATTACGTTGGAGAAATTTTAACAGATGCTGAATATCACGGATTGGGAAAACCTGAAAATTTTCTTGAAGTATGTATGGATAAGGAGCTGCCTTTTCGCCTTTATTGCAGAACTCATGAAAAGGACTGGGTAGAAGTAACAGAAGAGGAACGCCTGGATTTAATAAAAGATCTGAAAAACAAGAAATCAATGTATTCAAAGAGTGATTATCGCTATTATATGCTGGATTTCCATCTTGCAAGTTTGGGAGAACGATAGATCTATTTGTAAGCGTTTAAAAAATGAGAGTTTAAAGAATAAATGAAATAAAGGTATGAAGTTCGTTTGATAAATTTCATGCCTTTTTGGATTCTGAATTTCGCCTCTTTTATCTTCTGCAGTGTTCTTTGGAATGTGAGTGTTTTCAGCTATTCCTGGATTTGTAGTGTCAAATTTCCCATTTGCCAAAAGTCTTGAAAGGGTTCAAGAGGATTTCTGAAGCCTTTTCTTTATCGGTTTGTCTGTACATACTGTTTGCCTGTCTTCCAGCATGATAAAATAAAAAAGACTGAGAGGAATCGGCAGCTATCCACAGCTGAAATTCTCAGCACTCATTTAATAGATAAGGAGTTTCTCTAAATGAATGTCTGTGACTTATATAAAAAACTGGAGCTTTCCCCTGTGATTGCTGCGGTAAAAAATGAAGAAGAGCTGACTGCGGCATTGACATCAGAGGTTGAGGTTGTTTTTATTCTGCAGTCCCATCTAATGCAGCTTAGTGAAATATCGGAAAGAATTAAGAAGAGTAAGAAAATTGCATTTTTGCATGCTGACTTGGTTAAGGGGCTGTCTTCGGATGAAGCAGCCATTGACTATGTAAAAAAATGTACAGTATTTGATGGAATTATTTCAACAAAATCAGTGATTGTCCGCTATGCCAAAAAACATCAGCTGCTGGCTATTCAACGTTTTTTTCTGTTGGACTCTTCGGCTCTGGAAAATATGGAAAGACAGCTTGCACATATTGATGCAGATATGGTTGAACTGCTGCCCAATGTTTCTCCGAAGATCATTAAAGAAATTGTGAAATCGTCAAAAAAACCATTAATTGTAGGCGGCCTGATTCGGGATAAGGAAGATATTATGGGTGCTTTGGGAGCAGGAAGCCTTGCTGTTTCAACGACAAATGTGCCGACTTGGTCTGTCTAGTTTGAATTCACTCGCTTTTTACTAAAAAACCTATTATATCAGTAGTTACAGAAGCTGTTTTCTAAACAAAGGAAATACTGTTGGTTTAATTATTTTTTGTATTAGCTTTAAAAATTTTGGGTAAATTCAAAAAACTGTCTAGTTATTGTCCAAGCTCTATATAGGTGGTATAATATAAACAATTAAATACTTGCTGGAGAAAAGAGAGTATAGCAACAGACACCAAAAAAAGTGGTGTTTGTTTCTGTATTCTCTTTTTTGTGCTTGAGAGATATAGACAGGGGGAAAAAAGATGTACGATGTGGTGATTATCGGTTGTGGGATTGTGGGTGCTGCAACAGCCTATGAATTAAGTAAGTATCGGCTGAAAGTTTTAATTCTGGAAGCGGAAAATGATGTGAGTATGGGAGCAACTAAGGCTAATAGTGCTATCCTGCATGCCGGTTTTGATCCGGAACCGGGAACTCTGATGGCAAAATTGAACGTGGAAGGTGCTGCACGAGCCAAAGAGCTTTGCCAAAAGCTTTCAGTTCATTATCATCAGATTGGTTCTCTGGTGGCAGCATTTTCTAAAGAAGAGTTAGCGGTTATTCAGGAGCTTTATGCGCGTGGTCTTAAAAATGGGGTTTCAGAGCTGCAGATGGTGGATAAGGAAGAGCTTCTGGAAATGGAACCTGGGTTATCTCACCGAGCCCTCGGGGCACTTTATGCGCCGACTGCTGCAGTCGTGAATCCATGGGAGCTTTGTCTTGCTCTTACTGAAACTGCAGTAGTTAATGGCGTGGAACTTTCGCTTAATAATAAAGTGAAGGAGATCAGCAGGAGAGAGTCCGGTTACCAAATCACAGCAGAAAAAGGAATTTATCAGACTAAATATGTTTTTAATGCAGCGGGTGTTTATTCAGATGCTGTTCATAATATGGTGGCAGAGCCTGATTTTGAGATCGTACCCAGCCGGGGGGAGTATTATTTACTGGATAAATCTGAAGGTTCAGTTGTTTCTCACATTATCTTTCAATGTCCTTCCAATGTAGGAAAAGGGGTGCTGGTCAGCCCAACTGTACATGGAAACTTGATTGTCGGACCAAATGCTGAAGAAGTTTCAAAAACAGAGCTGGGAAGCGGTATGGATACAGGAAATACAGTCAAAGGATTGAGACAGGTATCTGAACTGGCAAAAAAAACGGTCCCTGACCTTAATTTAAGACGGTCTATTCGTAATTTTTCAGGGATTCGTGCAAACAGTACAAAAAAGGACTTTATTATTCAAGAAGCTGCTCCTGGTTTTATCGATTTAGCGGGTATTAAATCTCCCGGACTGACCTCTGCTCCGGCAATTGCACTCTATGGAATTAGGTTACTGGAACAATCAATAGGACGTACGTTTCAATTGAAAGCCCAATCTACGGATACCCGGGAGAAAATTGTTTTTCAGGAGCTGACAATTGAGGAGAAAAACAAGCTGATCCAGAAAGATTCCAGCTATGGACGAGTGATCTGCCGCTGTGAAATGATTACAGAAGGAGAAATAAGAGCTGCAGTGCATTCAGCAGTTGTTCCTGTATCGGTGGATGGCATCAAGCGAAGATGCAATGCCGGAATGGGCCGCTGTCAGGGCGGTTTTTGCGGTCCAAGAGTTGTTGAGATTTTAGCAGATGAGCTGGGAAAGTCTCCGCTGGAAATCTTGCAGGATCACACGAGCAGTTATGTTTTAACAGAAGCAACCAAGGGAGGTCTGGAACATGCATGAGTTAATCATTATCGGCGGAGGACCAGCTGGATTGGCAGCAGCAATGGCTGCTTACGAAAAAGGGATCAGGGATATCTTAATCATTGAAAGAGACAGTGAACTGGGCGGGATTCTTAACCAGTGTATTCACAATGGTTTTGGTCTTCATTATTTTAAAGAGGAATTAACCGGGCCGGAATATGCGGGACGTTTTATTGAGATGCTGAAAGAAACAAGTATAAAGGTTTACTTGGACACGATGGTTCTGGAAGTAACCAAAGAAAAAACGATTCACATTGTTAATAAGAGAAAGGGCTATCAAATTTTACAGGGAAAAGCACTAATTTTTGCAATGGGTTGTCGGGAGCGGACAAGGGGAGCCATCGGAATTCCGGGGAGTCGACCAGCGGGTGTTTATACAGCGGGAGCTGCTCAACGATATGTCAATATGGAAGGTTATCTTGTAGGGAAAAAAGTAATTATTTTGGGATCGGGAGATATTGGATTGATTATGGCTCGAAGAATGGTACTGGAAGGTGCGGAAGTATTGGCATGTATTGAAGTGATGCCTTATTCGGGCGGTCTAACAAGAAATATTGTGCAATGCTTGGACGATTTTGATATTCCCTTATTTCTTTCGCATACAATTACAGAGATTCGAGGGAAAAGCCGAGTAGAGGAAGTCGTCGTTTCAGAAGTAGATGAGAAGCGACAGCCGATTGCCGGGACAGAACAGATTTTTGCCTGTGATACGATTTTATTGTCTGTAGGATTGATTCCTGAAAATGAACTTAGCCGCAGTGCAGGAATTGTATTGGATAATCGAACAAACGGTGCACTTGTTTATGAAAATATGGAAACGTCGATTCCTGGAATTTTTGCCTGCGGAAACGTTGTCCACGTACATGATTTAGTAGATTTTGTAACGGCTGAGAGCATGAGAGCCGGAGCGGCGGCAGCAGAATTTATTTTGTCTCAGCACTTGATGGATGAGCTGACTGCAGATTACTTAACCATAAAAAATGGGGAGCATGTGACCTATGTAGTTCCTCAAAAAATTCGTGAAGACAAGGTTGATAAGAAGGTTGAGCTGTTTTTCCGAGTAAATAAAGTGTATGGCGACAGCCAAATCGTAGTAAAATCGCAAGGAGAAACACTGGTAAAACAGCGAAAGAGCTATATTGTCCCCGGCGAGATGGAGAAAATTAAATTATCCCGGAAAGCTATTGATAAAATCCAGAACGGCGAAATAGAAATTTGTGTGGAGGAGGTCGGCAGATGATGAAAGAGTTTATCTGTATTATGTGTCCCAAGGGCTGCCATTTAATGGTGGATACAGCAAATGAGTATCAGGTTAGCGGTCACAGCTGCAGTAAAGGTGTGAAGTATGGCAAAGCAGAAGCGACTAATCCAATACGTGTAGTCACTTCTACTGTAATTGTTGAGGGTGGAAGACATCGCCGCTGTCCTGTAAAAACTACGGATGGGATTCCTAAAGAATATGTAATGGAGGCGATGAAGGTGATCAATGAAGTTCGATTGAACGCACCAGTGAATATCGGTGATATTGCAATAAAAAATCTGTTGAATACAGGGGTAGATGTGGTGGCTACAGGGAACATGTAGATAATAAAAAGAAAATTTTTTAATGGGGAAAGCTCAGCATTATCAAGGATTTTGGATATCTTGGAGAGAAGTTTTGAGGTACAGGATTACAGTCGATAAGGAAAAAATGCTCTGTTAAATTGTACGGGAAAATAAAGTATGATTTGTCAGGTGAAGCTCCTATACAAACACAGACTGATGTCCCAAATATCAAGAGACTCCAATGGGGAGAACAGGCATGGTTGAATATAAGTCTTTTCATAAGGCAGCTAAGCTGTTGTTCTTTAGGTTGTATAGTGCTAAAACTCAATGAATAGGTCAAATTCTCTTTCTTATCAGTTTTGTAGGAGGCAATTTAGTATGACCTATCGCTGAGTTTGAAGCGGAAGCTCATTTGTTAGAGTACTCGGCAGAATAGATTTTTACTGACAGAGGTTGCTTTAAACAGTCTATGTTACTTCGCTGGACAACTCCAAGTACTCTATTTTCGAAAAAATTACAGTCAGTATAAGGTTGCGGTATGATTTTATAAAATTTGAAATAAGCAATAATTTAGTTCTTATTAAAAAAACGCTTGCACGAAATTTATTCATGTGCTATTGTTATGACAAAGAGATGTAGAAAGATGGTGGAGGAATGAATGATAATAGATTGCCGCTGTACATTCAAATTGCCAGTGATTTAAAGTTTAAAATTAATTCTGGTGAGTGGAAAGTCGAAGATCAGATCCCGACAGAATATGAGCTTTGTACAATCTATGACGTCAGCCGCATCACGATTAGAAAAGCGATTGATCAGCTGGTCAATGAGGGGTTGCTGTATCGAAAACGTGCAGTAGGCACCTTTGTTCAGGCGAAGGAGCTGGAGGTCAAAGAAACTGTAGTCAAAAGCTTCACACAGGAGATGAATAATCTAGGCAGAAAAGTGCATACATTGGAAGCGAAAGTTAACATGGTGAAAGCGACAGCAAAAATTGCAAATTTTTTGAATATTAATGAAGGTGATCCAGTGCTGAATTTACAGCGGATATTTGGTACTGAAGAACTGGCCTTCGCATTTTTTGACACATATTTTACGTATGAAACATTCTTTTCAACAAGCAGTGAAGATTATTACGGCTCATTTTATGAATATTTAAAAACTTTTGATATCATAGTAGATTCAGTTAAGGAATATGTTGAGGCAGTCAATCCTAGTGAGTACTTAGTGGAAGTGCTCAAAATAGATACAAACACACCAATTTTAAAAAGGGTTAGAATTACACAGCAACTTGGGAAGCAATTTCACGAGTATTCAGAATGTTTTTATATTGGCAGTGAATACCGTTACTATGTCAACGACTTTACTTAAAATAGGTAAAAAATATATTTCTATATTTAGAAATATATTTTTATTACATCTTATTGTAATTACATTATATCAATTGGGAGGAAGGAAAAAATGGCAATTTCATTTATTAGGATCGATGACCGGATTATTCACGGTCAAGTAGTTACTCGTTGGATGAGCGAAAGAAAGTGTGACGGTGTTGTAGCAGTTGATGATCCGTCAGCAACAAATCCTGTATTGGCTAAAATGCTGAAATCGGCAGTTCCGCTGCCCCTAAAAGGGTTTGTGATGACCGAAGAGGAAATTATTCAAAAATGGTCGAAAATCGTTGAAAGTAAACGTCAGTATTTTTTGATCGCCCGTTCGCCAGCAACACTTGTCCGAATTTTTGAAAACGGTGTTAACTTTATTTCGGAGATAAAAGAATTGAATGTGGGACCAATGAGTGTCCGTGAAGGTGCCAAGAAATATGGTAAAAATTTAAGTATGATTCCAGAAGAAGAAGAAGCGTTCGATGTACTGCAGAAAAATGGCATGACAATTTCATTTCAATTAGTTCCTGATTCAAAAAGAAGGACATGGGATGAACTGAAAGCTGAAGGAGGAGAGTAGTGTGGATATAACATTATTGATACAGGCAATCGCTATTTCTGTGATTTGTTATCTGGGTGCATTATCAACTCCTTGGTTATTAGGATTGACCGGAGGATGGTATACGATTACCCGACCTTTAGTCTCAGGGATGATTGTTGGCCTGATTTTAGGTGATATGAAACAAGGAATCATGATGGGTGTTGCAATTCAAACAGTCTATATTGCAATGGTAACGCCAGGAGGGCAAATGCCTGCAGATCTAAATTTTGTTGCTTTTCCGGCAATTGCATTGGCAATGCTTTCTAATACCAGCACAGAAGTTGCTGTAACACTGGCGACAACTATTGGAATTCTTGGAACAATTGTTTTTAATATGTATCAGGTTATCAATTCATTTTGGAACCATCGTGCAGTTGCAGCAATTCGTGAAGGAGATTACAAAAAATTCCGAATGAATGCAATTTTTGGACCTCAGTTAGTCAATTTTATTTCAAGATTTGTTCCCTCTTTTTTAGTGCTCTATTTTGGTTCAGGATTTGCGAAAACAATGCTGGATTCTATGCCTCAATATTTAATTGATGTTATGAGTTATTTAGGCGGTGTTCTGCCGGCAATCGGGATTGCTATGTTGTTGACAGCAGTGGTTAAAGAAAATTCGTTGTTCTTATTCTTTTTATTAGGTTTTGTCTGCATTGTATTCTTAGAGTTGAATATGATTGCATTGACAATCGTTGCAGCTGTGATTGCATATCTTTATTTCAACGGATTGAATAAAAACAGCTCTGTCAGCTCAGCAGGTGTAGTTATTGATGAAGAAGATGAGGAGGAGTTTTAGCAATGACCGAAAAAATCTTAGATAAAAAAACATTGACAAAATCCTATCATAGATGGATGATGTACAATTTGGTTGCTATGAGTTTTGAATTTTTAGAAGCAATGGGCTTTGCACTTTCGATGGAGCCGGTAGCTGACAAACTTTACAAGGATGAACCCGAGAAGAAAAAAGAAATGTTGGAACGTCACACCGCTTTTTATAATACAGAACCTCAAGTCGGTGCATTAATCAATGGAATCGCAGTTGGACTTGAAGAACAAAAAGCAATGGGGAATGCTGGTATCACAGGTGAGCTGATTAACAGCTTAAAAATTGGCTTGATGGGTCCTCTAGCTGGAATTGGAGATTCGATGGTGCCTGGAATGCTGATTCCCATTTTATTATCAATCGGAATGGGGCTTTCCGCTAATGGTAGTAGTTTAGGTGTTTTTTTCTACGTCATTTCATTTAATAGTATTGTTTATTTTGGTTCACGCTATTTATTTTTTAAGGGGTATGAGCTTGGAGCAGAGTCAATAGATGTTTTTACTGGCGAAAAAGCACAACAAATAACAAAAGCAATTACAGTATTAGGAATGACAGTGATCGGCGGTGTAGCAGCCTCGTATGTAAATCTTGAAATACCAGCAAAATTTGCTTTGACGGGAGCGGAAATTGATATACAAGCAATATTAGATGGGATTTTTCCTAAATTAGCACCATTGGTAGTGATTTTTACTTCGTGGTATTTAATGGCTAAAAGAAAAGTTTCCCCAGTTAAGCTGATTTTTATCTATTTCATTGTCGCATTTGCTGCAGTTGGTCTGGCATATTTACTTTAATAAAGGAGCGGATAGAGATGAAAAATCGAATTGTACTTGTAAGTCACTTTGGTCTTGCTTCCGGTATGAAGAAAGCATCGGAATTTATTGTCGGTGAACAGCCAGAGCTTTATGCAGTAGAATTAGATGAGGAAGGTATCGAAGCTTTTAAGAAAAAGCTATCATTTTTACATGACCATGCTTTTGACGGACAGACTATCATTGTCAGTGATATCCCATCAGGTTCACCGGGAGCCGCTGCGTATAGTTTGCTGAACGAAATTAATAATGTTCATTTAATCAGCGGGATGAATCTGCCGCTGATTCTTGAGTTAGTTCTGTCTGGGGGAATAAAACCAATTGCTGAGCTAATTTCGGACGCAGTCCATTCTGCACGGGAAACGATTCAAGATTATACCATTGTTCCCGAAAAAGGAGAGGGTGAGGATGAGTTTTAATTCTGGATTAAATATTTGGTTGAATGAAGCAGAATTAAAGCTGGAATTTGGTGAAGGTCTATTTTATCCTGAACGAGCAGAGAAGCGCCATTTAAATGACATTCGCAGCAGTTTATTGAATAAACATGCTGAGGGACCGGAAGTATTATACACAATCGCAATGGATGTAGGGAAAGAAGGTCATTATAAAGACTTAAAGAAACGAAATCTGCTTTATGGTATCGTTGCCTATAATGACGGGTTAATTGGAAATGAGCTGGTTCGCAGCCAAGGACATATTCATGCCGTTTCTCCCTCATGTCAGTCATCTACACCAGAAGTATACGAAATTTTACAGGGTCAGGCATATATTTATATGCAGGAATTTGTAGGTGAAGTTCCTGGACATTGTATTGCTATTGCAGCAAAACAAGGAGATATCGTGATTGTTCCACCAAACTGGGCACATTATACAGTTAATGCCAGCATAGATGAAAAAATGCTTTTTGGAGCCTGGTGTATTCGTGATTATGCGTTTGAGTATAAAGAAATAAGAGAAAAACAAGGTCTGGCCTTTTATCCGGTGATGGAAAATAATCAAGTTAAATGGTTGAAAAACAACCATTACAGAGAAGCAAAATTGATAGAAAAAACAACAAGGCTATATCCTGAATTTGGTTTATCAAAAGAAAATATATATGTTCAGTATGAAAAACAACCATCACTTTTTGAGTTTGTTACAAAACCACTAAATTATCGACATTTATGGGAGAATTTTCAGCTATAAAAAGGAGTGAGGAAATGATTTGTTTTAATAAAGAGCAGGTTTGTTTAACTGGAAAAGACGTGATACGTAAACAAACAAAGCTTAAAAATTATGCAAATTATTATCAAATGGTTTCTGAATCGGAAGATTTTGAGAAAGTCATTTATGAAGTGGAATACCATGATAATGGTCTAATAGAAGGTGTAAATGGCGGTTTATTTTTTGGAATTTCACATATAATGTCGGGAAAAATTGGTAATGAATATCATATGACTAAAGGACATATCCATCAAAAAAAGGATACTGGAGAATATTACTGGGGACTAAAAGGGGAAGGGTTGCTTTTGTTAGTTTTTAAAGATAAGACCTATCGATTAGAAGAAGTCAAGGAAGGTTCTGTCCATTATATTCCTGGAAATACGAGTCATAGGCTGATTAATACAGGTACTGAGAAATTATCTGTCGGTGCATGCTGGTTAACGGAATCAGGACATGATTATCTGAATTGTGATTTTCCAATCAGAGTAATAAAGAATGGAGAGAAAGCTGTTGAAATCATCAATTGTACGTCCCAAGATAAAAATGAATAAAAAAGCATCTGTTTTAACAACATATGAGGATATTGTCTATTTTATAAAACAAAAATCAGAACATAAAAAGAATTTTACACTTGCGATTGAGTGTTATCCGGTAACTAACGAGCAATTATTGCTGGAAAAAATTATTACACCACTCCAACCATCGATGACGCTCCATGCGGATGAACTGTTTATAAAGGCAGAGGAGATCAACACGAGGATTCAGGAAAATTTAACAGATGATCGAATATTTGGTTTGATGAGTCATCATAAATTAACAGATTTCATTGATAAAGAAAACGTTAAAAATATCTCAAAACGCTTGGAAGAACAAACGAAGAAAGGCGGATTCACTACCATTTATGGAATGGGTGCCTCACTTTTAGAGCAAGTGGATATGGTGATTTATGTAGATCTAGCCAGATGGGAAGTTCAAAAACGTTACCGTTCTGGGAATTATAGCAATTGGTTGGCGAATAATGCAGGCGAAGATTCTCTAAAAATGATTAAACGCGGCTATTTTTTTGAATGGCCTTTAGCAGATTGTTATAAACAAGAAATTGTGGATAGCATTGATTATTTACTAGATATTCATGATGAACAAAGTCCTAAATTGATTGCTTATGATGATTATTTGCAAGGATTGGAAGAAGTTGTTTCTCAGCCCTTTTCTTTAATACCATTTTTTGATCCAGGTGTTTGGGGTGGGACTTGGATGCAGAAGCAATTCGGCGTTGGTTTAACAGAGAAGAATTTGGCGTGGAGTTTTAATGGTGTCCCAGAGGAAAATAGTCTATTGTTGGATTTTTCAGGAACATGTGTTGAAGTTCCGGCAAATAATTTAGTTTTTAATTATGCAGAAAAATTGCTGGGAGAACGGGCTTTTGGTCGTTTTGGTCACGAGTTTCCAATTCGTTTTAATTTTTTGGATACGATGGATGGACAAAATCTCAGCTTGCAGGTACATCCAAAGGTTGACTATGCTCAAAAAGAATTTGGTGTCAATTATACACAGGACGAAAGTTACTATGTACTAGAAGCAAAGAATGATGCTGTTGTCTATTTAGGCGTGAATGAGGGTGTGAAAAAAGAAGAACTGATCCATGCTTTAAAGGAAGCCGAAAAAGGCGAAACAGGATTTGATGATGAAAAATACATTTATCGTCATACGATGGCTAAACATGACCATTATTCTATCCCAGCTGGAACGATTCATTCCAGCGGAAAAGATGCTGTTATTTTAGAAATCAGCGCTACTCCAAATCGTTTTACTTTTAAATTGTGGGACTGGGATCGTGTAGATTTTGATGGTTTGCCTCGACCTGTCAATATCGATCACGGTGAACCTAATATTGATATCTATAAGGATGAACAGTGGGTCAAACGAGAGTTGATCAATCCGTTTACAATTATAGATCAAGGAGAAGGCTGGGTTGAAGAAAAGACGGGGCTTCACGAAACGGAATTTATTGAAACAAGACGCCATACTTTTAGTAAAAAAGTGAGACATGAGAATCATGGCAGTGTTAACGTGTTGAATCTGATTGAAGGAGACGAAGCTTTAGTCACTAGTCCGGAAGGGAAATTTGAACCGTTTCTTATCCAATATGCTCAAACATTTATTATTCCGGCAACTATCGACAACTATGAAATAGAGCCTTGTGGTGCAAGTGCAGGTCAAACAATTAAAACAATCAAAGCATTTGTACGGTAAGATTACTGAGTAAGGAGGAGTTTGGGACAGAAATAAAGTTCCAAACTCTCTTCATATCTACACCCGAATAAACGGCGGTACAAAAACAACTCCTTCGGAATTAAGCCGAACTATCCTGAAAATATGAGGAGCTATTTTCGGATATTCCTTCTTAATTCTCGGAGCTGATCGTTTTTGTCCCGACCTCTCTTGTTTATTGAAGGCTGGTTGATTGCAAGGGTAAAATACGTTTGTTATTAATAAAAAACGAGTTTAATTTATTAATTATTTCAAAATTTTATTTTTTTTTACTGAAAATATGTTGAAAATGTTTGTGGAATATTGTATTTTTGTACGAGTGGAAGAATATTCTGCTGATAAATCTAAAAAAATACATAGTGAAATGAACAATTAATTATAATGAAAATGAAAATTAATTGACATTTATAGATATGGAAGCATCAATTATATAGTATCTAAAATAAAGTCACTTTTCTGAAAAAGACTTTTTGGAATAACACATATAGAAGAAAGGAGGACGTTTTTGAACAAGCTTACATTATTGATGTCGATTTTATTGCTTGGGAATGGAACAGGGGTTTCAGGATTAAGTGTTTTTCAACCAGTTGCTGAAGGAAGTCCAACAACCGAGGTAAACACGGAAGCTGCAAAACAGGCAGATGATGTAAATCAGGAAATAGAAACTTCGGAAGGCTTGGAAGAAACGACCGCGTCTTCATCGGAAGCAGATCCCGAATCTGAAATAGTAACAACAGAAGAAAATCAAATAGAAACAAGCTCGACAGAAACTTTCTCAGATAAGGAAGACGATGATCCTCCGAAAGAAAAAGCTTCAACCTTTGCGGATGGATTACAGGATGAAGATGGTTACTGGCTGGCTGGCGATTTGGCTACACTGAGAACATATATTGTGACGGACAAGAAAAAAGAAATTCGGCTGACAGCTGACATTGATATTGCTGCAACAGCATTACCTCTGTATGATGGATTTGTTTTAGATGGAGCGGGTCATACGATTACTTACAATAAAGGTATACTAGCTGCTGCAGGATTTTATCTACAGGTTACAGGAGCAACTGTTACGATGAAAAATATTAATTTTGGCAACCCAGACGGCTCAGGAGCTGTCGGCTACTATGGGATTATTACCTGCTACGATGCTAATCCAAACATAAACATGATTTTTGAAAATATCAATTACATAACTACAAACGGTCAGCCGTTATACAATATAAATGGGAAGATTATTTTTAGAGGAAACAATACATTTAATCAAACCGGCTCAGGATATTCTCAGGAATGGGCAGAGGCTAATTACATAGAAGTAGAGTCTGGAATAACCAATGTTTACCATAATACTACCGCTAGCTATGGCTTTATTTACGCTCATGGGACGAATTCCAATAGTCCCTATGCCAGTTCAATAAATGTTGTTGTACGTTCGGGAGCAGTATTTGACGTAGAAACCAGCCATGCTTTTTTTTACAGTGCAGCAGCGAGTTATGACCAATCAATTATTGTAGAAGATAATGGAACATTAAAAGTAAAGCAGACATCAACAAACTCGGTGAAAAGCCGGTTTATCTATCCGAATTTAGGAACGAGTGCAGCGACAGATTTTTGTTTTGGTAAAAATGCCAATGTTCAACTGGATTTAAAGGGATCAATTCCTTTGTATAGCTCCAGAGGCGGAATGACTGTTGGTGAAGGTGCAGTGTATGAAATGAATGTTGAAGAAGGTCAAATGTTTTCCTTAAGCACTTTGGGAACATTTTCAATGAATATCGATAATGTAAAAAGAGCTGCTTTTAATGGTACAGCAGATGGAACATTAGGTATTCGAAGCAGCAATACTGCAATCAGCAATCTTTCTTTTCGGGGAACGAACCGGATCAAAGTGGATGCGTATAGCAATGCCTCCACAGAGCTGCCAAGCACCACCTTTAATAAAGTGGACACAGCGTTATACGTCTCGAATACGACTTACCAAAATGTATCAGGAGATACACTGAGTGCGCCAGAATTAAGTGCGTTCGCAACCTCCAAACGATTGGTTTTTTCCAGTGTGTGGGTACCAGACGTTCTTTCTGTAAGCGTGTCAGATGAAAGCAGTCAGGGAGCGACACTGTCTGTCAACTCTGAAAATCACGGACTTCCTGCAACTAAAGTAATATATTATCTCTTTACAGAAGAGAAGGATATCGGTGTGCCGGAAAAAGCAAAATATATTTATACACTGACTGATTTATCTCAACAAGCAGATGGATTCTACAATTACGATGCAGATGATCTAAATCCTAATACGAAGTACTGGATGCAGGTAGTTGTTTCAAATACAAACGGTCAGGGTGACTGGTCAGGTCCGATTTCATTTGCCACAGATCCTGGTCTGAAGTCATTGGAAATAATAAATGATGAAGATCTGACGGAAACAACTGCGAAGATTTCTGGTGCTTTTGCCAACAACACTGGTTTATGGACAGATTTTAGCAATGGCGTAGACAATCCTGCTGGAAACCAGACTGCTGACTTCGGTGCCAGCTTTACGGATGCACTGATTCAACTGGAATACAGCAGAAACAGTGATTTTTCAAATGCAGAAAGTATTTCAGTAGAAAATAGATTTGGGGATAATGACAGTCAGTTTACTGAAGAATTAACCGGTTTGCGTCCGTCTGCAACGTATTATGTCAGAGTCAGAGCAACAGCGGTTTCCGGTAGAGAGATTGTACTTCCGCTGGTTTATGAATTTGAAACAAAGTATGGTGAATATATTGATGTGTCAATACCTGTAGAGATGTTGTTTGGTACAGATAATTCAGAAGCAGCAACTGAAAGTGCTGGAACAATTTATAGTAAAGGCGCCTCCTATGAAGTCGTTAATCAGGGGAATGTGGACACAGCTGTTCAGGTCACAGGTTTTACCCCCAAAAATAAAGCAGCAGAAAATCTTAAATTACTTCCAGACATGAATGGTCAAGTCGCCTCCAACCAATTAGCATTGAAGCTCTTAATGAGCGGTGCTTCCAGCAGTGAAATATTCCTAACACCGGAACTTCAGATAAGTCCGGTAATGATCGGGATAATGAATACAACCGATGAAAATAAACTGCAGTTGGATTTTGGCGGAAAGTTCTTTAATCCTATAGGAGAAGTACTATTTCCATCTTATACAATGACGCTGAGGTTTGAAAAATCAGAATAGGAGAGATTATTATAGAAAAGCAGAACACAATAAGTAATAATAAGAAAAAATGGTTAGGGCTGGCTCTGTTATTATTTTTACTGATTAGCGGCGGTGTGTATTACTATTTCACACAGCAGGAAGAACCAGTTCGGATAGTATCCGGGGATTATCTGCCGGATGCAAAGGAAGCGCAGAAGATGACGGACAAACAGATAAAAGCAGCCGAGCAGAAAATGGTAGATGCCAGCAAGTTCAATATGGTCATCAAACCGGAAGCAACTTTTGCTTCTGGAAATGAAGAAGGAGATATCTATATTCAAAATCCTGAACATAATGCTTACCCAATCAACGTGGTTATTGCTTTGGATGAAGATGGTAAGGAAGTATATTCTTCCGGTGCTGTTGAACCGGGCTATGAGATAAAGAATGCTGTATTAGATGTAGCGCTGGCAAAAGGAGACTATCCGGCAACAGCAACATTTAATATTTATGATCCGGTAACAAAACAGAAGCAGGGGCAGGTTCAAGCAAGCATTATGATTAACGTCTTAGCATAAGAAATGAGTTTAGCAGAATATTCATTCTGTTGACATAAATAAAAAATTATAGAGGAGAAACACATTTATGAAATTAAATAAGAAATTAGTCGCAGCAGCAATGGTTTTAGGTACGGGATTTGCAGGAGTTTCTGCAGCAGGCTCAACTGCAAATGCAGAAACATTTGACGGAATTAATACAGGTGACATTGAAATTAATGGAACAATCGGAAAAATGGATAACACAGATCCGGAGACTGATTTGCCGGAAGGTTCAGATGACTGGATTAACATCACGGTTGATACAGCGACAGCATTCCATACAACAATTGCTTCAGATCATACAGAGATTGAATCAGCTGACTACAGCATTCAAAATAATTCAGGTCGCGGTGTCGCGGTTTATCTGTCTTCACTGACAGGAACACCAAACTATGTGACACAATTAACGGTTAATCCAGCAGCAGCTTCAACTGCTTTGGTTTCAACTCCGGCAGCTGTTAATTTGATTGATGGAGGAGCAGTTGCATCAATGCCGGCAACGCCATGGCTGACGCTGGCAAATAATGAAGGCCGTCTGAATCTTGTGAGTGACGCTGCAGATACATATGGAAGCGAAGCCACATTCCACTATACAGGAACAGTTGAAAATGCACCGGCAGTTGCAGAATCAGAAAACTATACATTAACATTGAAATTTGCTTCTGTACAAGCTGACGGTACAACAATCGGCAGATAATTAAGCATTATAGCAGCAATTCTGAGGGAGAGGTCACAATGAAAAAGCACTGGTCTAACAGAATACTCTTTATCATTCTCGTGATTTTTTCTCTTGGATTTTCCTGGTTCAACTAATGCCAACAGTGCTTCGGTTGAAATTAGTGGGAAAGTTGGAAGAGGAATAACTACTGAGAGCTCTGTGATTCCAGAAGAGTCTGATTCAACCGAACCTTCAGAGGAACCTGCTTCACCAAAAGAAGATACTATTTTTGGAGGGCGGCTACCAAATGCTGGTGAACATAGCCTATATTTATTAATGTTCATTAGAATTGTCGTACTTCTGCTGTTTGCTCGGGCAAGTAACAGAAAGAGCAAAGAAGATGAATGAAGAGGCAGGGGAATCTTCCTTTGTCTTTTTTTCGATTCTATCAAAAGCTGAGAAACAATTCTTGGAACCGTGAGTCTTATTTGTGCAGGAATATTTGCTTGTTGCATGTTCGAAGATCATACAAGATGTGCTATATATTTAGTTTATATAAAATATAAAAGCTATACAGCATTTGAAACACATCGCAGTGATTCTGAATGGCTGACCTAATTGTATAATGATTGGCTGAGAGAGAACTGAAAATATCCTCATTTATTTCAGTATGTGCAGTAAATCACTTGTCTAATCTTGAATAAACAAATATACTTTATTATGTATAACTGAATAGCGAATGACTGCCTAGCTCCATTCAAACGAATAGTTGAAACAGGAGTATAAAGGCGATCTTATTTAAAAAAAGGAAATATTTATTTTTTGGACATACATTTGTGAATCTGATCACGAATTTGTCATTTATAGTATTGTATGAAAAAAAGTTTTAGGGGGAATCAACGTGAAAAAAGGAATGGTAAAAAACTGCATTTTGGGGTTCTCGGCAGTGCTGCTTTTGGGTGCTTGCGGAGGCGGCAACACAACAAAAGAAAGCAGCGGGAGTTCTTCAAGTTCAACTGGAAGCTCAGCTGAAACGGTCTCAGGTGCATCTCAGCAGGAGTACACAGATCCAAGCAAGCTGGAAGATGAGTATGATATTGTTATTGTGGGTGCAGGCGGAGCTGGAATGGCGGCAGCTTTATCAGCAAAAGAAGCTGGAATGAATCCGGTAATTTTTGAGAAGATGCCTTTTGCCGGAGGGAATACACTGAAATCCTCTGGTGGGATGAACGCTTCTGAAACAAAATTTCAGAAAGAACAGGGGATTGAAGACAGCAATGATCTTTTCTATGAAGATACGCTGACTGGTGGAAAAGGAACCAACGATAAAGAATTGCTGCGTTATCTTGTAGATAACTCTGCAGCTGGTATTGAGTGGCTGGATTCAATGGGGATTACACTTGATAATATCAGTTACAGCGGCGGAGCGAGTGTGAAACGAATTCACCGCCCGACAGACGGTTCAGCAGTAGGCACGTATCTGGTTGCCGGCTTGATTAGAAATATTCATGAACAGGAAATTCCGATATTTGTCAATTCAACAGTTACTAAGATAAATGAAAAAGACGGAAAAGTAACGGGAGTGGAAGTTGATGTTGAGGGTGAAACAAAAACAGTTTCTGGAGATGCTCTGATTATAACTACTGGAGGATATGGTTCAAACAAAGAAATGATTGAAAAATATCGTCCGGATTTGAAAGGATATGTGAGTACAACATCTGAAGGCAGTACTGGCGACGGTATCACAATGATTGAAAAGCTGGGTGGAGCAACCGTGGATATGGATCAGATTCAGGTTCACCCAACAGTTGTTCAGGAAACAGGAATGCTGATCAGTGAAACCGTTCGTGGAGAAGGTGCCATCCTTGTGAATCAGCAGGGAGAACGTTTCTATAATGAGCTTGAAACAAGAGATAATGTATCTGCGGCAATTACTGATTTACCTGAAGGTTATGCTTATTTGATTTTTGATGATGCTTTGGCAAATCGGGCGAAACAGCTGGAGTATTATAAAGAGCAAGGCGTAGTTATAGAGGCAGATACGATTGAAGCATTGGCAGAAAAAATTGATGCAGAACCTGAGATATTGAAAGCTTCGTTGGACACATGGAACAAAGCAGTGAAAGATCAGAAGGACCCGGACTTTGGCCGAGAAACTGCGATGGATTATGACTTAACAGAAGCACCTTACTATGCGATTCAAATAGCTCCCGGTATTCACCATACAATGGGCGGCGTGAAAATTAATAAGGACACACAGGTCTTAAAAGAAGATGGCTCAGCAATTGAAGGTTTGTATGCTGCCGGCGAACTGACGGGTGGAATTCATGGTCAGAATCGAATTGGCGGAAATGCTGTTGCAGATATTATTGTATTCGGACGTCAGGCGGGAACAAAATCTGCTGAATTTGCTGGAAAAGCAGCTGAATAATTTATCTTCATGAATGCGTGAATAACTGTAAGTAGCTCTGCTTGGCAGATGTCTATTTACAGTTTTTTGATTATCATATCCCCTTCTATCTGTTCCTTCCTGCTTGGTAACTGGATAGAAAGTTTCTGATAGTCTAAACTGTTTTTTTATTCATTAGTAACTTTATTGATTTTCCGCATAGCATTGACTATAATTTTGAGGAATCACTTAGAAGATAGGTACAGAAAGGAATGAAATCGATAAAACTTGTTCAGCAATCATCAAGTATACCATTGATTTATTTATTAAGATAAAGATAGGAGAAAGGGGGGAAGAACATGCTGCAGCAGTTAAATCAGTTGATGGACTACATCGAACAGCATCTGACAGAAGAACTTTTTATTGAAGATGAAGCTAAACGTATTGGGCTGTCAGAGTATCATCTCAGGAGAACCTTTTCTTTTATTGCGGGTATGCCCTTGAGTGAATATATTAAAAATCGAAAGCTGGCATCTGCAAATCTCGATTTGGTAAAAGGGGAGAAAGTCACCGCTGTAGCTTTCAAATACGGATATCAGTCAATCGAAGGATTTTCAAGAGCGTTTCGTGACTGGACGGGATATCTGCCGTCGGAAGTCAGCAAAAGCGGTCTGCAGAAGACTTTTCCCAAACGCTCCTTTTTTATTACAGTTCAAGGAGGAGAATCAATGCATGTAAAACTTGAGAAAAAAGAAGCTTTTAATCTAGTGGGGGTTACTAAGAAGGCTCCAATTCAATTTGAAGGGGAAAATAATGTAATTGTTGAACTGGCGCAGTCAATTACGGAGAAACAACGGAAAGAGATGCATGAGTTGGGAGATCTCTATCCTCATCAGGTTATGAATGCTTCTTATGGCTTTAGTGAGGGGCGGATGGAAGAGAAGGGGGAGCTCATTCATTTAATCGGATTCTTAACTACTAGTGAAAAGAAGCCGGAAACATTGGAATTGATACGAGTACCGGCGAATTTGTGGGCTATATTTCCAAATGAGGGACCATTTCCAGCAACCTTACAGGAGACATGGGGAAAAATCTATTCAGAATGGCTGCCGTCTTCTGATTATGAGCTTGTCGAAGCACCGGAGATTTCATTCACGAAGTTTGAAGATAAAAAAGAGTTATACAGTGAACTATGGATTGCTGTAAAGAGAAAATAAAAATAGTGTAAATCGCAGTGAAGATAAGCGATTCATACTTTTCAGAAATACTTCTCACTTAATGAACACTAAAAGGAAAATTACTACGGAAATACGAATCAGTACATGGGCAGTTCCCCTAAATCTGATTCGTGTTTTTCTGTTTTCTAATGTGCTGCAAACTTGTATCGTAGCAAGAATAATGTGTAAAAGTATAAAGAGGAAGCTGTTTCTGATTCACTTGAGTTCAGACTTAAGTCGTATTCACACGTCATTATTTCTGCGGTATAGTTCAGGGTAAGAGGTGTTGTGCATGAGAAAATTATTCGGTGCAGCCATTGAAGTGCTGTCTGAGCTCATCTTACATTTATTTTTTAGACTTCCTGAATAGGGAAGTTTTTTGTTGCAGCTCATTAATAAATTATGATGCATGTTTCGTCCTTTAAAATTGCGTGGCAGTAATTAATAAAAGCAGTGTAAACACAATTATTATATAACGATTATGAAAGGTGGAAAGGAATAGATAATCAGAAAAAGAGTAGGATTTCTCTTGTTTTTCCACATTATTTGATAAATAACAGAACAAAATTTCAACTGTAAGGTTGACTAACAGGACTTTGATGGTGTAGTTTTAATAAGCAAGTGTTTTTCGTATAAGAAAAATCATTCCATGTTATTGAGATAGTCATCTTTTAAGCTGATTCAGGTCAGAGAAAATAGATTTTCGCAGAGCAGTATAGAGATAGAGCTGGCTGCCGATTTAAAGTATAGAAAGAGGGAGGGATAGGAATGTTTAGGGTTTACAAATATTTTTTGGCTCAACCGTTGGATTGGATTTTTTGTTTTATGACAGTGGAAGAGTACAAAGCGTCTTTGAGAAAGAAATATGGTGAAAATAAGAAAGCGAACGATCGGATTTTTGGAACGGTTACAGGATTTATTGAAGAGATTGATGATCTTGTGGATTTTGCGCTTGATGATTTTGATCAGATGTTTGGAGAATATACACGGCTGAGAGTAGCACCGTTGGTATTTCCTCTTCCGACAGGAGAGATGGACGGCTCTGCTTCTTTTGCTGTTATTTTGAAAAGAGCAGAGGATGGCGATACGTTTATCTATTCATCTGTAAAACTTGCATATTTAGAATAAACATGGCAGCAGGTAAAAAAATAAGCACTGGTTTTTAGATATAAAAATCTGAAAACCAGTGCTTATTTATGCTATTCAGTTAAAGAATCGTAGTGTACTTAATTATAAAATGCGTATGGATATTATACAGAGGATGAAGAAAAAAACAGCCGAAGTCCGGAATCGGATGAAAAATCCGAGAAAGAGCTTTGACTGTCCATCCCTGTTTATTTAAACTGATGCCAGAATTTTTTACGATAGTGGCGAATCCATAGAAAGATAAAAAGGAAAAGTACAGCAAGAACAAACAGGTTCAGCGGCCAGAAAGGCAGAAATGCTGTGGCAAATCCATAAGCTGTAAGAACCAGAATACTGCCGAATATAGTTCCCAGCATAGTAACAACAAGGCCGACACTGCCGGAACCCCTGTTAAACAGCTGAGTGATACTTGTCCAGTCCAGCAAAAGAAATTGATAATCCCTAGAAAAAAAACGCAGGCAGAACAAGAAGCATCCCAAGAGTGCACCGGCTAAAAGAGCGATAATTAAAGCTGGCGGCAGTTTGAAAACAAAACCTGCAATTAATGAAATCGCTCCGGTTAGAATGCTTTGAATAATCAAACCAACTAAAAATTTCTGTTTCATATAATAATGCATGGAGATTGGCAGGGATTGTAAAAACGTAAAATTTTCCTGATCCAATGAAATCAGATTACTGATAAAGGAAGTCTGATTAACTGTCATCGCAGCTATGGCTGCGCCCGCAAGAAAAACGACACCAATAAAACGAATGTCTAGTGCACTTAAATTCAGCATTCCGCCGATTGCAAATGTAACAATGAAGATAATCGGCATCAGCAGAGAATTGGAAAGTACCTGCATGATCAAATTTGGTTCTTTTAACAACTGGAGATTGTAGCTGATATACAATTGGGATAAGCTTTGGTTGGCTTTATACGTACGTCGAATGTTTCCTTTTGCGGCAGATGCCTCAGTCAGCTGTTCGTAAAGTCTTGGTAAAATCAGTAATTTGATTCCTTCAAACAACACCAGAAGAAGCCCTAAAAGCCCTGCAAAACTAATTAATCCAGCTGTTGAAAATGGTGTTGCACTGATATGGAAAATCGGCATAAAAAATATAATTGGATTGCGGTCCATCTGCTCTATCCCTGTTGAAGAGCTTTCCATATTCATCCAGACAATCCCGATGACTGCAATAGTCATGGAAAGCCCCAATAATAAACTGGTTACCACTTTTTTATGCTTTTTGAAAAAGCTGGTTCTAGTTAAACCAAAAACAATGAGAGAACAAAAAGTAAAAACGATAGCCAGAATAAGGAGGAACAGCAAAAGTGATAGTAGGATAGTCAGCGGCATAAAAATTCCTGAACGCCAGCCGGTCATCATAAAGACAATGAACATGGGAAATACAAAGGGTGAAACGGTCATTGTCACTACTAAAATTTTTGACAGAAAAATCGTACCCTGACTAAATGGCAGGGGAAGATAAGCAGGAAGGTCCCGGCTTTCAAAAAAGATATTATAAATCACAGAAATTCCCTGTGAAAATGCTAAGATGGTGAATAATGCCACGTAATAAGTAAAGAATCCCGGCAGTTTGCTGAAATCCAGCATAAACATCGTAGTACCGTAGATGAATAAAAATGCAACGCCGGAAAACAGATACTGATTAATCAGAGAACGTGTCAGTTCTTTTCCGCTTTTTCCTTTTCTACGGAGCTTGTCAGTAATCTGAGGATTGGCATAACGTAAATTTGTGCGCACCAATTCTGAAAGCTGCAGCTTATTCATGTTCGTTATCCTCAATGCTTTCCAGCAGCGTATCTGACTGACGTCCAGCCATCTTCAGATAAATTGCTTCTAGGGATTCATTCGGAGATTGTTCCAAAAGCTGTTTGACAGAACCGTTATAAATCAGCTCACCCTTTTTCAAAATAGCTAATTCATCACACAACTGCTGTGCTGTATCAAGAGCGTGTGTAGAAAAAATGACAGTTTTTCCCTTTTGTGCATGAGCTTTCATCAATTCTTTTAAATCAAACGCAGCTTGAGGATCCAATCCCTGCATCGGTTCATCTAAAATCCAAATATCAGGATCAGGCAGCAGGGCACCGATAACAATTGTCTTTTGACGCATCCCATGGGAAAAGCTTGCCAGGGTTTCGTCTTGATGACTCAGCATATCGAACAAAATTGCCAGCTCATTTAACCGCTGCTGTTTCTGTCCTATCTCAATTTCGTAAGCTGCTGCAATTAAATCCCAATATTCACCTGCTGTTAACTGCAGGAAGATATCCGGTGTATCTGCAACATAGGCTATTTTCTTTTTAATGGCAATTCTGTTTGCTTTCAGTTCCAGCCCATCAATTGTGATTGTGCCTGTTGTGGGCTCAATGACACTGACCAAGCTCTTAATGGTCGTTGATTTACCGGCACCGTTGTGTCCAAGAAAGCCAAAAATTTCCCCCGGTCTGATTGTTAAAGTTAAATCTTTCAGTGCTTGCTTTGTGCCATAGCTTTTACTGACATTTACTAATTCGATCATATACATCCCACCTTTTCTTATTAAATACTTCCTCTTTCATTATACGTGCAGCTTGGTATTTTTGGAAAGCGAATATGTGTTGAATTTTTTTCAAATAGTATTGTCGCAAAGATATAAGTAAATTTGAAGCAAAAGGATTTAAAAGACAATCTGACTGTCTGGCTAAAACAGATATTGGCACGGAAAATTCCAAAGAACAGCTTAAGGTGCTGATTCGTACAGCTCTGCTTCATTGTAACCAAGGCTTGGACAAAGACAAACTAAATGAGGAACTTGGATTAATTGACTCGGGGTATCTGGGAGATGCCGGCATTATGATAGAAAGTCTGCATGTAGGGATTGCTGGATTTCGTTAAATGATAGGATTTATGTTTGAATTAGTGGAAATGAAAAGATTGGATGATCAAGAATTTTTGCAGTGTCAAAGGAAATTTGGGAATCAACAGCTGTTTTACACGGATAGTTCCAGTTGGTTTGATTCCAGTTAGGGATGAAATCGGCGTTCTTTGCTAAGTTGCTCCCGTGTTGGCTGTACGTTTCTTAGATTAGATTTAATTCGGGCGATATACTAGGTGATGTGAGAGGGGTGGAAAGTTATTCAACTTTCCCCTATACTCAATTTCATTTTTCAGAAGAAATATTATATTTATTGGTTTGAAAATAAACTTAACATGAATTTTGCTTTAATATTCACTAGGATATACGAATAGTTCAAAAAAATACTATTCCTTTTCTTGTTTTTTTCGCTTTCTTCCTTTTGTTTTGTTAAAATCTAATATGAGAGGCAGGAGTAGGGAATTGTTATACCGAAATGGAGGGGATGAATGAGAGTTTATTTGATTGAGGATGATGCGGCATTGCCCCGCTTGCTTCAGACTGCTATTGAAAAATATGCCTTTGAAGTGGTTCCGGCAAATGAGTTTGAACATTTGAAAAATGAATTTCAACAGCAGCAGCCTGATTTTGGTTGATGGACATCAATCCGCCAGATTTTGACAGTTTTTACTGGATCAGAGAAACTCGTAAACAGTCAAATGTGCCGATTATTATTTTGTCTGCTCGGGATTATTCAATGGATCAGGTTATGGCAATGGAGTATGGCAGGGATGATTATTTGGGGAAACCAGCGGATACATAAGTACTGATTGCCCAAATTAAAAGCCAGCTGCAACTGGTTTATGGAGAATATTTGGTAGTGGGGGAACGGATTTTTATCTATCATGAGCTGAAGTATTTTTCAGAACGGCTGGAGGTTCACTAGCATGGAAAACACGAGTCTTTGATGAAAAAGAAGATGTGCTTCTGGAACTGCTGATTCAGCATGCCCCAATGTTGTTAAGCAGGAAAACTTATTAATGAAACTGTGGGATGATCAGCGTTTTATTGATGACAGTACGCTGCCTGTCAATAGGAAAGGTCTTCAAAAAAAATGGAGGATATGGGACTGCCGAATAAAATAAAAGCGATACGAAATAAAGGATATCAAATGGATTGGAAAGGTGAATAATGAAACTATATATCAAAAACTACTGGATTAAATTTTTGCTGTGTTGTGGAATTTTTCTATTTGTTTTTTTCATCTCTGGATTGACAGAGACATTCAACTGGCAACTAACCGCCTATCTAATGGGGGTGGGGAGCTTTCTTTTTCTAATGTATTTTGCAGTTGATTATTACATGAAACGCCAGCTTTATGCATTTTTAAGCGGTCAGACAAACAGAATAGCATCTGGAGATACGAATCCGGAAAGTTTAGCTATTCAGAGAAAGGTCAGCAAGGTATTGAAGGACCAGGAGATCGATCTGATGATTCAGAGTGAAAAGCGGGAGCAGCAAGTAACGTTTATGAATCTTTGGGTCCATCAGATGAAGACACCGCTCACTGCACTGGAAATGCTGGCACAGGAAAATCAGCTGGACAGTGATGCTGTATTGGCAGAAACACAGCGACTGAAAAGCGGCTTGGATCTGGCTTTAAATGAAGCCAGATTGGTGGAGGGGATAGAAAAAGATTTTGTGCTGAAGCAGGTCTCACTTTCAGAGATAGTGAATAAAGTGATCAATGCACAGAAGAATTATTTCATTCAGTATGAGACGTATCCTGTAGTGCATTTGGATGAAGATATAATAGTAATTACTGATGAAAAATGGTTGTTTTTTATTATTGAACAACTGTTGATTAATGCGATTAAATATTCTCATCCAAAAGGAAATATTTTGATTGAGACTAAGCTTTTAGATGAGAAACCAAACGTGATAATTAATGATTTTGGCATAGGAATTCCAAGAGAAGATTTGTTTCGTGTCTGGCAGCCGTTTTTCACTGGCGAAAATGGACGAGATTCAGGAGAAGCTGCAGGAATGGGCCTGTACCTTGTTGAACTGGCTGCTGATCCCCTGGGAATTATGGTTGAAATTGACTCATCTGAAGGACAAGGAACGACTGCCTCAGTAGAGTTTCCAAAACAGCAGTCTTAGATATAGAATAATCGCTCTTTTCAGTCTAGCTCGGGACAAAAGCAATCAGCTCCAAGAATTAAGAAAGAATATCCGAAAATTGTCAAGAAACACGATTCATAAAATGAATAGCTATGAATTGATACACTACGCTGTGTTTCGATCACATCAATTTCTACGTAGGGAACATACGAGAGTTGACGGGCGCTTCACTGGGATTGCTTTAGTAGAGTAGATGAAGTCCTGTTATCTACTCGGTGAAGAACCTGGAGCTGCTCATATTTTCAGGCTCGTTCGGTTTAATTCCGAAGGAGCTGCTCCTGCGGTTACTCGTCGCAAAAAGAATTTTTGCTTTTGTACCGCCGTTTATTCGGGGGATATACAAAGATCGTTTGGAACTTTATTTCTGTCCCACTCTCAATGAATTTGCTGCTGTTTGAGCAGACTGATTATCTTGCTTCTCTTCAACATTTTCTTATAACTGTGTAAGAAAAATGACAGCTTCGGCAATAGGAAGAATGAAGTGATCTTGATACACTTAAGATACTGAAAAGAGGAGGATAATAGTATGCCGGTTTTAGAGATCAGTTATTTAGTTAAGACTTATACGAATGAAGTTCCTGTTGAAGTGCTGAAAGGAATTGATTTAACGGGTGACAAGGGATAGTTTGTTGCGATTATGGGGTCTTCATTATTTTCACTGCCTCAATTTTATATTTCTGTTTGTTTGGAGATTTAGATAAAGAGGGATGTTATCACCGTAATCTTTATCAGATGGGGCTTCAGCCAAAGCTGCGCCGCCGGATAGCAACTTATCAGATACTCCTGATGTATTTTGCTCCAATGATTTTGGCTGTATCCCATACAGCAGTTGCTTTTTGGGTAGTGAATGCACTCAGCGGTATGAATCTGTGGCACTATTTCTGGATGAGTTGTATCAGCTATCTAATCATACTGGGCCTGTTTTTTTATCTCATGCTGGCGCTATCTGGTTCACGTAGATGTATGGGCAGAAAATTTTAGCAAGAAGTATATAAGTGGAAAATTAATGACAATGAGTGCTATAAGCAGTAAGAAAATAGCTATCATTAGAGAGTTTAGAAAAGCTACAAAATAGAAAACTTTGTATTGAAGCATGTTTAGAGCCGAATTAAGGAGAGAACGCAACTGTTCTTCCGGGAAGCTCTGGATATGTTTCTTTTTTTACAAATCAATGAGTAGTTCTTCTTAATTTTAACAAATCAATAATTTTACTTTATCAAGTAAATTAATTTACTTAAAAACGTTTACATTTTTTAATTCATATGATATATTGAAATTAAGGAACTATAATTAAATAGTTAGTGGATCGTAACTAATTCGATTAGGCGACACCGCGGATTGTAAATGGCAGAAGTTTTGTTCGAATTTATTTGCTGTTTATCATTCGCGTTTTTTTATTTATATGGGGGTGAGTGTGTGTACCGAATCGTAAAACCGCTCAATAACAATATTGCTGTTGTTCGTCTGGAAAATGGTGAGCAGGCAATTGCCATGGGGAAAGGGATCGCGTTTCAAAAGAAAAAAGGGGAGCTGGTACCGGAAGCAGCAGTGAGTAATCTGTTTCTCCTTCGAGATGAGGAGGTGCAGCATAATTTTGCTGAGCTGTTGAAAAATGTACCGCTGGAGTATATTAGGACAACCTATGAAGTGATTGACAAAGCGATAGAGAACTATCAGTATGCGGTACAGGAATATTTATATATCACATTAACCGATCATGTTTACTGGAGCTGCGGGAACCTTAAAAAAGGACTGTATGTACCAAGTAAGCTGCCGGACTTTGCTCAGCAGTATCCCATAGAGACTGCAATAGGTAAGTATGCAATAAAAATCATTCGGGAGAGAATCAGCCCGGAATATCCTGAGGATGAGGCGGCTCGAATTGCACTTCATTTTATTAATGCGAAAAGAGAGAAGTCTTCT
Organism: Enterococcus sp. CWB-B31; assembly: GCF_020567645.1. Classification (NCBI taxonomy): domain Bacteria; kingdom Bacillati; phylum Bacillota; class Bacilli; order Lactobacillales; family Enterococcaceae; genus Enterococcus; species Enterococcus sp. CWB-B31. The sequence continues at coordinate 619,219 of NZ_JAJDJW010000001.1, forward strand.
ATAGAACCCAAAACAAGTCAAAAGATGAGTATCCTTTCTTTTGTTGAGAGTGAACTGAACCGCATAGGTATCAGACGGACACAGGAAAATCAGAATTTCTATGACCGGTTAATGATTCACCTGATGTATTTTACGAAAAACTTGGACAGAGAAGCTCAAAATCCCAATAAGCTATCTCAGAATCTTGATGAGCACTTAAAATTTGATTATCCCAAAGCTTATGAAATCGGCAATTATCTCTATCAGTTGATTAAAAATAAAAGCGGTAGGGAGCTGAGCAGTACTGAACGTATTTATCTAACGCTGCACATGCAACGACTTTTATAAGACAGGGAGACCGAGTAACAAGATACTGAATTCAGGTTTATCTAAAGAATAAAGCAATAAATATAGTATTTAAATAGCTGGAAAATGAGAAAAGAAACAGATGAAGGAGCGGATAGTTATGAAGAAGCAGCATACATTGCCGGAGGATTTTATTATGGGAGGGGCAACGGCAGCTTATCAGGCTGAAGGAGCAACAACCGGAGACGGAAAAGGTCAAGTAATCTGGGATACTTTTTTAGTGGATAAAGGTCGTTACACAGCAGACCCTGCCAGCGATTTTTATCATCAGTATCCAGTGGATCTGGAACTGTGTAAAAAATTTAATATCAACAGCATTCGACTGTCTATTGCATGGAGCAGAATCTTCCCTAAAGGGTGTGGAGAAGTGAACAGGAAAGGCGTCGAATTCTATCACAATGTCTTTGCAGAATGTAAAAAGAATGGTGTGATTCCATTTGTGACACTGCATCATTTTGATACACCTAAAGAGCTGTTTGACAAAGATGATTTTTTGAACCGTGAAAATGCGGAACATTTTGTGAACTACGCAAAATTCTGTTTTGAAGAATTCTCGGAAGTTTATTACTGGAGTACATTTAATGAAATTTATCCCGTTGCATCCAATCAGTATTTGTTAGGTTCATTTCCGCCGGAAGTCCAATTTAATTTTTCTAAAACAGTTACTTGTCTGCATAATATGATGTATGCTCATGCCCGAACGGTAAATATATTCAAAGATTATGGCTATACTGGAGAGATCGGCGTGGTACACTCGCTGGAAATGAAATATCCTGCAACGGATAAGCCGGAAGATATCCATGCTGCAAAACTGGATGATGCGCTTTCCATTAGATTTTTACTAGATGCGACCTATCTGGGCTATTATACTGACAGCACCTGGCAGGATGTTCAGGAGATTTTGGCAGCGAATAACCAATCTGTTGCGATTGATGAAAAAGATTTTGTTGAAATGAAAAGAGCGGCAGACCGCAATGATTTTCTGGGAATCAATAACTATGGCAGCCATTGGGTAAAAAAATATGAGGGAGAAAGTACTCTGAACTACAATACAACTGGTGAAAAAGGGACACAGGTTTATCGAATTAAGGGAATTGGGGAACGTATTGTCCGCAATGATCTGCCTAAAACAGACTGGGACTGGATTATTTATCCAAAAGGACTCTATGATTTACTGCTTCGTATTAAAGAAGAGTATTCAAACTACAATAAAATTTTTATTACAGAAAATGGTTTGGGGTACAAAGATCCCTTTGAAGACGGAGTTGTTATGGATGATGCCCGTATTGATTATCTGCGGCAGCATTTTATCGCACTCTCAGAAGCGATCGAACAGGGAGTGAATGTGAAAGGCTACTTTATTTGGTCGTTGATGGATGTTTTCTCATGGGTAAATGGATATAAAAAACGATATGGGCTGTTTTATGTGGATTTTGATACACAAAAACGTTATCCAAAAGAATCAGCTTACTGGTATAAGCTAGTCAGTGATACAAAAACAATTATATAGGAAGAAAAAATAAGGAACAAAATATTAAACTGGCTGAAAACAAGGAGAAAATGAGCTGATAAAAGAAGAATTATCCATGCTTGGTTTTGAAGTCGCAGCCTATTCTGGCGATACCCGAAGTACGCTGTTGACGCTTAGTCGTGAAATACACACTGGAAACTTTGAAAATATCGAAACAGAATTGGCAGAAGCTGATGAAAAGTTGAAGTTGGCTCATAATACACAAACTAATGTTCTGGCAGATGAAGCAGCCGGAAAAGAACTGGAACTGAATTTATTTTTATTCATGGTCAGGATCATTTGATGACAACGATTCTGCTGTGTGAAATAGCCAAAGATTTTGTTGAGCTGTATAAAGAAAAATATCATAAATAGAGAAGGGGATACTTTATGAATGCAATGATTAAACAGATTGAAAAAGGAAAGCCATTTTTCGAGAAAATTTCCAGAAACATTTATTTAGGTGCCATTCGTGACGGCTTCCTTACAGCAATGCCTGCCATTCTTTTTTCAAGTATTTTTATTATGATTGCTGCTGTTCCGGAGGTCTTTAATATTGCGCTGCCTGAAGAATTCTCAAACTGGCTGTGGAAGGTTTACGGATATTCCATGGGCTTTGTCGGACTGCTTGTTACAGCTACAACAGCTCGCTGTCTGGCTAATTCAATGAATCGTCGGCTGAGTGATTCAGGTAAACAGATGAATGAAATTTCTGTTATGCTGGCTTCTATCTGCGGTTTTCTGATGCTGGGAGCGAACCAGATAGATGGAGGAGTTTCTACTGATTACATGGGGACAAAAGGACTGATTGCTTCTTTTATTGCAGCTTTTCTGACGGTAAATATCTATAAGTTTTGTGTGAGACGAGATCTTACCATTCGTATGCCAAAAGAAGTGCCTGGTACGATTACCCAAATGTTTCGCGATATTATCCCTTTTTCTTTTGCTGTATTTTCAGCGGTAATCATAGACACAGTAATTCGAATATTTACAAACGGTTCTTTTGCCGAAGTAGTGATTACCTTTCTGCAGCCGTTATTTGGTGCTGCAGACGGCTATGTTGGGATTGCGATTATCTGGGGAGCTATGGCTATGTTTTGGTTTGTCGGTGTCCATGGTCCGTCGATCGTTGAACCGGCAATTGCTGTAATTATTTATGCGAATGTAGAAACAAACTTTGAACTTTTTAAAAATGGTGAGCAGGCTTCCAAGGTTTTGACAGTTGGACTGGGTAATTTTGTCGGAACGATGGGCGGAACAGGAGCCACGCTAGTTGTACCGTTTCTGTTTATGCTGTTTGCCAAGTCAAAACAATTAAAGGCAGTCGGAAAAGCTTCATTTATTCCAGTTTCGTTTGCTGTAAATGAACCGCTGCTGTTTGCGACACCAATAATTTTAAATCCATATTTTCTGATTCCGTTTTTACTGACTCCCATTGCCAATGTCTGGGTTTTTAAATTTTTTGTGGATATTTTGAAAATGAACAGCTTTATTTCTGTTCTGCCTTGGGCGACACCGGCACCCATTGGACTTATTATGGGGACGGGTTTCAGTCTGCTGGCAATTGTACTGATGCTTGTATTGATTTTTGTAGATGCAGTGATTTACTTGCCGTTTATTAAAGCCTATGATGCGGTGCTGCTTGAAGAAGAAGCTGTGAACAGTGGGATTGCTGAAGTTGAGGAAGAAATTGCAGAGGAGCAAAAGCAGGTTGGGGATATAATTACTGCTGTTACAGAAGCTGAAAAGGAAAAAATCAGGGATGGGGAAAAAGTACTGGTGTTATGTGCCGGAGCTGGAACGAGTACCATGCTGGCGAAGGCACTGGAAGAAGGGGCAAAAGAAACCGGAATTGCTATCTCAGCTCAAGCGGGAGCATACGGCTCTCATTACGATATTATGAAAAATTTTGATTTAATAGTTTTGGCGCCTCAGATAAATTCTTACCTGGAAGACATTAAAAAGGATGCTGACAAGTTAGGTGTGAAGGTGATTGCGACGAAAGGAGCAGAATACATCAATCTTACACGTGATCCGAAAGGTGCAGTAGATTTTGTTTTAAGAGTCATTTAGTTCGGTATTAAGTAAAAAATCCAGGCTTTCAGATGTTTACATTCACATTTGAAAGTCAGGATTATTTTTTTATTCTACCAGATTTTTATTTGTTTCAATCGGAATGAAACTTTTACGAACAGTCAATTCAGCATCAAGCAAAACTTTTTTTGTGATGGTGCGGGGATAAACCAGCTGATCTGAAAGCTGATCAATTGTTGTTTTAGCCATTTCCTTCACATTTATATGGAATGTTGTCAAAGGTGGTGAAACGTATTTGGCAATTTCGTAATCATTGATACTGATAATGGCTATCTGCTCAGGCAGCAAGATTCCTTTTTCATGAAATCCCTGTAAAACACCGACAGCAATCGTATCAGAAGCAACAAAGCAGGCTTCAGGCAAGTCAGAACTCAGGTTATCAGCCATCTGTTTTGCAAGTTCGTAGCCTTGCTCAACAGAAAACTCACCTCCGCTGAATACATAGTCCTCATTGAACAGCCCTTTCTGTGTCAGATATTCTCTGAATACATATTCACGGCTGTCCATCTCATCAATCATTGTATCGGGATTCTGGAATGCTCCACCGATAAAGCCTATTTTGGTCAGCCCTGCTTCAAGAAAGTAATCAATGGCTTCACGGGTCATCGACTGGATATCTGACTCTACGGTATCAAAAAATTTCGGCAGCGGATTAATTCCTCTGACAACTCCCTTGTATCCTTTTTTATGAAGAGCAAGCAATTCTTTTTTCGTAATCGGTCCAATCGCAATAAATCCTGTAACATCCTGTGGGATCGCTTCGATCCCATCACTTTTTGAGACAAATTCAAGTGCCATGTTGGCTGCCTTGCTGTATGAGAATAATTCCTCCTTCAAATAGTTGAAATAAATATCCTCCATCATTTTCGTTTCAGACAACCAAAACAGTACAGCAATTTTATGAAGAGTCGTCTTTATTTTTGAACGGTCATAACCCAGTGCCAGTGCAGTTGCAATAATTTTATTTTTTGCTTTACTGGTAATGGCTAATGTTTCATCACCTTTAAATAATCTGGAAATAGTCGCTTGTGAATAACCGGATTCTTTTGCAACATCCTTTATTGTAACCATAGCCTGCCTCCCACAATAATATCTTAAGAATACTATACCTGAACAACAGGTTATAAAACAATAAATTTACCAATTTAAGTAAAAATTGAATGAGTGAAGAAGATGAATCATCTGTTTTAACAAAATATACAGATTTAAAATAGAAGGAAGTAAGTTAGAAGATAATATCGCTTAGATTTTATCATAAATGAATTTAGCTCTGAATAATGAATCGACTCAGTTATTGACCTTAATTTTATTGTTTGATGATTTAATAACAAGATAAAAATATTAGCTGCATTTTTCAAGTCATAGAAACTAATTATTGTCATTTTGTTAGCAAACAGTAAAATATATTATTGAATTCTAATTTTTTACTTTGTTATAGTATTGCCATTGTTTTGATCGGTTGTTTTTTTATTACAAAATACAATAAAAACATTTATAACTAGAGCTGTTTTTTGAGAAAAAAGAACTAAAACACTTTTCAATGAAAGCATAAGTATACTAATGAATGAAAGCGTTTTTATGTTAAAATAAAGTGTGGAGTGTATATATTTTTTATTTTGTTCCATTTCTTTTATACTTAAGTGGAACAAAAATGAAAATTTGATTATAAGGACTCCCAAAATAGTCCTGAAACAGAGAGCAGTTCCCGAAAAATAATTTCAGCAGAGGAGGTTGAGAATGGACGAAACAAGTCAGTCAGGGAATACACCGGAAAAAGATCAGCTTCAACGATTTCTTTCAGGTGAAAATTTCTATAGTCATCATTATTTTGGTTTTCACAGAGAGACAAAAAACGGTTTGGATGGATATGTTTTTCGAGTCTGGGCTCCAAATGCTGAACAGATTTGGCTGGTTGGCGATTTTAATGGATGGACAGATTCTTTGGCTATGAATAAATTGGAAACATATGGGATCTGGGAGCTGTTTACTGAATTGCCGTCGGAAGGGGATTATTATAAATATAAGGTTCGACAGGCAGGAGGAAGGGAAATCTACAAGATTGATCCGTTTGCAGTACATTTTGAAAAGCGCCCCAATGATGCAGCAGTGATCCACACTATTCTTGAGAGAAAGTGGAAGGACGGATTATGGCTGGGCAGAAAGAAACGATCGGACTATTTTAAACGCCCGATGAATATCTATGAAGTTCATGCGAGTTCATGGAAGCAGAACGAAGACGGTACTCCTTACAGCTTTAGTCAGCTGACAGAAGAACTGATCCCTTATGTTAAAGAGATGGGCTATACCCATATTGAATTCATGCCATTGATGGAGCACCCTTTAGGCATGTCATGGGGCTATCAGCTGATTGGCTATTTTGCTTTAAGCTCTTATTATGGAACACCGGAAGAGTTTCAGGAATTTGTAGAGACCTGTCATTTGAATAATATTGGTGTTCTTGTGGATTGGGTACCGGGACATTTTTGTATCAATGATGATACATTGCCTTATTATGACGGAACTCCGCAGTTTGAATACGAAGATCCTGACCGTGCTAAAAATATCCGCTGGGGCTCTCTGAATTTCGATTTAGGGAAACCTCAGGTGCAAAGCTTTTTAATTTCAAGTGCGTTGTTTTGGCTGGAAATGTATCACTTGGATGGTATCAGAGTAGATGCTGTTTCAAACATGTTGTATAGAGACTATGATGAAGGACCTTGGACGCTGAATCATGAGGGCGGTAATCGAAATCTGGAAGGGTATTATTTTCTGCAGAAAATGAACGCAGTCATCAAACTGGCCTATCCTGAAACGATAATGATAGCTGAAGAGAGCTCTTCGGAGACGCAGGTTACCGGACTGATTGAAACCGGCGCGCTGGGCTTTGACTACAAATGGAACATGGGGTGGATGAATGACACGCTGCGATTCTACGAAATGAATCCAGTATTTAGAAAGGATCACTTCAATTTACTGACCTTTTCTTTTATGTACATGATGGATGAAAACTTTATTTTACCGCTGTCTCATGATGAAGTCGTTCATGGGAAGAAGAGTTTGATGCATAAAATGTGGGGAGATCGTTATAAACAGTTTTCGCAGCTTAGAAATCTTTATGTGTATCTGATGACGCATCCTGGGAAGAAATTATTGTTCATGGGTAGTGAGTGGGGGCAGTTTCTGGAATGGAAGTATGATGAAGGACTTGAGTGGCGCGATCTTACTGATGAAATGAATGCCAAAATGCAGCAGTTTACCAAATATTTGAATCAATTTTATAAGGAAAATCGGGCACTGTGGGAGCTGGATCACAGCTATGACACCATCGAGATTATTGATGCAGATAACAGCCAGGAAACAATTCTGAGCTATATCCGTAAAGGAAAGGCTAAAAAGGATTTTTTAATTATTGTGTTGAATATGACACCGGTTGAACGGCAGGATTTTCCGATTGGTGTTCCTTATGAAGGAATCTATGAGGAGGTTCTGAATACTGAAATGAAGGAATTCGGCGGGACCTGGACCCAATCTAATGCGCCTGCTGAAACCTATGCAGAGTCCTTTAAGCAGCTAGGGTATCAGATCAGAACGATTGTTCCTGCACTCGGCGCCATCATTTTAAAGCCAAAGGATATCAATACACGGAAAAAAAGGTAATAGCTAGGGGTAGTCTGAAAATTATAAAAAGGATTTAAAAGTGCTCGTTATTGGTCTGTTCAGCAAAATCCTGCTTAGTTCAGGTGAAGACAAAACTTTTATCAGCACTGGAATATCTTATGATGCATAGAATTTTTGAGGATGAAAGGAGGCAAAGGGGATCTAGGACGTATTTGAAAAATTCAGATTTCAGCTGTAGGTTTCAGATTCGCCCAGTGACCTGTAAAAAAGATGAATAATGAAATGCTAGCAATGATCTTAGCCGGAGGACAAGGAACAAGATTAGGGAAATTAACCAAAAATATCGCAAAGCCTGCTGTACCATTTGGAGGCAGATATCGCATTATTGACTTTACCTTAAGTAATTGTGTCAACTCGGGGATTACTGATGTTGCTGTGGTAACTCAATATCAACCTCTGGCTTTAAATAGTCACATAGGTAACGGAGCCAGCTGGGGATTGGATGGCATCAACTCCGGATTGACAATTTTACAGCCATACTCAAGCTCAGATGGAGAAAAATGGTTTCAGGGAACAGCTCATGCAATTTATCAAAATGTTTCCTATATCAGCCAAATGAGTCCTCAATATGTACTGGTGCTCTCCGGAGACCATATTTATAAAATGAATTATGAAGCAATGCTGGAAGAACACAAGAAACATAATGCTTCTCTGACTGTTGCGGTGATTGAGGTACCGATTAAAGAAGCTTCCCGCTTTGGGATCATGAATACTGATGAGAATGATCGAATTATAGAATTTGAAGAAAAACCGGAGGAGCCTAAAAGCAATCTGGCTTCAATGGGTATTTACATTTTTAACTGGGCCCGTTTAAAAGAATTGTTGACCAACAGCTATTCAAAAGACAGCCAAATGCTGGACTTCGGAAAAAATGTTATTCCTGCTTATCTGGATGCCGGGGACAATGTGTATGCCCATCGTTTCAGCGGTTATTGGAAAGATGTGGGGACAATTGATTCACTATGGGAAGCGAATATGGAATTTATTGATCCTGAAAATGAGCTGAATATTCGAGATCGGACCTGGAAAATATTCTCTAAAAATACCAGTTCGCCGCCGCACTTTTTAACGGAGACAGCTTCTGTGAAAAATTCTCTGATTGTAGACGGTTGTTATGTTGCCGGAGAAATCAAGGACAGTATTCTTTCGACGGATGTTCAGGTGAAGGAAGGAACGACAATAGAAAAAAGTATTGTTATGCCTGGTGCAAAAATAGGTGAGAATGTGACCATCAAAAATGCGATTATCGGTGAAGACGCTGTAATTGGTGATAATGCTGTAGTTTATGATGAAGAAGAAATTGTTGTAGTAGGGTATTCTGAAGTAATTGGGGTGAAAAGCGATGAAGACTAATAGAATGTGCGCAATTATTGGAAATGTGGAACGATTTGACAATTTAATGCCGTTGATTGAAAAACGGCCACTGGCCATGCTTCCGTTTGACTGTAAGTACCGACTGATTGATTTCCAGCTGTCTAGTGTGGTAAATGCTAATATCGACAGCCTATTTATGATTTTTAATGATGGAGAAACCCAGTCTGTATTTGACCACATTGGTGGTGGAAAAGAATGGAATTTGGCTTCGTTGAAGAATCGCTTTTTCACTTACTTTTATCAGGACTTTATTAAAAGAAAGAACGAAGGAAAACCTTACTTCAGCTCAGTAATTGATTATCTGAATAAATCTGAATCTGAGTACACAGTGATTATGAGCAGCCGAATGCTCTGCAATCTGGATCTTAGAGCGATATTGAAAATCCATCAGGCTCAGCAAAATACAATGACACTTGTCTATAAACGAGTGAATAAGGAAAGTGTCTGCTCGAAAGACACGTTACTGGATATTGATGAAAACGGACAAGTCAGCAGCTGTCATACATTGAAGGATTGCAGCTCTGAAACTGAGACTGGAAATCTTAGTATGGATGCGTTTATTGTTCAAACGGCTTGGCTGATCCAGTCACTGGAAGAAGCTCAGAAACATGGTGTATCGCCAAATCTGGTAGATTTTCTGAAAAGTCAGCTTGGTGCTGTAAAAAATTCAGTCTATAAATATACCGGCTATCTAAAAAATATTCACAGTCTGCAGTCTTATTATAAAGCCAACATGGATATGCTTGAGCCGGCTAAGTTTAACGCTTTAATGTATACGAATCAAAAAATCTATACCAAACTGAAAAATGAAGTGCCAACCTATTACTCTGAAAATTCTAAGGTGAACAGCAGTCAGTTTGCGACTGGCTGTGTGATTCAGGGAACGGTGGAGCATTCGCTGGTTTCCCGCCGAAGCAGAATTGACAAAGGTGCCTCAGTGAAGCATTCCATTATCAACGGGAGCGCCAAAATCGCCTCTAATGCCCAAATTGAATATGCTATACTTGATAAAAATGTTATTGTTGATCCCGGTGTGCAGATTATAGGAACGCCGGAGAAGCCGGTAGTGATCCGAAAAGGAGAACATGTCACCGCAAATGTGTCTGAAGGAGAGATCTGAATGAAAGTTTTATTTACTGCAGCTGAATGTGCACCATTTTTCAAAACCGGCGGACTGGGTGATGTTGCCGGAGCGCTGCCGAAACAATTGAAGGATAAAGGGGCGGATATACGTATTGTTTTGCCTTATTATAAGCAAATGCCGACGAAATATCAGGAGCTCTGTGAAGATGTTTTTTACTTTTATGTGAATGTCGGCTGGCGCCGCCAGTATTGCGGTATAAAAAAAATGGTACTTGATGGACTCACCTATTATTTTATTGACAATCAGTATTATTTTGATCGTGACGGATTGTACGGTTATTATGATGATGGAGAACGGTTTGCCTATTTCCAGCTTGCTGTGATTGAGATGATGGAGAAAATTGATTTTATTCCAGATATCATTCATGTAAATGATTACCACACAGCGATGATTCCGTTTCTCATCAGAGAAAAGTATTATTGGATTCAGGCCTACCAAGCGATTGAAACAGTCCTGACGATTCATAATATTGAATTTCAGGGTGTTTTTGGTGAAAATATTTTGTCGGACCTCTTTGGAATGGGAAAAGAGCGTTACTATGACGGAACTGTTCGTTTTGACGATAATATCAATTTTCTCAAAACAGGAATCTTGTATGCTGGACGGGTTAATACGGTTAGTCCTTCTTATGCCGAAGAAATTCAGACACCGGAATTTGGCTCAGGACTCGATGGTGTACTGCGGATGGCAAAAGATAAATTAAGCGGCATTCTAAATGGAATTAACTATGAGATCAATGATCCGGAGACAGACCCGTTAATCCCTGCCAATTTTTCAAAAGAAGATTTAACAGGAAAAGCAACAAATAAAGCAGCTCTCCAACAGAAAATGGGATTGCCGATTCGGGATGTTCCGTTGATGGCGATTGTCAGTCGTCTGACACACCAAAAAGGCTTTCAGCTGCTGATGGATGAGATGGAATATATGATGCAGGATGATGTGCAGCTGGTTGTGTTAGGAACAGGAGAAGCCGAATTTGAACAAGGCTTTAAAGCGTTCGTTCATCGTTTTCCAGAAAAATGTGCTGTCAGTATTTCTTTTGATGTCAAGCTGGCTCAGCTGTTCTATGCTGGAGCAGATTTATTTTTGATGCCTTCTGCGTTTGAACCTTGCGGACTTTCGCAAATGATCTCCATGAGATATGGAACACTACCTGTAGTTCATGAAATTGGCGGGTTGAAGGATAGCGTGATTCCTTACAACCCAATAACAAAAGAAGGAACCGGCTTCGGTTTTTCTGAGTTTCGTTCTGTTTATCTGATGGAAACGATTCGAATGGCAGCAGCTGTTTACAGAGAGGAACCGGAAGTCTGGCAGCAGCTGATTCAAACAGCTATGGCAAAAGATTTCAGTTGGGATTCTCCTGCTAAAGAATATATAGGGCTCTATCAACTGTTAACAGAACGTTAAGAATTAAATAGTTGTTCGTACTTGTTCTAGAAAACGGGGTATACTTAAAAGAAGTATTGTTACAATCAACTTTGGCGTTAAATGATAACAGAGGTTGAGACAGCAATTCGGTTGTCCCGACCTCTTGTTTTACAAATAATCAAGGGAGTAAGTGACTAATGAACATTACAAAAGAACAGTTTAAAAAAGATTTTAAGCGACGCGTACGGGAAAAATTTGCCAATGAGGTTGAGGAGTCCTCCAACGATGAATTGTTCGCCTCGTTGGGATCAGTGATTCAAGCATACTATTCAAATGCCTGGAAGGATACACGAAAGGAAGTACGTGCTTCGCAATGTAAGCAGGCCTACTATTTTTCGATAGAGTTTCTACCAGGTAAAATGCTGAAAAGCAATTTACTGAACATGGGGCTGCTGGATACTGTTCGTGACAGCTTAAAGGAAATGAGTATTGATCTGGAAGAGCTTTGCAAAGTGGAGAAGGATATGGCGTTGGGAAATGGCGGACTGGGACGTTTGGCTTCCTGTTTTATGGACTCCATTGCTTCTTGCGGATTACCGGGAAATGGGAATGGTATCCGTTACGATTATGGCTTGTTTAAACAAAAATTTGTTGATGGTAATCAAGTAGAGCTGCCGGATGAATGGCTTCGTGAAGGTAATGCCTGGGAAGTCCGTAAAGCCAGCAAGGCTGTTAATGTAAATTATGGCGGGCATGTTTATTTAAAAGAGGATGAGGATGGGAAACTGAAACCGGTCTATGAAAACCAGCAGGTTCTGAGAGCCGTTCCATACGATACTGGAATGTTGGGTTATCATAACAATATAGTTAATACCTTGAGACTTTGGTCAGCGGAAATTCCTGAATCTGAAGAGAACAGATATCAGAGTATTGAAGAACGCCGGGATTTTCGGGATTTGACCTCTGTCCTTTATCCAGATGATTCCAATTATGAAGGACGTCTGATGCGTTTAGTTCAGGAATACTTTTTTGTTTCAGCAGGGATTCAAAGTATCATTCTTTCGCAGAAAAAAACTGGAGTTGCCATGCTTGATCTGCCAAATTATGTGTCTATCCATATCAATGACACCCATCCGGCACTGTGTGTAGCGGAAATGATGCGTATTCTGGTTGATGAAGAAGAATTAAGCTGGGAAAAGGCCTGGAATGTCACAGTCAAAACGATGAGCTATACAAATCATACAATTATGGCGGAAGCTTTGGAAAAATGGCCGATATCGATGTTGAAGGAAGTTGTACCGAGACTGTATCAGATTATTGAAGAAATTGATCGTCGATTTGTGGAGGAAATGACACTGTTAGTTGATTCTGAGCTGGTTGAACGGACAAGGATCATTAAAGACGGCCATGTACATATGGCACATTTGGCAATTATCGGCAGTCACAGTACAAATGGAGTGGCGAAGCTTCATTCGGACTTGCTGAAAGGGGTCGTACTGCATGACTTCTATTTGCTATATCCGGAACGATTTAACAATAAAACAAATGGCATTGCTCAAAGACGCTGGCTGCAGCTGGCGAATGAACCCTTGGCAAATGTGCTGGATCAGACGATCGGAACTTCATGGCGTAAAGAAGCCAACGATCTGCATTTACTGATGAATTATAAAGATGATCCGAAAGTCTTGCAGAAGTTGGCAGATACTAAGCATACGAATAAAGTACGACTGGCGAATTATATTATGCAAACAACGGGAATTGAGGTTTCGGCAGATGCAATTTTTGATGTTCAGATTAAGCGTCTCCATGCATATAAGCGTCAGTTATTAAATTTGCTGCATATTCTAAAGTTGTATTTTGAACTGAAGGACAATCCAGAAGCGGATATTTACCCACGAGTCTTTATTTTTGGTGCAAAAGCAGCACCCAGCTATACGTATGCGAAACACATTATTAAGTGTATCAATGAAGCAGCCTGCCTGATTAACAACGATGAAATAATACAGGGAAAATTAAAAGTGGTCTTTTTGGAAAATTACAATGTTTCTCTGGCAGAACTGATTATTCCGGCAGCTGATGTGAGTGAACAGATATCGCTGGCTTCCAAAGAAGCATCCGGGACCAGCAATATGAAACTGATGCTGGACGGGGCAGTAACGATTGCAACACTTGACGGTGCCAATATTGAGATTCGAGACATCGTTGGGGATGATAATATAGCAATTTTTGGCTTAACTGAAGAGGAAGTGTACCGTTACTATGAGACACAGGACTATTCAGCATTGAAAATTTATGAAAACGACCCGGTTATTCAACGCATATTAAATGCATTTATAGATGGAACGATTCCAAATATAAAAGTGGAAGGACAGGAAATCTTCGATTCTCTGATTCGATACAATGATGAATACTTCGTTTTACGTGATTTTCAGTCTTATGTGGATGCACAGAAATCGATTGAAACTCTTTATCGGGACAAACCTCGCTGGCAGAAAGTCAGTTTGATTAATACAGCACATGCCGGGCATTTTTCTTCGGACTATACCGTGCAGCGCTATGCAGAGGATATTTGGCAGATTGAACCGATAAGAAAAGCGGGAAATGAATCTGGACAATAAGGGAGACAGTAATGACGGCAATTTATTTTAATTCCTGGCTGGAAGAATATAAGCAGCCTTTCGGAGCAATTGAAAAAGGAGCAGCAGTAACTTTTTCAATTGCTGTTCAGGAATCAATCGTTGAACAGGTTTTGCTGGTGGTGCGCAAAGAGGGTGGAGAACGAGGATTTGAAAAAATCAACATGTCTCCAGAAGAGCATCATCATTATATTTGCACCTATACTTTAGAGCAGGGAGCAGGACTTTACTTCTACTATTTTGAAATCATAAAAAAGGAATCAGATCAAGACGTGAAAACTATATACTGCGGATCAGATCAGGGAAAAGGCGGAGAAGGCGTCCTGACTTATGATTCAGGAAATCTGCATCCTTATCAGCTGACTTGCTATGAGAAGGCAGACCCGGCACCAGACTGGTATCGAAAGGGAATCGTATATCAAATTTTTCCTGACAGGTTTTATAATGGTAATCCTCACAAAGAAATCTCTCAGCCTAAAAAGAATACATTCATTTACGGCACTTGGAAAGATGAACCGATGTATATCAAAGATGCAGAAGGAGAGATCATACGCTGGGATTTTTATGGCGGCAATCTGCAGGGAATCATAGAAAAAATTCCTTATTTGAAAGAGCTGGGTGTCACTGCACTCTATTTGAATCCTATATTTGAATCCGCAAGCAATCATCGATATGATACCGGTGATTATCTGGCGATTGATGGAATGCTGGGAGATGAGAAAACCTTTCTGCATTTACTTGACTGTCTTCATGAGAACGATATGCAGCTTATTTTGGATGGGGTTTTCAGTCATGTAGGAAGAAACAGCCGCTACTTTAATTATGATGGCCGCTATGGTGAAGGAGTGGGAGCTTATCGTAATCCAAAAAGCAGATATCGGCAATGGTTCAAATTTTCTGACTATCCGGAAGATTATAAATCATGGTGGGGTGTGAGGGATTTGCCGGAAGCGGATAAGGAGAATTCCAATTTTCAACAGTTTATTTATGGAGAAAAAGAGAGTGTACTTGAAAAGTGGACAGCTATGGGAGTGGATGGCTGGCGTTTGGATGTAGCAGATGAATTGCCGGATTTCTTTATAGAAGGGATTAGACAGGCGGTGAATCGGTATCCGGAAAAGGTATTGCTTGGTGAAGTTTGGGAGGATGCATCCAATAAGATATCTTATGGACATCGGCGTCAGTATATCTTCGGAAACAGCCTTCATGGTGTGATGAACTACCCGTTTCGTGATATTATTCTGAGCCTTCTTTTAGGAAAACATTCAGCACAAGAGGCAGCAGAAAAGCTGACTGTCCTTCAGGAAAATTATCCTGCAGATATTTTTGCCAATAACTTGAATAACATTGGCACACACGACAGTGAAAGGATTGCGACCTTGCTGGACAATCATTTTTCCAAACTGACTTTAGCAGTCGGATTAATGTTTGTTTTACCAGGAGTTCCCACGATCTACTATGGGGATGAAGCTGGAGTGACTGGCGGAAAAGATCCAGAGAACCGTAAATTTTTCCCTTGGGATGCTATTGATCCAGATGCTTATACCTGTTATCAGGAATGGACACAGAAACGTAAAGCAACGGAAGCGCTGGTTTATGGAGAGTTTTATCCGTTTTATTCAAATGGTCTCTTGGGGG
This sequence comes from Enterococcus sp. CWB-B31, assembly GCF_020567645.1. Lineage (NCBI taxonomy): Bacteria > Bacillati > Bacillota > Bacilli > Lactobacillales > Enterococcaceae > Enterococcus > Enterococcus sp. CWB-B31. Next base: position 635,009 of record NZ_JAJDJW010000001.1, read on the forward strand.
TTTTGCGTTACAGTGAACAGTCTCAATTTGCTCTTTATCTTGTCAATGCGCAGAATCAGACTGCTTCTGCCGAAGAGCTGATCTTTACCCGGAAGCCACCGATTTCAACGGCTATTCTGGAGGAGATGCTGGCAGATGCAGTGATCTCTGAATGGGGCGATTATTTTGTAGTGAAAGAGTTGAGTTAAATTAAAAGCAAGAAGTTGTGATAAAGCTTCTCCATGTGACGAGTATTCGAAGAAGCGCAGAAGCAAGCTTTTAATACAGGAATGAATTAGTACTAATTCATAAGATTGTCGGTTCGCATACCATCCTATTAGATGTTCCTGCAACAGTGAGACCGGCAATTCTGCTAACTGACTTTCTACTACGGAAAAGTCTTGTATCTGCGAGTCTCACTACACTACACTTCGTTTCGATCTCATCAATTTCTAAATGGCAAAGCCACTAAGAATTGAAGGACTTCGTTTCGATCCTCGAAGTATGGAGGGGCTTTGTAACGCCGTTTATTCGGTTTTAGGGGACTCAGTGAATAGGCTACACTTTGTTTGACAATTTTTCTGTGGAAAATAGAGCGTTAAAAAACACGATCTACGGTGGTTCGTTGGCGAAGCGAACCATTGACAATGAGTTGGGGGATGTTATCTGGAGGGAATCGTCTGTGCCGTTTCTAGGCTCAGGCGACAAGACGAAAACACATACCTTAGAAGGCTCATTGTCAATGGCAACCGTAACAGAACAAACGGATGTGCCTCAATTATTTATAGAAACTGTCAAAAAATTGTTGCCATTCCTCAGACATACTTAATGTCACAGACCCTGATAGAATAGAGGAAGCTATCTTTAAAGTAATTAACTTAATGACTATGGTTTTAAGAAAGATACTGAAGTAAACAGGGGATAAAGAAATACCGGATAGAAATCACATTCTATTCCGGCTTATTTTATTCGTTAATTTTTTTTGAAGAAAGCGACATAATTCCTGTAATAAACAGAAGTGCAGCTCCTGCAAAGAGGACATAAATACCTGTTGAGGCTGCATAGCTCAGCTTATTGATACCAAACATAATCACTGCATTCATTACTGCAGCTCCCAGTGCTACAAGAATGCTGATAACTCCAGTGATCTTGGACAACCAGTTTTTCTTGGTAAGGATTGTTATTAGAGCCAATCCCCCTGCAATTCCTACGCCTGCAATGACTATTCTGCCAATCTCTCCACCACTATCAGTAATATAGGAAGAATAACTCATGGAACCATAGGAATACAACGGCAAAAAGACACTGATAATACTTACAACAGCAGCAATAAGAACACCAACTAATGCACCAGCTTTGATTTTTTTTGTTTTCATCATTTTCTCCTTTAAAAAAATTTTTTACTAAAAAAGCATAGCATAAAAGGCTCAATTACACCATGTTACTCAGGAAAAGTAATGTGAATGTAGTGAGGAATAAGTATTTGTATGAAAAATTTCTTTTTTTTCTTAATAAAAATATCTTGAGCAGAATGTTTGGTGAGAAGCCTGGACAGTTTTATAATAGCAGTAGAAATAAATAGAAAAGAGGAATTGAGATGGCTTATAAAGTAGAGTTCAAAGAAGTTGCCGCCACTGGGCTTGAAAGTTCGCCGGCTGCAGAAGCATTGGCCGGCTTGCGAGCAAATGAAGCACGCTATCTATGGAATAAATACAAGATTGAATTTACCACTGTTCCTGCAGAAGAAGACCCGGAAACATTAAAATGGATTGAAAAAATTTTGGAAGAACGGGAGATTCATTTTCCCTATAAACCTTTGGAAGTGGCACATTTTGAAGCGGAAGGAACAAAATTTGCCTATGTCTTCTATGAAAATGGGTTGGAAGTGAATGTAATGTATGCAACAGATGATACAGGAAAACGGGCAGTTGGTTTTAAATTATCAGAAGGAATTACAGTTCCAGCAGAATTGGAAGGAAAGTTCAAATTTGCTCGACAGAAATCAAAACTTGCAGGTGAGATTCGTGGTTCTTACTTTGTTATTAAAGGAAAATATTAAGGAAGAGCTGTAGAACAAAATCAGTTATTTATAATAATGGAGACTTGAGAAAATAGGTCTCTATTTTTTTTAGTTCCAAATTGAAGATTATCGGTGTTTTTTCAGCAGTTTAATAGTTCTGAAAACTTACTTTGAAAAATAATTGAGAAGAAGTGTTGATGAAGAAGCAGGTTGAAGGTACTAGATAAATATAAACAGACAGGCCGTCGGTTGTCAGATGATGAAGGGAAGGGCGGCAGTTAATGTTAGTTTAGTAAGATCATAACGTGCGAAAAAATGAAATTTTTAGCACTTAGTAAGTGCTTTTTGTATAAAAAGGTTATAATGAAATAACCATCAATAATATTTTAAAAGTCATCGGAATTGTCAAAGGGGTATTTTAAATCAAAAGAAGAAATAATGGATGCAGTAATCATGAGAATCATTGAGAAAGATATGGATATTGTAAAAATGACTGTACAGGAAAGCAGCGAGTTAAGTGTATTGAATAAAATCGTTCAGTTTCTGATCACACAGTCGTCAGGAAGTGATGAGCAGAAAATTGAGATGCTGGAGCAGTCTCTCAAAGTAGAAAATGTATTGCTGAAACAGTGGATGTTGGAGGCAACTATTTTTGCTGAAGTCATTGAAGAAGGCAATGAAAACAAGGAATTTAACATATCCGTATCCATTGAAAGCCATTCAGTTTTTTTGAGGCACGCAGTATTTATTGTATGAAGGAATGACGTAAGGAGATGCTTACTATTGTTCATTAACATCATTTTTTGTATCAAGGGAGTTAATGAAGTAAAAACAAGCAAAGCAGAAGCTATCGAAAGACTTACGTTAATTTTTAAATTCAGCTGGGGTATTCGTTGAGTTTAAAAATTAAAACGGCTGACGGTCGGCCTGCTAAAAAAAGAGGAGATTATTATGAATAATACAAAAATAATTTGAATAATTACAGAAAGAATATTAGTAGATGAAAAAATATGGAGAAAAGAATATTATTAGAATGTTAAGTAAGTATATGGCTGAAACTGCTGAAGTTATTTCTGTTCAATAGAGGTTGATACAGAAATTTTCGGGAAGAAGCCAATTTTTTGATTTAGTGTCAAAGGAGATAAAAAAGAAAACTTCGTTCATAAAGTAGGCTGATTTCAATCAAAAAAATACTAAAAAAGAGGAGAAATTTAATATGAAAACCAAAATAATTATGGAGGCCAATACACTGGTGTGCTTGGGACTATCTCTCAGGTGATAGAAAAAAATATTGAGAAAGAAACTGTAAAAAGTTATACGACAGAAAATTTTAAAGAGCAGGATGAATAAGATACAATACTTGAAAAAATAGATTTTAGTTAATATACAATAGAAGCGAGCATGATTTCAATCTAAGAACCAACCTTTGTTTTGGTATGCTGTTATTTCAACCGAATAAAAAATCTAGGGAGGGATTTTTCCTTCTAGATTCGATATTATTTTATGGAATTCTTTTCATCAACATCATTTGACAATAAACCTAAATTTACTAAAAAAGAAATTTTTAATAGAATTGATGGATAAAAACTAGAAAAAAATTTGAGTTACGCTTACACTTTAGTAGGGGAAAAATCAGAAATCAAGGAGGTTTTTTTTAATTAAAAATGAAGATTCGGCAAAAAAGTGAAGAATATTTAATCTGATTAAATAGGAAAGGAGACAATTACGAGCAGTAAAAAAATAGGAATGATAAGATGATATAACCAGTATTTTTCAAATGTATTCTGGTGAAATACTTATCTTGTTTTCAGGAAGACACAACTAAAAAACTGATGTAAGTTCAGTTTTTTAGAGAACTTATACCAGTTTTAATTTAAAAAAAATAAATAACACTATCAGTCAATTAATTAAAAAGTTAATTGATAAATATTCTTGTATCTAGTTCTTCCAAGAAATAAAAAATAGAATAAAAATATATATCTTTTGAAAAATAAATGTGATTTTTATAAATTTAACTATACTCTAAATTTTAGTCATAGTAAATCTTAAAATCAATCAATTTTTTTCAATTTTTTTGATAAAACATGAAAAAAATGAGAATCTTTTTTGTTTTCATAATATATTTTTATTGTGGTTGTACTTTTCCAATACTTTTTGAGCCGTCAAAAAATCAGTCAATATTAGGAGTGAAGGAGCTTGTCAAGAAAAGGTGAAAATATTTATAAAAGAAAAGATGGACGATGGGAAGGCAGGTATAAAAAATCAAGAAATAAAGAAAATCGTCTCATATATGGGTATATCTATGGTAAACGATACAGTGAAGTAAAAGAAAAATTAATTAAATATCAATCGGAATTTATTGACAGTAATAAAACTATTTATTCAGGAACTACTTCTGAATGGTTCACTTACTGGCTTCATAAAGTGGTTAAAAATAGAGTAAAGCCTTCAACCTGGTCAAGTTATGAATCAAAAATTAGAAATCATATTATTCCTTTTCTAGGCAGAAAAAAATTGAACCAGCTGGAAAGAACCGATGTTATGGCACTTATTGAATTTTTACTATCCCAGGGCTACTCTATTAATATGGTTAAAACTATTTTGACTATCTTAAAGAACAGTTTGAACTATGCTGTTGTTAACGGACATCTAAATAAATATCCTTATAAAAATATTGTACTTCCTTCTATTAAAAGAAAGGGTATTCGGTCCTTGTCTGTAGAAGAACAAAAGGCACTTGAAGAAGCCGCCTTTAGAAATACCTATTATTCAGCTGTAATCATCAGTCTGGCAACCGGGATGAGGATTGGAGAGATAAGCGGGTTAAGGTGGGAGGATATTGATTTTACAAGAGAAATTATTTCTGTGAATCGAACTCTTCAGCGAATTCCAGACCCGGATAATCAGAATACAACGATGATTATTATGGGAGAGCCAAAAACAAAAAGTTCACTACGTAAAATTCCACTGGCTGTAAACCTCAAAAATTACTTGGTAAAACTAAAAAAGAGCAGTTGTTCAGAGTATGTTGTTTCCTGCTCTGAAAGCTTTACTGAGCCCAGGGTGATTAATTATCACTTCAAAAAACTTCTAAAGTATACCGGTATCAGAAATATCAACTTCCATTGTCTTCGTCATACATTTGCTACCAGATGTGTAGAAAATGGAGCAGATATTGCATCATTAAGTAAAATACTTGGACACACGTCCATTAAATTAACACTGGATACCTATACGGATTCATTTTGGGAAAAACGAAAAGAAGCAATGAATTTGATTGACTTGGAACAATTTAACAGAAGCAAATAAAACTGATTTTAAAGCCGTCACTGTTTTGGTCATATCTGACAGGAACTCCTGTCAGATATGCAGAAGCAGTGATTTTTCTTGGAAGAACTAGTTCCATGACATAATTATACTATCTAAACGTAAAAAAGTATTGCAGGAAATTTTTGATGTTATGGTGTATTGCTAGATAACTTTTTAAGAAAATATACATCAAACAGAAATGAAGTGAGGAGGAATCAGTATGTACAACATAGGGATAACCCAACCGGTAGAGGAATTTGAGCGTACATATGTCGAGAAGCTTGGCAGAAATCAGTACAAATTAGTTACAGTAGATGTGAACAACATGGATACGATTCTTTCAGATCTGGATGGTGTTCTTTTGAAAGAAAATGAAAAGAATTTAAGTGAAACGTGCGGCATCATAATGAAAATTAGAGAACGATCAAATTCATTTATTTGGGTATTGTCAGAAAAACCAACAGCTGTTCAAAAAGTTATCTATCTTCATTTAGGTGCGGATGGAACTTTTAGCAATGAAAATGAACCGGAGGAGATGACTCTGACAATAAAAAATCTGCTGAATCGTCAAAAAAAAGCAAGCGGAACAGAGAATGATAAACCACTGGATTCAAAAGAGGAAGTACAATCGGGGGCAGTTAGTCATTTCAAATTGTTGCCGAATAACTTGAGTGTCCAAATCGGTAAAGAGAGGACAGAAGTTACGTTAACCCGCCTCGAATTTAAACTATTGTCCCTTCTGTATGAGCATCAGTCTCAAGGGCTTTCTTATAAAGAAATTTATGAGAATATTTGGGACGATGCTTATAAAGGGTCCAAATATCGGGTGGCAAATTTGATTTTCCATTTAAGAGAAAAACTGGAATTGCAGAATGTTAGCTCTAGCATTATCAAAACGGTTCGATCAAAGGGCTATATGCTGAGCCTGAATTAAAAAGAATTATCTTTTAAAAGTAATTCGTAGTTTCTGGGTAATTCAGCTGCACATTGATAGTTGTTTTATGAATAATTTGGTTTCACTTTTTCTGCTATCACAAATTTAGATCATCTTACTATAAGACTGGGACAAATAAATAATCACGTATACCAATATCAAATCGGATTTATTCTGGTAAAGAATAAGAGGTATGAGAGGAAAGTGTTCCAGTGGATTAGAAGGATAGAATTGGATAGTCAGAAAAATGAAATATAGTGTGCTGTCCGACACACACAAAATAGAAAAGGGGAGGAGTTGAAAAAATATGAAAATCGGGAAAAAAAGTTTGACAGCTGTTTTGTCTATTGCACTTACAGGTTTAGTATTCCAGTGGACCTTGAGTACTCCGATTAAGGCGAATGAAGAGGCTGTTAAAACTGAAATAAGCTCCAGCGGAACAGATTTATTGCAGCAGGATATGTTACCAACAGCAGACAGCAGCATGCTGAGAAATGATGTGGAGAAAGAGCAGACAGAAACTTCTCAAACTCAGGAAGAAGCTGAAAAAGAGACAGAAGAAAGTGCTGTTTTTCCGGTGGAGAAGAGAGCAGTAAATCTGCTTGCAGCCGGTACGGCAGAAGTCACGGACTGGCAAACATTTGTTGAAGCCTTAGCTGATTCAAGTATCACAACGATTTCATTAGCAAATGATATCCAACTTACAGGCACACTCAATAACTATGAAGGTCTGTTTGATAAAGATTCTGTGAATCTTGCTGCCGGCAATGCTTTTTTGTTTGTCAGCAAGGCTGCAATTTCCAGATCACTGGTTATTGATGGAAATGGATATACCTTTGACTTTGGAAATTTAGCAATCGGCTTTACAAATGCAGCAACGAATACTTCTAGTTACTGGGATATTACGCTGCAAAACATTACGGTTAAGTCTGTAAATCCTTACGCACCATTTTATTATCCTGTGTTGCCTCAGGCAGAAGCTGGAAAAGGTATGACGTCTTATTTGAGCAACTCAAGACTGACCTATGGTGAGAACTTTGTTCATATTAAATCGGTGAATGACATGATCACATTTTTCTTGGCTTACGCAAATCGCAGCGTAACGGAGATTAATTTAGCGAATGATATTGTGTTTCCAGCAGGAACAACAAATCTAAATTATCAGTTACCGAACATCAACAATGTTGCAACAAATATCTTTACCACTAATAGTATGAGTAACTCATCTGGCGGAACGACCTTCTTATATACCAATGTCAGTGGTGCGGCAAGAGCATTTACTCTTGAAGGTAATGGCTACTCCATGGATTTCGGTACAGTTACTTTATGTACTCTTAATTCTACGTTAAATGATGGTAGTGGTTTTAACTTACGATGGCATCAAACCTATCAGAATATCAATTTCTTCCATGGAAATTATTGGGGACCTATTGAAATTCAGGATTTAAGTGATGTATACGAACGTGAGTGTTGGCAGCGTTTTGTGGATGTTACCGATTATGGAGCACAATTCGTTCAGGCAGAAGCCTCTACACTTTATTTTGGTGGAAATATCCATCTAGAACAGCAGGAATATTATCGCTCAGTTGGGAAAGATGGTAATCCATTGAGATCAGATGGGGCTAACTATGATGGTAGTACCGATTTTTCTTACTGGCGAGTGAATAACAGCCGTAACCAAACAATTGGTGTTTCAAATGTAACCTTTGAAGATGATTCTACAATATTTCTTTCTTCAATCGGCGGGGTTGTTGTTGATTTATGGTCTGGCGGAGATATGGTAATAGGAAAAAATGTTCAGATGGACGCAGTTAGGAATGGTCCTGAGACCTCTGGAGAAGGTACCGCAGCTGTATTTAGTTTAAGAGGTGGAAGTATCTCTATTGGTGAGGATTCAGTGGTCAATTTAACCTCGAACCATACTAGTCAGCAAGCAGTTATCAGTCTTAATTCCGCTTCTGCTGCAATTGATGTCAGTAAAGGTGCAGAAGTAAATATTTTACAGACTGCTAATAGTACAAATGGGAACGGAAATACTCAAAATGCTATTTATATGGGTGGCGGGTCCATTAATGTAAATGGCGCTTTGAACGTTAATGGGACCAATATGGGAAGTTCTAACAGCCACATGATTTATTCCAACAATAATGTATCATTTGTTATTGCGAGGGAAGGTACACTTGATATTCAAAGTGACAGTACTTCTAATGATCAGCGCCTTATCTATATGGGCGGATCAGGCTCGACCTTCCAGTTTTCAGATGCTGAAAGAGTGAACTTACAGAGAGTATCTACACTAACAAATGGTACCAGTACAAATAATGGTTTGATCTATTCTGGAGGAAGTCTAGAAGTTTCGGTACAAAATGTTTTTCAATGGAATTTGAATAACATGAGCGGCGGGACAACAGCAGACACCGGTTACGATTTTGATTATGTACCAATGTCAAGTATGGTACTTCGTTATGGGAACAGTTATAATCCAACGATAACCTCTGCCAACTCTATGACAAATGCTACACTGAACAGCTTTAAGGAAAACTTTACAACTCGAGGACAACAGCGTGTGCTGTTTACCCGAATTCCAGATCCAAATGTCTCCATTCATAGTATCTCGAATGATAATCCAGATGATCCGGGTTCGTATACAGTGTATGGGTATGCAGTTCCGGGCACCTACATTCGACTTTGGGAAGAAGCACTGAACGGGACGACTTCCGCAAAAGAAAAAGGGGTTAATGATACGATTGAATCACCCGTTGAAGATACCGGAATGGCGCAGGAAACGCGGGATAACTTTACTGTTCAGGCGGACAGTGACGGCAACTGGTCGTACACAATCAGCTCTGGAAATTATTTCACTGCTGGAAATGTCATCCATGCGTATGGGTTCGCCAATCTGAAATCAGAAGAACCGACACAGGTTGTTTTGGATAAGACGCCGCCTACAGCTACACCGGTGACTTTCTATATCAGTCAGGGAGATGATCTGCCTGATCCAAGTGCGTTCGTGAAGGATGCAGCGGATACCAGTCCAATCAATACCGGCTTTGATTATGCCTATACGGATGAAGCAGAAGCTGAGATCCAACGAAACACTGTAGGCACACACACCATTAAAATCAATGTATCGGATCGGGCCACAGATGCAGACGGCAATGCTGCACCGAATACAGCAGTGATTGAAGCGACATTAATTGTTTATGAAAAAGCTTCAGGTATTACTGCCGATGATTTAGAAGTAGCTTATGTCGATATTCGAGACCTGACAGATGCAGAATTAGCAGCATATATTCTGGCGAACAGTCAGCCGGAAGCATTTAATATTGCTAATGGTACGTTCACTGATTTAACAGAGTATGTTCAGGTTAGTGATTTTGGCGGTTTGAATGAGTACGGTAATTTACAACCGGATACGCCGTATGTGGTGACGTTAACGGTGCCGGCAAACGCAGAAACAGGGTTGTCTACGCCATTAACAACAACGATTCAGGTCGTTGTCATCAACATGGATGCTGTACTGACCGTTCAGTTTGAAGATGAGAGCGGAACAGTATTATCCGGCTATACCCTGACAATTGGGGAAGGTCAAACCATTGATACTGCTTTAAATGTGGGGGATGTGATTGACTTAACCAGCAGTGAGTTCCAAGCGGTTCAGGATCAGCTGACAGCGCTGGAAACAGCAGGGTATGAGATCAGTGTGCGACCGGAGAATGAAACCAATTTCTCTATTACAGAGACTGCACAAACGGTGACCTATAAAGTCACAGGGCAGCTGTTTCTAAAATCAGCCCCGTCAACCGTTGACTTTGGCAGCATCACGTACAATGCGAAGGTGCAGCGGGTAGACAATCCAAGCACCGATGGTGATTTGGTAGTTACAGATACTCGTGCCAATCAAGCCGATGGCTGGACATTGTATGCCGCATTAACTACAAACATGAAAAATGATGAAACAGGTTCTGTAATGAACGAAGCGCTTTGGTATGTGGACAGTGCGGGAGAGGAAATCTCTCTAACATTGGATTCCGGCAATCAGCCTATTTATACCAATGCCTCTGGCGGTACCTTTGATGTTACTGGCACATGGGGCGATACGTCAGCAGATCCTGGATTGAAATTAGTTGCAGACCCAACTAAAACCACGGTGTCAAGTATCGGTACCTATTCTGGTGTAGTGACTTGGACAATCATGGCTGGACAACCGTAGAAGGGAAGGAAAAAAATGAATATAAGAAAAGCTTTCCTCCTGAGTCTTGCCCTGTTCCTGGTTGGTATAGCTGGGTTCTCGCCAACTGCACTGGCAACAATGGGTGCTGGAGGGCAAGTCAACAGTAAAGGACAAATTACATTTTATGAGGGGACTATTGAGTCCTCAACGACAGAGCCGTCAACAACAGAATCATCACTACCGGAATCATCGACTGCTGAACCAACGCAAACTTCCAGCAGCCGTGCAGCAACAGCAACAAAACCACAAGGAGGAGGAACCCTTCCCAGCACAGGTGAAATCGTACAAAAGTACAGCTTGATGGGAGCAGGTCTAATCGCGGCGTTGATCGCCTTCCTTCTCTTCCGTCGGAGAAAGAAGGAGGAGCTATGAAACTTATTACTTATTTCAAGTGTTCGCTTGCTCTGCTTCTTTTCGCCGGTATGACGGCAGCTGTTGGAGAACAGGCCTGCGCCTCCAGTCTGGACGGCAGTGGTTCTGTGAATGTGGTAGGTAAGGACATCAGTCCGCCTGTTGATCCGGAAAAGCCGGGGAACGAAGTCAATCCCGGTGAAGGACCATCCACCACCGGTGATCTCAGAATAGACTTCGTTTCCAGTCTGAATTTTGCGGCGGCTGAAATCACAGAGACGAATCGAACGTATGATTCATTGGCCCAGCTGTTTCACAGTGATACGGCTGCTCGCGGGTATTATATCCAAGTGAGTGATTTTCGTTCGGAACCCTCCGGGTGGTCGTTAACCTTGTCTCAGGATACACCATTTACCAGCTCGATCATTCAAACACTTGAGGATCAGAGCTTAAAGGGAGCAGTATTGTCTTTTGGCAATGGTTGGGCAAACTCGGCTGGAAACAGTCAAACGCCAACGGTTAGTCGGGATACTCTGGCAATCAACGAAATGAACACAGCGTATACCGTGGCAGTTGCTGGAAGCGGTCAAGGGAAAGGCGTTTGGACGATTGCCTTTGGCGCATCAGGTGAAAATACTTCGAATCAGGAGAACACTCTGACTGCGTTGACGGATAAAAATGGCAATGCCATTATTGATCCAATCTTTAACAAGCCCAGCTACAGTAATTCAGCGGTATCATTAAGCGTACCGGAAACGATTAACATTTATCCGGTTCAATATACCACCACATTAACGTGGAGTTTGGAAGCTGCACCAACAGAATAAAGCAGCACTTAACATTCGGCAAATTGGAGTCATTCCATTTGTATATATATCACACAAAATCTAGGAGGAACAAAAAATGAAATTAAGAAAATTATGTGCAGTAGCGTTAGTAGCAACAATCGGAGCAGCAACAGTAGGATCAGCAGCAGCAAGTGCTGACGAAAAGTCACTAGATTCACGAGGCACTGTAGAAGTTGTCGGAGGTAAAATTGATCCAAGTGGTCCAGATAACATCGTCGATCCAGAAAACCCAGAAGGACCTGGGATTGATCCAGAAACACCAGGAGTAATTCCAAATCCAGAAGAAATCAGTAAAGGGATTATTGCTGTATCTGATTTAGATTTTGGTCAAATTACTGTTGGTACTACTTCAGCAAATGCTGCAGCTCTTGAATTATTGGATGGAACAAACACACGTGGTAACATCGTATCATTTGGTGATGTGACTGGTTCGTATACTGGGTATACAATTACCGGTGAATTGACAAGCCAATTTACAAACGGCACAACAACGCTTGATGGCGCATCAATCACATACACAAACCCACTATTGGCATCATCAGGAACAGGAACAATTGCAGCAGCAGTTCCGGCATCCGTTGTATTGAGCACAGAAGAAGGTGCACAAACATTTGTTTCTGCAGCAGCTGGCGAAGGAAGCGGTCTATGGACATTGGAATTTGGTCAAAGCGCAACTTCTGAAGCAGGTACTCCTGGAACAGATGCAAACTCTGTGCAATTGGCTATCCCTGCAAGTGTTGCATCTGCAATGACTTTGGATACTTATAATGCAACAGTTACTTGGACAATGGGTGCTACTGCATAATAAAGAACCATTAGTTTTATGTTTTATTGGGGTAAGCTGGTAATTATTTACCAGCTTACTTTTTCAATCAATGTATATACATAGAACACGTCTCTTGTTTTCACTATAAATAAAAATGATGAGGATAATTATAATGAGAAAAGACTTTGGAAAAAAGAATGTAAATAATTTTTTTAAGGTGTTCATCAGTTTCTTTCTGCTGAGTTTCACAGTGGCGGCAACGAACATAACTGCTTGGGGAGCAGAGGAAGCTGCAGAAGGGGAATCCCCTTCTGCAGCAGGTTTTACTTATAGTCTTGAATTTCCGGAAAATCAACTAAACACGAATCTGGGCTATTATCAGCTAATGATGACCCCTGGTCAGGAACAGACCCTTTCTGTTATTTTTAGTAATCCAGGCTCAGAAGCAATCACTGTCAATCTGGCATTGAATGGCGCCAAAACCAATAAAACAGGGGTTATTGAATATGCCAATCGTGACATTGAAAATGATGCATCATTGGCTTTCG